>JAESSB010000018.1 GCA_016764335.1 Magnetovibrio sp.
GGATTTAAAACCCCAGTTCAAGCCCTATTGAAAGAACTCGGCATCGATGTCAAAATCYWRTYKMSRRSARRWGYYKYAMWYYGCACMTSWWTSMKCMCAGYYYTCACCCCAAGCAGGTCATGGCGTTGRCCGGGGAGAAGCSTAAATCGGATCAGCTTTCCCAAGGCATCGACAAGAGCTACAATTTTGGTGCTTAACCCGCCTTTTGATCGTCCGATAGCCTGATTCTTAAGTCCCCCTTTTGCGCAGCCGGCCTTCTGGTGAACGCTAACGATGGTGCCGTCAATCATAACATATTCAAAATCGATCTCGCTGGACAGGCTCTCAAATATCGATCAAAAACGCCACGCTGTGCCCAACGCAGAAACGGTATGAAGGTGCTGTTCCAATGTCCAAACCCAGAAGGCAAATCACGCCAAGGGGAGCCTGTCCGCACACGCTATAAAACAGCCTCTAGAAATAAACGGGTATTGTTGGCCGTTACGCCACAATCCCTAGGTTTCCCTGATAAAACGGGGAAAATATGTGTCCAAACCTTATCGGTGATAATAAAACGTTCTGGGTTCATTGCTACTTTCTCCTAAAAGAAAGCTTGAATCACATTTTACTTCCGTTGGGAATCCCTTAATTGTCAACAAGCCTACTTGGATATAGGCCTGCAATGTGACGAATTGCGGGACAATCAGGGGGGCCGAATAGCCCCCAATTCCATGCCGCCAGCGATGGCTTAGCTAACTCTGTACGCTTGATTGCCGGGCCAGGGCAAGAAAATGCTCTTGTTCAGGCCGAAAATTTGATTCAGAGTTTTGCCCCCGCGCACGTTCTTGCTGACAAAGCCTATGATGCCGATATTGTCCTTGCCACCCTACAAATAGTTGGGGTAAAACCGAAAAGAACAGAGAAACGAGGATAAAACACTCTACAAAGAACGTCATCTCGTTGAGCGATTTTGCAATAAACTTAAGCATTTCCACCATTTTAATCCGCGTTATGACAAACGGCTCGTCAATTTTATTGGGTTTGTTAAAATCGTCGCCATTACTCGTTTGATAAGATCGTTAAAGGGTCACGACGACCTATGGGCTTTGAGCTACTCCCCAAAAATAGGACAATGACTTAAGCTACGATTTGGTGTTTTCGGGTCTTCACGAAAGAAAGTCTAAAAATGTCTAAACGTAAACAGCATCATCCAAAGTTTAAGACAAAAGTGGCCTTAGAGGTTTGGCGAACGTACGGTTTCGGAGCTATGGATCCACTTTAGGGGCATCCAACACTGCCCCATCTGCGCAAGAAAGCTCTTCTTGACGGAGCCTCAGTTTTTTTGAACACCCCGTTTTATGAGGTTCAATAAATGGCCTGAGTTTGAGCCCTTTTGCCAAAAAATTCTGTTCCACCGTCAACTGACCAATCTTGGCATGAAGGCCGTGAACTTCATCATCGTGATCTTAGCGGGTGCGGTCGCCACCTCCGGTAAAAATATCACAWAGACCGTCTATCGCAGTACTGGCTTGGTTGGGGTGCAACTTGTGCTTGGAAGTAATTGCTTGGATTGTTAAATCACCTTAAAAAGCATCAAGCGCCACGCCGGCCTTAAAGTTAGGGCTAAAATTCGCCTTAGCGCGTCTTCGTCCCAGAGGACCTCTTCTGGGGCAAAGCCCCAAGGGAGGGAAACATCGTTTCCAAGGCGCTACGTCATTGCGCCATATCGTATTCCTCCTTCAAAAGAGAGAATACACCTGATCACCCTGTCCTATTTTGTGGGACCAGCCCAATCTCTAGGACTGTTTATTTATGCAGGTTGGTCTTATGTTGGGGTTTATCTTGAGGCTCGCCAACACAACAAAAGAGGGCGACCCGAAGACCGCCCTCTTGCTGTATAAATGGGTAAAGCCAAAGCCAGTCTAACTGGATTGGCCTGTACCGGTCCCTTAATAACGATAGCTGTCAGGCTTGAATGGGCCATTGACGGGAACGCCAATGTAATCCGCTTGAGCTTGTGACAATTTCGTCAGCGTCGCGCCCAATTTATTCAGGTGCAACATAGCCACTTTTTCATCCAAGTGCTTAGGYAGAACGTAAACRTCGTTCTTATATTTKCCATCGGCGTTGTTYTGGTACAGTTCGATTTGGGCCAGAACTTGGTTGGTAAAGCTGGCCGACATCACGAAACTGGGGTGCCCCGTGGCACAGCCTAGGTTGACCAAACGACCTTCGGCCAACAAGATGATGCGGTGACCATCGGGAAATTGGATTTCGTCGACTTGTGGCTTGATGTTATTCCATGTGCAATCTTTCAGAGCCGCAATTTGGATTTCATTATCAAAGTGACCAATGTTGCACACGATGGCGCGATCTTTCATGCCACCCATATGTGCGGCGGTGAGGATATCGAAGTTGCCCGTGGTGGTGACATAAATGTCGCCTTCAGGCAGAGCCTGTTCCACGGTGACGACTTCAAAGCCTTCCATGCACGCTTGCAAGGCACAGATCGGATCAACTTCGGTAACCAAAACCCGGCAACCGGATGACCGCAAGCTTTCGGCAGAACCTTTGCCAACATCGCCGTACCCACAAACCACGGCAACTTTACCAGCCATCATGACGTCAGTCGCGCGGCGGATGCCATCGACTAAGCTTTCGCGGCAACCATATTTGTTATCGAACTTAGATTTGGTAACCGAATCGTTGACGTTAATAGCAGGGAACAGAAGCGTTTCAGCTTTGGCCATTTCGAGCAAACGGTGTACGCCAGTGGTCGTTTCTTCGGTGACGCCCATAATTTCGGCGGCGGCTTTAGAATACCAGCTTGGATCAAGGGCAAGATGTTCTTTGATCGCCGCGAACATGATGATTTCTTCGGCCGAACCTGGATGATCAAGAACTGAAATGTCTTTTTCGGCATCTTTGCCCAAGTGCAATAATGTCGTGGCATCTCCACCATCGTCCAAAATCATGTTGGCGACCGTGCCATCAGACCAGTTGAACAGACGGTGGGTAAAGGCCCAGTATTCTTCCAAGGTTTCACCCTTGTGGGCAAAAACTGGGGTGCCGTTGTCGGCAATCGCCGCCGCCGCGTGATCTTGAGTGGAGAAGATATTGCAAGACACCCAACGAACTTCAGCACCAAGGGCTTCCAAAGTTTCAATCAACACAGCCGTTTGAATGGTCATGTGCAAAGAACCCGCAATGCGCGCACCCTTCAAAGGTTGCACGTCTTTGTATTCTTCACGAATGGACACCAAACCCGGCATTTCGGTTTCGGCAAGGTCAATTTCCTTATGGCCCCACTCGGCGAGGCTGATATCGGCTACGGAATAATCTTGGGCATCGCTCATGGACGGTCTCCTGAAGTAAAAACGGGGGATTAAAAAACTTAAGTGAGGGTTTACCAGCCAAAGCCAATAGGATCAAGGGAAAGAGGGTGGGTTTGCAACGGCACCCCCGGTGAGCCTCCATTTTAGTGAACCCGTTATGGAAAATCCCGTCCATAGGGCACCATACCGAAGACTCTATTCAGCCTGAGGCAAGGCCAGCTCGCCCGTTCTAGGCTCACTTAAACCTATAAGCATCTAAACCAGCCCATTAAAATCATCCAACAATGTGGCAATTCGGCCGGTATCGGTTTGGCTCATGATGAAGTGAGCGCGGTCTTGGGCTGCGGACAGTTCTATTTCCCGGACCCGTTGTTTAACCGCCCCCAAATTGTGGGCGCTCATAGATAATTCACGAATGCCTAGGCCTAACAACAGGGCCGTATAGCGGGGATTGCCGGCGACTTCGCCGCAAATCGAAATGGGAATACGGTTGCGCAACGCCGCATCGGCGGTCATTTGGATCAAACGCAAAACGGCGGGGTGAAGAGGATTATAAAGCTGCGCCACCTGTTCATCCGTCCGGTCCACGGCAATCGTATACATGGTCAGATCGTTTGACCCCACGGCGAAAAAGTCTGAGACCGAGGCCATGGCATCGGCGGTCAGGGCGGCACTGGGAATTTCAATCATCACTCCCACCGGTGGCAGGGGGTCAGCGATAGGCGTTTTTTGTTGCGTCAACCGGGCCGCCACCGTGGCAATGATATCACGGGTGCGTTTAACCTCACGCGTTGACGACACCATGGGCAATAAAATGCGCACTGGGCCAAACGCACCGGCGCGTAAAATAGCGGCGATCTGCGCGTCCAGCAGTTCGGGTTTTTTTAACGATAGGCGGATACCGCGTAGACCTAGGGCACTTTGCGCGCTTTGCCCAATGTCTTGCGTGATTGATTGCGCCAGTTTTTCACCGCCAATGTCTAAGGTGCGCACCGTTGTGGGCCGSCCATYCATGGCCTTCACAATATCRCGCARGACAACAAACTGTTCTTCTTCYGACGGGATGGTTTCKCGGTTCATAAACATGAATTCYGARCGTAACAAACCGATAGAACTTGCGCCTGAACTGAGCACGCCGGGCATTTCGATAGGCAACTCGACATTACACCCCAACTGGATGCCGATGCCATCGCGGGTAATCGACGGCTGTCGCCTCAACCGCACCAAACGCTTAAGTGATTTTCGGTGTTTTCCCTGGCGGGCTTCAAACGTCGCCAAGGTCGAAGGCTTGGGGTTCAAGATGATGCGACCTTGGCTACCATCAATAATAATAGTGTCGCCGGAATGGGCATACAGAAACAAGTCTACCGYTCCTAGAACGGCGGGSARCCCCAGGGCRCAGGCCATRATCGCGGTGTGSCCTTGGGCRCCACCYTGCACGGCSCCRAARCCCAACACGCGTTTWGGGTCAAGCTGGGCGGTATCCGCTGGGGTCATTTCTTCGGACACGATGATCGAGCCTTTGGGAACGGTATTGAGCGGTTTCACGTGGGTTTTCATCAAAGCGCGAATGATGCGGTTGGCGACTTCGCGAATATCGTCCACACGCGCGGCAATGTAGGAATCGTCTAAGGCGGCAAAGACCGCTTGAATATCGTTGATTTCGCCCTGAACAGCAGCCTCCGCATTGATGCGAAGGTCTTTGATGCGGCGAAAGGCACCCCGCACCAAACGAGAATCACCCAACATTTGCGCGTAGGCGTCCAACAGAAAACTGATTTCTTCTGCAGCCGCAGGGGGAATGGACTTCGACTTTTCCTTCATGCGGCCGATTTGCTGTTGTGCCGTTTTTAGGGCTGTTTTTAGGCGTTTCTGCTCACCTTCGATTTTACTGCTTTTTAAGGCATATTCGGGCACAGCAATGGCTCCGGTTTCGCGCACATGGACGATGCCAATGGCGATACCCGGCGAAACGCCTAAGCCCTTTAGAATGATTTCCGGCGCGTCCTCCATTAATATTCCTCGCCAAATTTACTGGCGATGAGGGCTTCAACAGCCGTTAAGGCGGCCTGGGCTTCAGTGCCTGTGATTTCGACATCTATGGTGGTGCCGATGCCTGCCGCCAACATCATCAAGCCCATGATCGACCTGCTGTCCACCGTTTGACCATCTTTGGCAACGGTGATCGTGGCCTCAAATTGGCCTGCCAGTTTAACAAATTTAGCCGCCGCGCGCGCGTGCAGTCCGCGTTGATTACAGATCGTCAGAGTCCGTTCCAAGGTTTCGCTTGCGGATTCCATTAGACGTCCTGATTGAGAAGTTCGGACGCAATATTGATATATTTTCTCCCGGCGTCTTTGGCCTGAACCGCGGCGCTGTTTAAATCGCCGGCGCTGCGTACGCTGGCAAGTTTGATCAGCATCGGCAAGTTAGCCCCGGCAATGACTTCGACGTTGGCTTTTTCAATCACGCTAATGGCAAGGTTAGAAGGCGTGCCGCCAAACATATCGGTCAGTAAGATAACTCCGCCGCCATCATCGCATTTTGCAATACTCTCAAGAATCTGCTTACGCCGTTCTTCCATATCGTCATCAGGACCGATGCATATGGACGCGACGGCGTCTTGGGGGCCAACCACGTGTTCCATGGCAGAAATCAGTTCGTCGGCCAAACGGCCATGGGTAACCAGAACGATGCCAATCATCAATTTTTTCCGTTCTYTTCTTCAGCACYRAGGCTGATTTCTGGTGGGTTMACGTCTAGATCGCGGTGGACAAGACGAACGTTACTCATACTTTCTTCTAGCCATGCCGACAAGGTTTTTGCAACGAAAACTGATCGGTGTTTGCCGCCAGTACAGCCAACGGCGATGGTCAGATATGACTTACCTTCTTCTTCATAGCGGGGCACCAATGGTTTAAGTAAKTTCGTCAGATTCTGGATAAAATCAGCATAAAGCRCATCTGCTATGATGTAGTCTTGYACGCCCCTATCGCAACCATTTTTCGGCTTYAATATAGGATCATAGTGCGGATTTCGCAAAAAGCGAACATCGAACACYAAATCGGCGTCTCTGGGGATACCTTTACGATAGGAAAATGACGTGACCAGMACCGCCATGGGGYGAGCCCCTTTTTCGTCTKCAAAGTGATGCGATAARAACCGCTTGGCGTCATAMGGCGTGCGCGCGGTGGTATCTAGGTAAAAGTCAACAAAATCRACCAGTGGTGAAACCCGTTSGCGTTCAATRGTGATCCCGTYYAAAACGGGKCGGTCATGGGCCAGGGGGTGGCGGTGGCGTGTTTCTGTATAGCGTCTGAGCAATTCTTCATCATCACAATCGACAAACAAAACTTGAACGCGCAGACCRGGATTTTTACGCAARCTTTCAATATGATCCGTTAAGGATTTCGCATCAAAGTCTCGGGTGCGAATATCCACCCCAATGGCCAGTGGCGGTGTGTCGCCGACTAAGTTTGGGTGCACCACATTGCCCAGCAACGAAAGCGGGATATTGTCTAGGGCTTCAAATCCCAAATCTTCAAAGGCTTTTAATACCGTCGTTTTACCTGCCCCGGACATGCCGGTGACCAAAACCATCAGGCGATCTTTTTTTGCGGGTATTGCGGGGGCGGACGTCATATAGGGTTAGTCCTCAAGGTTGAAAAATAGATTATAGGTTTGAGCTTTGAGGGCCATCCGAATTTTGGCCGGGGCCGAAGCTTCCAGGCCGTACAGGGTGTAACGCGGCACCTCAAGCCCTTCGAATGTCTCTGTGGTAAATTCAGGTAATCGCTCAACATCGACCAACGGCTTTAAGTCGAACACAGCCTGAACGGGCACACGATTTATAGTCTGCAAATGAATCAAGCCTAAACCGCGCACCTCAAAAAGGCCATTGATGGTCTTGGGCGCTTGTGCCAATAGCTCATGACCTTGGGCTTCAAGCTCGGTATAATCATCGGAAACCAAATCCCAACTTTCGTCGATCAGACGCAAGGCTAAATCAGACTTGCCACTGCCGGAATCGCCCCGCAACAACACAGCCGATCCATCCAAGGCAACACACGTGGCGTGAATACATTTCATGGACAATAGCGTAAACGGACTGGCGTTCGAGTCAATGGGCTGATTTCCTGCGCCAGTTCATCCATCAATTTTGACGTTGGTCTAGGGCAAAGGGTTTGATCATCGTTGTATCGGCCCCCATAACGGTGGCGGATTTCAAAAGGTCAATCGGCATTCTGCGTCTTCCTGCCGACATCTCAAGAATGGCCGTTTGCAGCGCATTTTTATATCACGAAGACCTTTCAAGCCATTTTTTTTGGGCATGATAATATCTTCATTTAGGACGGTATGAAGATCATGTTCGGCGTCTCATCAGGTTGAGGCAAAGCCTCGGATTCAAGATCATCATCAATGATCCGTATTGTCTCAATCTTATATTTTCCTTATCCGCACATAAGTTGTCGATTCGTAAACTGAGTGTCTTTAAAGTTGTCATCAATGGTGGCTTTTGGGTTTGAGGTTAGGCCGTTCGTAGGCAAACCGTAAACCGGGCACCTTGTGGGGCTTGGCTGGCATCAAGAATAGTTTCTCCCTTCAAGCTGCCGCCATAAGATTCCACGATTTGCAAGGAAATAGACAGGCCAAGACCGGAATGACGGCCAAATTCTTCGCCGTCCGGGCGTTCGGTATAAAAACGGTTGAAAATGGCTTTTTCTTTACCGGGGACAATACCGGGGCCTTTGTCTTCGATGGTCACAAAGACCCATCTTTTTTCACGCCACGCTTTGATGGTGATGGGTTCGTCTGGGGCGGTGAACGAAATAGCGTTGCGAAGCAGGTTGCGAAACACCTGCATCAGGCGGTCTTCGGTAGCGCCAACAACCAAATGATCTTCAACATCTAAAATTAGCTGCGGCCCACGTTCAGATTCAGTCGCACGATGAAGGTCGGCAAGGGTGGCCAGTAAATGCGCCAAGTTAATGGGGGAACTTTCAGCGCGCGATAATTCCGCATCTAGGCGCGAGGCATCGGAAATATCGGTAATGAGGCGGTCAAGCCGTTCAACATCCTCTTGAATAATTGACATCAATTTTTTCTGTTGCTCAGGATTCGTCACCCGGCGACTGGTTTCAACGGCGCTCTTCAAACTGGTCAGAGGATTTTTGATTTCGTGCGATACATCAGCCGCAAAGGCTTCGATGCTATCCATGCGCGCCCACAAGGCTTCGGTCATGTCGTTAAGGGCCAATGCCAAATCCCCGATTTCGTCATTGCGGGTGCTCATTTTGGGGATGGTGTGTTGACGGTGATGACCAATGCGGATGCGTTCAGCAGCACGGCTTAAAATGCGAATGGGGCGCGCAATGGTGCCGCCCAAATACAGCGATACTAAAACCGTGAAAATCAGCGTCACGGAAAAGACTTGTAGGGTCTCTTTACGTACTTCGAACATGACATTATCAATGTCAGCAGATGTTTTAGACAGCATCAACACGCCCAGTGTTTGCTTGTAGCGCGTCACCGGCAAGGCCGCCGATAGCATCAAAGATCGATCCGGCATGTTGCGATGGGCGACCCACACCTCACCCCGCATTGCGCCCATTACTTCTTCATAATCTGAGGCGCGTTGATTAACATTTTCAAAATACGGTGGATAATCTTCGATACCGGGGAGCCAGAAATAAATCACGTCTAAATAGCGAAACGCTTTATCGAGCAGCGTATTGTGCTGTTTTGCGGGCTTGGGTGGTGCTAGGTTTCCGACTTCGACGATCTGCCCTCCCGGTTGTAATAAGGCCCGAGAATCGGCCACCAAAGCCCCATCCCTGGTAAACAGTCGCGCACGGGTTCGGGCCGTTAAGGCCAAGCGGCGCACGATTTGAATGGCCAAGTCGGGCAAAATTTGCTCGCCCATAGGGGACACGGCACTTTCGCTCAACGCCACGGCAAAAATTTCGCCGTTGCTGCGCAGTGCCGAAAGTTCAGTAACAATCAACGAGCGACGATACTCGCCAAGGTAAAACAGCCCCACCAACAAGAGTGCGGGCGCCAGCAAATTAACCGCCATAATACGTCGGGTCAGCGGCGATATTCGTTGTGTGCGGGTAGGTTGGCGGGGAGGCATAAGTTCTGAGGTCATTTCTTACGCGCCAAAATACCGATACCCAACSCCATACAGGGTTTCGATGGCGGAAAAGTCTTTATCCGTTTCCCTAAACTTACGCCGAAGGCGCTTGATGTGGCTATCGATGGTCCGGTCATCAACATAAATATGTTCGCCATAAGCCGCATCAATGAGCTGATCGCGGCTTTTGACGTGCCCAGGGTTGCGGGCTAAGGCCTGGATCAACAAAAATTCGGTCACCGTTAAGTTAACGTGTTGACCCTTCCAAGTGCACAAGTGCCGAGTCGCATCCAACATCAGGTCGCCCCGCATGACAAYRTCAGYGGCGGCGGYCTGGGGTTCSYGGCGGCGYAAAACCGCGCGGATTCGTTCGATCAGTAAACGCTGGGAAAATGGTTTTTTGATATAGTCGTCAGCCCCCATACGAAGGCCCATGGCTTCGTCAATTTCGTCGTCTTTAGACGTTAAGAAAATAATCGGAAGTTCACTACGCTTGCGCAGTTCATCCAACAGTTCCATGCCGTCCATTCGGGGCATTTTAATGTCAATAACCGCCAAGTCCGGCGGGTTACGAGATATTTCACGCAAYGCTTCAGCACCGTCCTTATAGGTCAGTACTTTGAATCCTTCGGTCTCTAACGTCATCGCGACGGATGTAAGAATGTTGCGATCGTCATCAACCAGTGCGATGGTTTGAACCATAAAAATTCCAACTGTTCATAATTTTAATTCGAGCAATGCCAATTGAACGTGTCATTATGGCAAAATTATAGTTGCAAATCGGTTGTCTGGGAAATTTTCTAGTCTGATCTACACTCTGACCTACACATGGGGATGATATTTTGGGCGAATTTACGAAATCAATAACAGGCTTTGCGCGGTTGCTGGTGGAATCCGCCCGCGATTTGGCCCCTATTGTGGTGGTGATTGGTTTTTTCCAAATCGTTGTGATTCACCAGCCATTTCCCAATTTAACAGACATTTTGATCGGCACCGGGCTGGTGATCCTTGGCTTGACCTTTTTTGTGCGCGGTTTGGAAATGGGATTATTTCCGTTGGGCGAATCCATGGCCCAGGCCTTTGCCCGTAAAGGCAGTATGATGTGGATGTTGTTGTTCGCCTTTGCCTTGGGCTTYGGYACSACGGTGGCMGAACCGGCSYTGATYKYSGTGGCNCGCSNAAGCSGCSCGYACGGTKGCSGAAKCYGGRCATATTCYTGGKGRTGAAGAGACSCTGAAAAGTTATGCCTTTGGTTTGCGAATGACCGTGGCSGTGTCGGTGGGCGTGGCCATYATGATTGGTGTGATACGCATTGTTAAGGGTTGGCCTATTCAAGGCCTGATTATTTCGGGTTATTTGGGCGTGGTCGTGTTGACGTTTTTCGCCCCACCGGAAATTATTGGCATCGCCTATGATTCGGGTGGCGTCACCACGTCGACCATTACAGTGCCCTTGGTTACAGCGTTGGGGGTTGGCCTTGCCACGTCCATTCGTGGACGCAACCCTATGACAGATGGTTTTGGCYTGATCGCCCTGGCCAGCCTAACGCCCATGATGTTYGTCATGGTCTATGGCATCATGCGGTAAAGGGACGANGRSMATGGASTTATTCAATCGTATTCTTGCGACCTCATGGTCCACCCTGTTTGACGTRCTGCCRATCGCTCTRATTTTGCTGTTTTTTCAAGTTGTGGTGTTGAAAAAAGTRCCYCCYAAYCCCAAACGTATCGTSGCRGGRTTYGCTTATGTTTTGGTCGGRTTGACGCTGTTTTTGGTGGGYTTRGAAATGGCTTTRTTCCCSGTCGGYAAAACCATGGCTCTGCAACTGACYGAYCCGGCCTTTATCGGGGGCCGGGCACTGCTGGGCATTGTCGACTGGCGCGACTATATGTGGGTGTATATTTTTGCCGCCGCCATTGGCTTTGCCACCGCGGCCGCTGAACCCTCGTTGATTGCGGTGGCGATAAAAGCCCAACACGTTTCTGGTGGAGCTATTCGGGCTTGGGGCCTGCGATTGGCGGTGTCGCTTGGGGTCGCCATTGGCGTGTCGCTTGGGGCTTATCGCATTGTCAGTGGGACTCCGCTGCATTGGTACATCATTGCCGGTTATGGTGTGATTCTCGTTCAGACCATCTGGGCCTCTAAATCTATTGTCGCGTTGGCTTATGATTCTGGCGGCGTCAGCACATCAACGGTGACGGTTCCGGTGGTCACTGCGTTAGGACTTGGATTAGCTTCGACAATTCCGGGCCGCAGCCCGCTACTTGATGGCTTCGGCATGATTGCATTTGCCTGTTTGTTTCCCATCATGTCGGTTTTGGCCTATGCCAAAATGGCCGAGTGGTATCAAACTTGGCATCTAAGAACAAACAAACCACCTGAAAAAAGTGGGAAAAAGGAGACAAGCCTGTGAATATGAAAATGATTATGGCGTTGGTTAAAGATGAAATTACACAAACCATTATTGACGCCGCCAGAGAAGCCGGGGCCACCGGCGCCACGGTCATCAACAGTGCCCAAGGCGAAGGCCTAAAGCCGGAAAAAACGTTTTTTGGCCTAGATTTAGCAACCCAACGTGACATCATCATTTTTTTGGTGGCCGAGCCCAAGGCACGCGAAATTTTAGAAACGATTGCCAAAGCAGGGCGCTTTGACGAAGATCCAGGATCTGGAATCGCGTGTCAAATTAGCCTTGAGGATGTTGTTGGCTTAACCAGCCAATTGCCAACGTTGATTCACGAAGTTGAGGATGGGATATGATCGAAGAAAACTACATCAAGGTTTGCGATATAATGACCACGTCAATCAAAACCATTGACGCTACGGCCACCGTATCAGAAGCCATCAACCTCATGCGCGAAGCTGGTGTGAGTTCGCTGGTGACCGAATGCCGGGACCCGTCTGATGAATATGGTCTGGTGGTGGTCTCAGATATTGCCAAACACGTCATCTCGGAAAACCGYTCKCCGGACCGGGTTAATGTTTACGAAATTATGACYAAACCGGTTCTCAGTCTGCATGTCGATATGAATATTCGGTATGCCGTKCGCATGTTGGTGCAATTTGGTCTGTCGCGGGCTTTGGTYGTCGATGAACGCCGCACCCCGGTCGGCATTGTCTCCTTGCGTGACATGGTTYTGCGGCAYACGGAAGACTRATCCAGGCTATGGCAACAAAGCAAMCCCCMCGTGCGGCGGCRCGCAATGCCCGYCTGATYGCTCGCCARGTCATGTTYGGRGCCTTAGCAACCYTGCGCCAAGGCGGAGGCGATGGACCCAAAGGACCTTACGTGTCTAAGGTCGGTGTGACGTTGGATATGGCTGGGGYACCGCTTTTTTTGTTTTCGACCCTAGCCGCCCATACGCAAGACCTGTTGGCGGATCCCCGCGCATCTCTGTTGGTGGAAGGACCCRCCGAAGACGCYAATAATCCTCTACAGTCCGCGCGGGCGACCTTGGTGGGGAAAGTTGAACGGATAGACGTGCAATCTGATGCAGCCATTCGCGCCCGCTACCTTACCCGTCATCCAAGTGCAAGGACGTATGCCGCTTTTGGGGATTTTTCGATGTGGCGCATGACGGTGGAAAAAATTCATTACGTCGGCGGATTTGGCTTATCAAAGTGGGCAAAGGCCAGCGATTATTTAGCCCCCACCCCCGGCTTAATCAAAGCCGAAGGCAAAATAATAGAGCACCTGGAAGGCATATTACCAAACCCGTTCACGCCTTATATCGAACGCGAAACAGGTCGGTCTGCAAATGAATGGCGCATTCAGGCTCTTGATTCCGATGGCCTAGATTTGATTGATTCTCAAAACCTGGGTATCCGACTGAATTTTAAGTCTTCTGCCGAAGGCTTGCCGGACTGGCATGAGCACTTGGATCAACTTTTGTAACCGTCCCAAGAGTATCCATTTAAATACACCTTTACTTTCATTAATCAGACTAATTTATGCCCCTAAAATTAATCTAAAAAGACTCTTTTAAAAAAGAGAACACCATGCAACTGTATTCATATTCAGGGTATTTTATAAGGTCAAATTAATTGACCAGCTTGAATATGTTCTTGAGGAAACAATCATACGAAAAGAACCATTTCGATAAATGGTCAACGTATTAACCCCCGATTTCCTAGGATTATTTTGCGATGTTGTCCAATTATACCATCAAAACAAAACTGTTCATTGTCGCCCTCGTCGCTGTATTTGGTGTGGTGGTAATGGCTACAGGCTTCTTATATAGTGCCACACAGCAGGCCAGTGCCCTCGCAACAAAGGACCATTTAGATAAGGTTCTCATGGAGCTGAGTTCTATTAATTTTGATTTACTTAATGCACGTTATACGGAAAAAGAATTCCTTCTTAGACCGCAAGCGAAATATATCAGCTCGCAAGCTGCTACCCAAGCGAAGATACGACCAACTTTGCAACGCGTTACAGCACAATTGCTGGATGACAACGAACAAAAATCACTGGTGATCATAAACGCTGGGGTCAGCAATTATTTTGCGCACTGGGCTCAATTCATTGCCGAACAACAAAAATTTGGTTTTAGCAAAACAGAGGGATTACTTGGTGCCGCCCGTGAAGGATCTTCGACATTTAACAGGACTTTTACGGACCTGACCAAAAATTCACCCCCACAAGAGATCATCAAATTGCGCGAAACCATAGATGTGATGCGCCGTGCAGAAATGGAACTTCTTGCCCGTCAAGATTCTAAATACATCCAGGAAGTTTCAGATTTGAGCGCGACATTTGACGTCTTGCTTAAAAGTTCAATGCTGCCTGTTGATGTTAAGTCTCAATTGGCTGCCGCCAACAAAACCTATCTGTTAAAATTTGTCGCCATGGGCAACCAAACTGTTTTTCTTGCGCAAGAATCTAGTCAATTCAAGGTCTTTTATAAGCCTGCAAAAACCTCTCTGGACGAACTGACGAAAGCGATTTACACAGAGGTGGTTGATGCAAACGCGGCTTTGGACACCGTCATAGGTCAGACGAAGATGCTCACAGCTATACTGTTGGTTTGCGTTATTGTAATCGTGTCAGGACTGGTTGTTGTGATTGGACGGAGCATTTCAGCACCGCTCAAAGAAATGACAAAGGCAATGCAATCGTTGGCACGAGGCGAATTGAATACAGAAATYCCYGGCCAAGGTCAACGTGATGAAATYGGCGAAATGGCCCAGGCAACCAACGTGTTCAAAGACAGCATGGTCAAAAATGATCAGCAGGCGGAAAAAAGCAAACAGTCGCGCATGACCAGAGAGGCCCGTGCGGCTAAGTTTGAAACCATGACCAATGCGTTCGGGGATCAAGTGGCAACAATGTTGGATAGTGTYTCCGCATCAGCATCTAATATGAAAGTGACTGCTGAATCCATGTCGTCGACGGCACAGAAAACCGTTGAACAATCGCATTTTGTATCATCAGTTTCAGAACAAGCAACGGCCAACGTACAGATCGTTGCATCATCATCGGAAGACCTTTCCAATTCTATTCAAAGCATCGCACAACAGGTCGCTGAGTCGTCCAAAATTGCAAATTCTGCGGTCCTTGAAGTGAAGTTGACGAATGATAAAATTTTAGGCCTCGCTGATGCCGCCAGTAAAATTGGTGAAGTCGTCGCGATGATTACGGATATTGCGGATCAAACGAATTTACTTGCGTTAAATGCCACTATCGAGGCCGCGCGTGCCGGCGATTCGGGCAAGGGTTTTGCCGTCGTGGCCTCCGAAGTTAAAAACCTTGCCAACCAAACCGCAAAGGCAACAGAAGAAATCAGTGCGCAAATTTCAAGCGTTCAAGGCGCTACTCAAGAAGCTGTCACGGCGATCACCAGCATTGGTGGGATCATAAATTCAATCAATGACATCTCATCAGATATTGCCACCGCCGTGGAAGAACAAGGCACGGCAACACATAATATTGCYCGAAATGTTGAACAGGTCGCCCTCGGCACCAACGAAGTTTCCAGCAATATATTTGAGGTGACGCAGGCCGCAGAGCAAACCGGGCTGTCCTCACGCGATGTCCTAATCGCGGCCAGTGAGATGTCAGAAAAGTCCTTTTTACTTAAGGCACAAGTGGACACATTTTTGAAGGAAATCCAAGACGTATAAAGTTATCGCTATATCCATGGCAACCTGGCGGACATATAAAGTTTGGACCTTTCTAATCTCCCGCGAGGCTGTTATGGAAATATATTGTGAAAGGCTCATTCATGCAAAAGTCAATCAGCGCGCCAACATCTCACACGGGTCTCATCGACTGGATCCAAGCTATTTCGGATCTCACCAAACCCGCAAAAATTCATTGGTGTGATGGCTCCAAAGCAGAATACGACAAGCTTTGTGGCGAAATGGTCGCAAGCGGCACCTTAATCAAATTAAATGAAACCAAGCGACCTGATAGTTATTTAGCACGTTCCAACCCTTCTGATGTAGCGCGCGTTGAAGGCAGYACCTACATTTGTTCYAAAAATGAAAGCGAYGCCGGTCCGACCAACAATTGGATGGAGCCAACAGAAATGCGTGCTCGTTTGGAGGGCTTGTTTGAAGGCTGCATGGCCGGGCGGACTCTTTATGTCGTGCCATTTTCTATGGGGCCTTTGGGGTCTCCCATTGCCCACATTGGCGTACAGTTGACCGACAGTGCCTATGCCGCCGCCTCTATGCGCATTATGACCCGCATGGGGCAACCTGTTCTTGATATTCTGGGCGACAGCGGTGAATTTGTTCCCTGTGTGCATTCCGTTGGTGCGCCGCTCAAAGCCGATCAAGTCGATGTGCCGTGGCCGTGCAATACCACCAAATATATTGTGCATTACCCCGACACCCACGAAATATGGTCTTTTGGCTCAGGCTATGGCGGCAATGCGCTGTTGGGCAAAAAATGTTTTGCGTTGCGCATAGCTTCAGCCATGGCGCGCGATGAAGGCTGGCTGGCCGAACACATGTTGATTGTTGGCTTACAAAGCCCTCAAGGCGAAAAAACGTATATCGCGGCAGCCTTTCCTTCGGCTTGTGGAAAAACAAACTTAGCCATGTTGATTCCGCCTGCCGGCATGGACGGTTGGAAAGTTTGGACGGTCGGTGATGACATCGCCTGGATCAAACCRGGCGAAGAYGGCCRRTTGTATGCGATCAATCCTGAATATGGTTTTTTCGGCGTTGCTCCGGGAACCTCTGATACATCCAACCCGTCGGCGTTAAAAACCTTGGACTCGGGTTGCATCTTCACCAACGTGGCGCTCACCGATGATGGTGATGTGTGGTGGGAAGGCCTGTCTGAACCACCGGCCCACGCCATTGACTGGAAGGGCAACGACTGGACCCCAGATAAGGACACACCCGCAGCACATCCCAATTCGCGCTTTGCGGCCCCGGCAGGTCAATGTCCGTCGATTGATCCCGCTTGGGAAGATCCAAAAGGCGTGCCGATTTCGGCCTTTGTCTTTGGTGGACGTTTGTCCAAAACCTATCCGTTGGCCTATCAAGCTTTTGATTGGAATCACGGCGTCTTTATGGCGGCCACCATGGGGTCCGAAGCAACAGCCGCAGCCGAAGGCCAAGCCGCCATTCGCCGTGACCCGTTNGCCATGTTGCCGTTYTGTGGGTATAACATGGGCGATTATTGGCAACACTGGCTGAATATGGGACCCAAGCTGGATCATCCTCCACAAATTTTCCGCGTCAATTGGTTTCGCAAAGATGAAAACGGAAAATTCATGTGGCCGGGTTTTGGTCAAAACATGCGCGTGCTTAATTGGATTGTYGACCGCGTCAATGGGCGCGGCAATGCSGTCAAAAGTCCACTTGGTGACATGCCCACGCACGCCGATATTCCTTGGGAAGGCTTGGACTATGATAATGATCGTTTTCTTCAGCTGATGGAAGTCGATCGCGCCGGAGCCATAGCCGATACCGAAGATCAAAGCGAACTCTTTGGYCGTTTTGGCGATCGGCTGCCCCCAGAAATGGAACGCCAACGCCAAGCCCAAATTGAACGCCTAAAAGCCGCCCCTGAAATATGGAAATTGCCGAGCTAAAGATTACTCATTTTCGGTCGTGATTTGGTCCAACGGCCGATGACAGTGGGGNCATACGCCGTCTTGAATAGARKTYYTCTGRTGCTGCACCGCTTTCACGGTAGCGGTTGTTCAACCGCATATACCAAAACCTGGGCGGGGCCCWAAACGGGTTGATGACCGCCTGATTTTGAACGATATTTTTATATTCTCAGAACAAGTGCGTTGAGGTGTTGTGAAATCAATATTTGATAAGGTTGTCGATGAAACCGGGCGGTCTCGACACTTCATGATCACCAGCGGGCAGGTTCACGACAGAAAAGTGATGGTCGATCTTTTAGGTYGAGCGATTCTTTTGAASCCTGAAAGACATGAGAAGCCTAACCACGCGTTCCGAAAAACTCARTTCAAACTTTTTGGCAATGGTGCATATATTTGCGATTCGGTTAGGGTTGAATTGAGCCCACACCGAGTGCGTATCATCAGACCGCCAGGGGTTATCTATGGATGATTACAGGCGGGCCAGGTCTTCAATGGGGGGAATGGCAAAGGCATCAAAGACATAGAAGAAGATATCAAACTCGGCCTTGATGCTTTTAACGGGTTCCAAAATCAGAGCCAATACATTAAGGCTAATCAGGCAGGTTAACCCAATCTAAACTTCATGAGTAAGTGGGTTGTCACCGCTCAAAACCTCTGCCGTGCGCCGACGGGCACGGGCATTACGGTAAGGGAGGGGAGCTTCACCATCTCTAGCAATAAAGTCGCATGTAACGCTGACACAAAATAGGACTGTTTATGGTTTTGCAGGCTTTTCAAGACGGACGTGACGTGCACCTTGGATACCCAAAATCAACCAGCCGATCATTAAAAGTCCCCCACCGAACGGGGCAGCACCTTGGACAGGAATAAAATTCAAACCGCCAAAGCAATACAGCGTTCCGGCAAACAGCACGATCCCCGTCTGAAACATAATTCCGGCAATGGTGAGATAACGGTTGGGGCCATAATTCAACAATAAGCCGATTCCCAACAAGGCAATGCCATGCCACATTTGGTATTGCGAGCCCATCATAAAAACGTCGCGAATGTCGGGTGTACCGCCCAAAGCATGCCAACCGTAGGCCCCCAAGCCAACGGCCATCGCTGCATTAAGTCCACTTAGCAATATCCAAACGTTCATGTCATGTTCCTTTTTATGCTGCATAATTAACGTTATCTTGAGTCTTTGCGTTCTACACCAATGTATGGTCGCTAGAAATGCCTTTTTTGTATTGCTGTTCCCCATCGTCTTTTTGGCCTTGGGTATGGCCTTGTTATTCAAGCCGGTGACGATCCCCTTTTCGTTGGGTATCGTCTTGCCTATGTTGCCCTATGTTTTGGGCTTTGTGGCCATCGTATTGGGGTGGTGGTTTAAATCGCCACGGGTGGTGTTRATGGTGCTGCTTATGTTGGGGACGCATTGGACGCTTGCAACCTTTGTGCCCGACTTAGAACACGCCGGGGCTCATTCTCGCGCTCTTACGCTTATATATGCCGCCCTTGCTGTGCTTTTTCCGATCAATGCTGTGTTACTTGCAGGCATGGCAGACCGTGGCATGGTGTCAAAAAGTGTGATCAGCTGGGTGCTTTTTATCATGGTTCAAATCATCGCTGTTTTGGTGATTTGGGATGCGGGCATCGGTCCGGGCACATGGGTGGATGAAGCCCTGCATGTCCGTATGTTTGATACCGTGTGGGATTATTGGTCATTGTTACCACAACCTGCGATTTTGCTGTTTTTTGTGGTAACGGCCGTTTTATTTGCCCGCGCAGCCTGGACCGGCACAGCGATTGACGGTGGCTTGTTTGGGGCTGTTGCATTCTGTGGCCTTGCCTTGCACGGTGCCGGACAAGGCCTTTTGCCACACATCATGTTTTCGCTTGGCTGTTTGGCCCTTTTGGTTGCCATGGTGCAAGAAAGCTATCGCTTGGCCTATATCGACGAACTGACCAATATGCCGGGTCGCCGTGCTTTGATGCATGACTTAGAGTCCCTGAGCGGGCGCTTTACAGTGGCTATGTTGGACGTTGACCACTTTAAAAAGTTTAATGACACCTACGGCCATGATGTCGGTGATCAAGTTTTGAAACTGGTCGCTAGCCGCATGATGAAAGTCACCGGGGGTGGCCGGGCCTTTCGCTATGGCGGGGAAGAATTCACAGTCTTATTTCCCCGCAAATCCGCTGCCGAGGCCGTGCCTCATTTGGATAAACTGCGCGAAGTCATTGCCGCTTCGCACTTTGCCTTGCGTGATGATGAACGGCCCAAGGAAAAACCGGCAAAGACCCAAAAAACCACAGCCAAGACTAAAAACCATGTCCACGTCACCATTTCGATTGGTGCCGCACAACACACCCCCGGACAAAAGCCGGACAAAACCCTAAAGGCTTCGGATCAGGCTTTGTACCGGGCCAAAGAGGGTGGTCGCAACCGCGTTTCCATATAAGTTTACCATCATATGGTTTTAAAAAAACGCAGCTTCAACAGCCAAGGCACGCTTAGCCCGGACCTGACGCGGAACAAGGGTTTGCACGGCTATCGTTTTGGTGCAGGCGCACTGATTTGGGAAGAAAAGAGGCCGACCAAGGCCGGAACACCGCCAAGTGATGCCCCCTTTTCTGATCGCACAAAAGTCCGTCACGCAAGCCTCTATCGGCACATCTGGGCTGACAAGCGCGCAGGCGGAAGGCTCTATTTACATGTGCGACAATGGGGTAAAAAGCGCCATAAACGCAGGCATAATTGCCCGCTCGATCACAGCAAGGACCGCGATTTGAACAAGAAGACCAACGGGCTGGTGCGGCCGAACTTTCTCAAAGGCACGGACTTTACTAAGCTGACCGTGACAGACATGTAGCGGGGGAAAAATTCACTGAATAACCGACGGCGTAAAGCCCTTAAGGATCACGGCCCCAACGAGGTCTTCGCCAAGTTTACGGCCTCGCCTGAAATTAGGCACTTGGTCTGTGAACTTAGGAAATATAATCGTTGGGTGGGTTCAAAAATTGGGACTCTAGGGTTTTTTGGGAGCCTGTGCGCGCTCTAAACGGCGTTGTTCTATGCGGCGTTTGTTGATTGCGCGGTTCATTTCGGCTGTAATTTTGGACCGTTCAGAAGAAACGTTAGATTTTTGCAGACGCAGATTATACCCATGGCGTTCTTCCTGACTTAAGAACTTCATGGCAAGCGTCGATTGGGCAAAGCTTTGCCCGGCAATGGTGAGTGCGGTACCAAGGGCCAGCGCAAATGCGATGGGTTTAAGAAATGATTTCATAGTTTTGGTCCTTTGTACCGATATTTACAATTTTATGTAGCGTAGCCCGCTCGGCGCG
Source organism: Magnetovibrio sp. (assembly GCA_016764335.1). Lineage (GTDB taxonomy): Bacteria > Pseudomonadota > Alphaproteobacteria > Rhodospirillales > Magnetovibrionaceae > JANLGW01. The sequence goes on from JAESSB010000018.1 coordinate 20,853, forward strand.
AATGTCAACGTTCTGTTGTTCGGGCTTATTGGAAACGATCTAAGCGCAGGCGGTCCCGATCATCGCCCAACCGCTTGGACAGGGCTAATACGGCACATAGTGCACCCAGTGACGTTGATCCGGCAATCAGAAACATGATGAGGATTTGATATTTGACGGCTTCGGTTGGGTCCACACCCGCAAGAATCTGCCCCGTCATCATGCCAGGCAAAGAAATAAGGCCAGCCGCTGACATGGCGTTGATGATGTGGATCAAACCTGCGCGCATGGCTTCGTGCACATAGGGCCGCACGGCAATCGCGCGCGGGTGGCCTAAGGCTAGTCGCGCCTCGACAGCATCCTTTTCACGTTTTAACGTCGCACTTAGGCGGTCCATGCCCACAGCCACACCATTGAGCGTATTGCCCAACACCATGCCCAACAAAGGAATTGCAAAGCGCGGGTCGTACCAAGGTTCTGGTCGGATTGCYGTGGTTAAGGCCAAWATGGTRACGATGGACCCYGCCAATATCAACGATGTGGTGGCAATGCCCAAGGACCATACACCGCGCAATTTCAAAGTTTGCCGCGCCATGGCTTCGCGCCCAGCCAGCACCATCATGAACAGTGCGGCCAATGCCGTCCACCACGGCGATGTGGTTTGAAAAAGAACTTTAAGAACCATGCCAATCAAGCTCAACTGAACGACCATCCGCACGGCGGCGATGCCCAACGACTTTTCCAGGCCCAGTTTGAGTCCAATGGATAAGCCGCCGGCCACCAGCAATAAACCGGAGGCAATCATCAAATCAAAATAGCTGAGCTGAATATAGGTGCCACTCATGGTTGGACCTCAGTCAATTGGCCGTCCTTAAGAGATAGGCACCGTGTGCCAAGGCGCGCCGCTTGCCCGACATCATGGGTGACAAAAATAATGCCCATGCCGTCCTTTGCATACTGTGAAATCAGCATTTCCATTTTAGCACCGTTGTCGGCATCCAGCCCGGACGTGGGTTCATCCAACATCAAAATTTGAGGAGCATGAACCACGGCGCGGGCAAAGCTTAAGCGTTGGCGTTCCCCGGTGGACAGGTTGCAAACATCCCAGCCCAAAGCAGTGCTTTCCAGGCCTAAGTGGTGCAAGGTATCAATGACGTGGGCGCGCTGGGCACCTTCAAAATGGGGTTCAACACCATCGGCCCACCATCCTGAATAAGCGGGAACGTACATGACTTTTTTGCGCCACGTTGGTCCATTCATGCTTTCACGGTCCGCACCGTTAAGGCTTAACTTGCCATCGTTGGGGTCTAAATCGGCAATCGCGCGCAGCAATAAGGACTTGCCCGCACCAGAAGGCCCCGTTACGGCCACGATATCCCCAGCCGCCACATCAAAATTTATGGGGCCAAGGCTTAACCGCTTTAGATTGCGTACGCACAATGTCATGTATGAGCCATAGCACTTTTCGCAATATCAGTGAACTATTGTGTAGAGGTGGGGCTAGACCGTTATACTGTTGGTCATGACGAATCCAACGCCACGCCAACCCGAAATCATTATGCCCGAAACCATGGCTTTGGTGGTCGGGGTGCGTGCGGCTTATCGGGTGGAGTCCACGGGTGAGGTTACCAACTGTACATTCGGCGAGGCAGGCCGGGTGTTGCGCAGCACAAATGTACCCCCCATTGTGTGTCATGCCAGACGCACCGGACAACGGCTMGGCTTGGGGSCTGATCYTTKGCGAGCCTTYGATGTCTTGGAATTATTTGCYTTTGCCAAGCCCGCCGAATTTTGCTTGCCGACGCCAATGGGCTTGGCCCAAGCTTTGGGTCTTCCCCTGCCGCGCAATCATGAAGATGAAGCRATGACGTTGATCCGSGTYRGCGAAACGCTGTTGCGCCATATCCTTAAYYTAGCCACCACRGATGAACGCMAMCGTTTGTCCKTRGTGGGCTTGGCGCAYGCCATGAACGCTGGYGGTTGGCCGTGGGCGAAGCCTGTGTTGGCCGCTTTGGGGGAACSTATTGATGGGGACGCYCCTCATTCACAGRTMTTGCGCMGGGCCTTTCGCGTTTGGGACCGCTTGCCCGATTGGGAAGACCGAGGATTTGAAGCGAAGTCCGGCGATGCGCCTGTATCTCCGGTGGAAGCGCGCAACCGCCTTGATGAGATGTTGTCCAGCCATAATTCAGAACAACGTCCAGGCCAACAACAGTTTGCCGCCGGCGTAACCGCAGCATTTGATCCTTGTGATATTCCCGGTCAGCCGCGCTTTGTGCTGGGCGAAGCTGGAACGGGTGTTGGTAAGACCCTGGGCTATGTCGCACCCGCCAGTGTATGGGCCGATAAAAATGACGGCACGGTATGGCTATCAACCTTTACCCGAAACTTGCAACGACAATTGAACGATGAGCTTGACCGTTTGTACCCTGATCCTGTGGAAAAGAAGCGCTTTGTCGTTGTCCGTAAGGGCCGCGAAAATTATTTCTGTTTGCTAAATTTTGAAGAAGCCCTGGGCCGCATCGAAACGCGACCCGGTGGGGCGATTGCCTTGGGCTTGGTGGCCCGGTGGGTCGGTTCCACCCGTGATGGCGATATGGCAGGAGGCGACTTTCCCGCGTGGTTGCCCGACATGTTGGGTCGTGGCTTGGTGCGCGAACTTACCGATACAAAAGGCGAATGTACGTATTCGGCTTGTCCTCATTTCAGCAAATGTTTTATYGAACATTCCAAACGCCGTGCCAAACGTGCCAAGCTGGTGATCGCCAATCATGCCTTAGTCATGGTGCAAGCAGCATTGGGGGCCGGTCGCGCAAGCCAAGATGGCAGCTTGCCGACACGCTATGTTTTTGATGAAGGTCATCACATTTTCAATGCCGCCGACAGTGCATTTGCGGCGCACCTTTCGGGCCTTGAAACATCGGATCTGCGGCGCTGGATACTTGGCCTTGAAGACGGTAAAAGCCGCCGTGCGCGCTCTCGTGGTTTAAAAAAACGTTTCGAAGATCTAAGCGCCGGCGATGAAAAAATGTCTCACATGGTGGACGACGTACGCAAGGCCGCGACCGCGTTGCCGGCCTTTGGGTGGCAAGCCCGGTTAGCGGAAGGCACGGCCTTTGGCCCGACCGAAGGATTTTTGGCTTACGTGCGCCAGCAGACCTATGCCCGTGACAAGGAAACAGGTCATGGCCATTATTCTTTGGAATGCCCATCTTCTCCGCCTGTGGATGGGCTGATGGATGCGGCCCATATTTTGGACCAAGCCCTACAAGCCTTGGAACAACCGGTTGCGGGTTTGATCAAACGAATGTTGAAAAAACTTGATGACGAAGCCGATGAATTGGAAACGAGTGAACGCACGCGCATCGAAGGATTGGCCGGAAGTTTAAACCGGCGCGCGTTATGGCCCGTTCAGGCCTGGCGATCCATGTTAAAGTCCTTGGACGAAGGCACGCCCGATGATTTTGTCGATTGGCTGAGTGTCGAACGCAATCAAGGCCGGGACATGGACATCGGCCTGAATCGTCACTGGATCGACCCCACCAAACCATTCGCCGCTGCCATGTCAGAAACCGCCGAAGGCGTATTGGTCACATCTGCAACCCTGCGAGATGATGGCGATTGGCAGTCGGCAGAAAATCGCACTGGGGCCACCCACATGGCGTCCCCGATTGTTTATGTCGCGCAACCGTCACCGTTTAATTATGCCGCGCAAACGCGGGTTATTGTGGTGACCGACGTTAATAAAAGTTCGGTTGACCAAGTGGCCGGGGCTTACCGCGAACTTTTTTTGGCGGCGAACGGTGGCGCGTTGGGATTATTTACAGCGATTTCCAGATTGCGCGCCGTCAACGAACGCATTGCGCCCATGCTGGATGAACAAGGATTTTCGTTATACGCACAACATGTCGACTCGTTGGACGTGGGCACTTTGGTCGATATCTTTCGCGCCGAACAAAATTCGTGCCTGTTGGGGACCGACGCGGTGCGCGATGGGGTTGATGTRCCGGGTAAGTCTTTGCGTTTGATCGTTTTTGATCGGGTGCCGTGGCCGCGGCCTGATATTTTGACCCGTGCGCGGCGCGCGCATTTTGGGGGCCGCGCTTATGATGAAACTTTGGTACGCTTGAAATTAAAGCAAGCCTACGGCCGATTGGTGCGCAAAAAAGACGATCATGGTGTTTTCGTTATGTTGGACAGCGCCTTGCCAACCCGGTTGTGYACGGCCTTTCCCAAAGATGTGGAMATYCAACGCATGGGATTGAAAGAKGCKATMGGCGAAGTGCGTGGATTTTTAACGGATCAAAATTAACCGTGCCACCCCCTGCGGGGTGAAGAACAACCCTATAATAATATCGGGGCTGTACCAGATAACACATACAAGGTGTGCCGCGTCCCTTGTGAACGTCAATTTTAAAACAAGTGCTTCTTATTCTCATAGATTGCGCGAAATTATCGCGTATCGATTAGATCTGAAAGCCGATACGGTTTTGAGCGGCGATATTGAAGTCGCACCCACAGTCGAAATCGTCGGGATGTTAACGAACGACATAAGAATCGCAATATTTGTACCTTGGAAAAGTCACTATTATAATCAACAGCCCCTCTTATTACGCTGCTTATTGGCTCTGGCTTACGTCACTTTTATCTATATACACAGCGTCAACCTGTTCTAATTACACATATAAAAGAACTATGCAGACGTGGAAATAGCCTCCCGACGACATTGATAACCATACTTTTCAAACGCATAAATAGTGTTCGTCTATCCGTTAACGAATACAGGTGCGTGTGCAAAAGTTTCCAGCCATGACGATCACACAGGGCTTGGATGTTTTCGGGGACGTACAGGTTTACATGATCCCAATATATGTTAGGGCCGCGCCATAATATTGCGTTGATGACATTCCCAACAAAGGTCGCATTGGGCGTGGTGAGTACAATTTCCCCCCCCGGACTTAAATGACGCATCATATTCGCTATAGCTTGCGTGGGACCATCTACATGTTCCAAGACATCGGCGAGAACAATCAGATCAAAAGTCTCGCTCAAATCAGCGGTTTCGCAATTGCCGATATGAAGAGCAAAACCAAGATCGGTTGCGACTTGAGCCTCCTCAGCATCCAAATCTAGACCAACCAGAGTTTCCGCAGCGTTACATAGACTCGCATGCAGCCAACCATCCGTACCGTAATCACGATAATACGTTGCGTTACCTGCCGCACCAACGTTCAAGACCCGCCGTCCCTTCGCCATTTCTAAGATCAAGGCATGGGCATCTTTGACCGTTTTGGCAGGATGATCTAGGACGGTACGGTCCCCCTGCCTCATGTTGAACCTCCACAGTGGATGTTCATACGGATATTAGCGAACCCTACTCCTGCGTGAGTTGAAAACAGGTGGAGCGACCACGACAATACGTTTCTCATGTGCTTTTAACTTCTTTCTTCAATCAAGCGAACAAACACTTCATTATGACGGCGTTCCCAGTGAGCAATATCAAACCGTTCAACGGCACGCGTCCTCGCAATTAGACGAAAAACATCATGTTTTTTAAAAACGTCAACCATGCCTTGACCGATAAGGCGCACCTCAGGAACTTGAGGCTCACCCCATCCTTGGGCACACTCTAAACCTATTCCCGCATCACCAACCAATTCCGCGACCCCGCCAGTATCGGAATACAAAACAGGCAGTCCACAGGCAAGGGCTTCAAGAACCGTATTCGGGCAAGGATCATTATGCTTTGTCATAATATAGGCATCCGAATTTTGATAAATTGTTGTCGCTTGTTCTTGGGTATAAGGCCCCGTTAAACAGACCCGTTGAGAAACACCAAGCTCATTCGCTAATGCTTGGGCTTGAACGTGAGCCTTTGGTGCGACCCAACCGGCAATATCCAATGTCGCGTCTAAACCCAATTTTACGGCTTCGGCCAGGCCCCGAATGGAGCTATCGATTCTGTAATACAAATGATCATCAATTTTGCCCGTAAGCAAAAACCGATAAGGACGCCCCTCAATAGGGTTTGGTGTTTCTAGAGGATGATAAAATGAAGTGTCTACAGCATTGTAGAGTATTTCACCGGCCCCTTTTCGAGGTCCTAAGTAACGTTCGGCAGACAATTTACAAAATTTACTTTGAAAAAATACATAATCAGCTTTGTGAAAGGTTCTCGCCATACGTTTATTTTGCAAATCACAATTGCCCGCAAACCAGCCCGGATAAAAGACCCCATTTTGATTATGCACAATTGGTACGTTGCGCATTCTTAAAATATACAACGCAAAATTTGGTAAATAAGGCGTATTCGAAAGCACATATACAATATTATAGCCCCAGATATGCTCAAGAAACAAAGCGCGCAGTCGCTTGACCTTGACCAGTGGCCCGCCGACATCCCCAGGGCGTGCACCACCATAAAACACACGCACACCACTGGATTTACCCCAAAAAAGCAAATTCAAGAGACTGTGAATGGCCAAAATAGATGCCCAGCCTAGACGTAAAAGTTTTTTCAAGATGGGGTCATGTAACATAACTCTATTCATGCCACATTTTTGAGCGAAGAGAAAACGGTCTATWCKKGATWTKWATGAGNNWSRRYYCTAGGTAACGCATAAAAGGTGTTGTCATGAGTGATGTTGAGGAAAGGTTATTTTCCACATGAAGGTTATGCCAAGGTTCGCCCCTCGTTACGATTTATCTGTTATTGTATGGTCAGTCATTCAACTCATGTGATCGCTAAAACCACTGGATACCTATTGTCCTACGCGAGCAGAATGTGAATAGGGCAACAATTTTTGAAAGAGTCTTATAAACAGCGGGTTCGGTAAAATACGATGCAAAAAAATCCATCCAAAATACAGATATGTAGGATACGTGGATTTTTTATCTCGCCATGCCCACCAAGTTTGGATCAGTCTGGGTAAGGTATATGCCCGGGGGTTTTTTTGTTGAATAGATCGCCAGAGTTTTCCATGCATCTGGCGAGAAACACTTTTCAACATACCAGCTTTACTTACACGATAGTGAAACATAGCTTCTTTGATGGGCACACCAAAATAGCCATGTCGTCCAAGTCGTATATTGAATTCCCAGTCTTCGTATCCTTGGCGCATACTTTCGTCATATCCGCCCACAATCTCCCATGCCGATTTTGGCATTAACAAACAATATGGAATCTGGTTGAGGAACAACTGTTCGAAAAAATTATATTGCTTTATTAATACACCTGTTACATCGCCAAAGACGTTAAGGTGGCTAAATACAAAGGATTTTTCAGGGCTCGTCTTCAGGATATCATACGTGCATTGTAAGTATTGAGGGTCCAGCCAGTCGTCACAGTCAAGCGGCAAAACGTATTTTCCACGCGCATGCCGAAAGGCCGTATTTCGGGCGGCTGGTAGCCCCATATTGATTTGGCGCACGATATGGATGTCATCAGGCAGTGCATCTAGAAAGGCAATGGTGTCCGGGTCATTTGAGCCATCATCAACCAATATGGTCTCGAAATCTGTAAAAGTTTGCACACGAAGCCGATCCAAAGTCTCTTGAAGATGGAGATGGCTATTGTAGCACGGCAGAATAACGGAAATTTCGGGGTCTTTGGGAGGCTGTTTCACCATTATAAATATAATCTACGCTCATGTGTGAAAATAAATGAACGACGCGGATTATCGTCATTTTAAAATTAATTTGTAGGGGCTGTTTCCATAACTGTCAACAGGCTCTAAGTGTTTAATCCCCGACTGTGATGATGTGCATTATACAGACCAATCAGCTCGGGAAGACTTATGCGATAGGTCCTACACGGATACGCCAAGACAACGTACGCCATCACAGCAGCAAGACGGCGACCGCAAGCTTCGCTCAACGAATTGAATGAGCGCTATGGTCTTGATCCACCGACGTTTCGTAAGGGAGAGAACTGGGACTTCGTTAAAGTTTCTGCCATGGGGAAAATACAAGATGTAACCTCGCCTGATGTGAGGATTAAACGAATAAATTGAGAGGCTGTTGGACTAAGGGTGTAAGCGGCCATGTTATTATTTCTGCCAAATGAGATTACAGACATGGCGATCAATCAAAAAAATATCGACGGACTTTTATCTAAAACAAGAACCCGGAAGACTTTTTAGGGGGGCAGGGATTTTCAAGAAATTGATGAAAGCTCTTTTAGAAGGCGCTTTGAATACTGAGTTATGTGACCACCTTGGTTATGAAAAAGATGATGCTAACGGCTATGGCTCTAAACGGTTGCTAGATGATGACGGCGAGATGGCGCTTTCCGTTCACCCAAATCGCAATGTTAGTTTCAAACCACCGATTGTCAAAAAGGTCAGCGACGTTTTGATAGCTTTGGATTCGGGTGATGTACGAGATCAAAAACCAGAACGTGAACGATGTCTTTATCGCGGTCCTAGGTGGTCTGTTCAGACCTGCATCGTACATATGATCCTCCACAGCTTCAACGACTAGTGTCGAATGATTGCAAGGTCGTGGCGGGGGAGGCAATTTATCGCGTTAAAAACGGCGATATTGCCCCGTTAAAGTTGGATGAGTTTGAAGAAAAGTGGGATCATAAAAATCCCCGCATCGGCAAAAATAAAGGCCCTTTCCCCAGCGATTCTGCGGCCACTAAGCTTTTCTATTTGGCCTTGCGCAATGCGGCTCAAAAGTGGACGATGCCATTATGGACGTGGAAACAGGCGCTCAACCTGTTTTCCATCTTCAATATATTGAAGATGGAAAACAACAAAGCGGTCACTTACACAGAAGATCGAATACGACCTTTACCCATTCTGACAATGTCGCGCAAATTTTGGGCTGGATTTTTTCTCTTCGGGAGCATCTTGCTGATTATCTCGGGTTTAATGTATGAGGGCCATCATTCATTTCGTAACCCTTCCTGGCGTAAATTTACCCCATGTTCTGTTCAACAGTCTTGAAATGCTTAAAACGGCCATGATTTGTGGGGTGAAAATTGTGATGGAGGCTCCCTTACGAGAAACGGCCACGCGTTTGGTGGCAAGGCACCTGCGTATTGATGCCTTGTTTTATGAGGTGGACGATGCCCTCAGGTTCATGTGAAAACAGCCTATGGGGACGCTCATTCATGGTTGGACTCTTTTAAGGCCTATGCACCAATGGGCCACAGGTCAGAAAGAGTTATCGTCTTGGCTACGTACTGTGCCTGTTTAGAGCCGACGACGAACAGGTCAAAGTGATCCTCTATTTGCAGAAGACGAGGTTGTTGAGGCGTCTTTTTACATGTTTTGGCAGGGATTACATATGAACGGCGCGACCAAGTACAGCCATTGCGGCCTCTTTAACCGCCTCAGAAGTGCCAGGATGTGCATGGCTGGTGCGTGCGATATCTTCGCTGGACCCGCCAAATTCCATCGCCAACACGACTTCTTGAATCAATTCCCCAGCCCCAGGGCCAATAATGTGCGCCCCCAAAACTTTATCCGTTTTGGTGTCGGCTAGAATCTTAACGAAGCCTTCGGTTGACCCCACGGCCTTTGCGCGCGCATTGGCGATGAAGGGAAATTTACCGATGCTATAATCGACCCCTTCAGCCTTCAGTTGTTCTTCTGTTTTTCCCAAAGCTGCGATTTCGGGGTGGGTGTATACCACGCCCGGAATAACATCATAATTGACGTGCCCAGCCTGACCGGCCAACACTTCAGCACACGCAATGCCTTCTTCTTCGGCTTTGTGCGCGAGCATGGCCCCGCCGACAACGTCRCCAATRGCRTAAATGCCYTCGACGTTGGTTTTRTAATGATGATCGGTAACGACAAAACCACGACCATCGACTTCAACGCCGACGTCCTTYAAYCCCAACTTRTCGGTGAATGGKCGYCGYCCAATGGCCACCAGAACCACTTCRGCYTTCAGYRTTTCGCTTTTRCCCCCGGCWGCAGMTTCAAGGGTCAACGTCACGCCGTCTTTRGCCGTTTTKGCRCCCGTCACTTTSGTGCCRAGYTTSAAATCAAGRCCCTGTTTTTTGAARGTRCGRGCCGCCTGTTTGACAATCTCGCCATCCATACCCGGCAAGATGTCGGGTAAATATTCAATGACCGTGACTTGTGCGCCAAGCCTGCGCCAGACCGAACCCAATTCTAAACCAATCACGCCCCCGCCAATGACGGCTAAGGTCTTAGGAACGGTTTTCAAGGCCAAGGCCCCCGTAGACGTGACGATTTGCTTTTCATCAACATTAACACCTTTCAACGGCGCTGGGTCCGACCCGGTCGCGATGATGATGTGCTTTGCCGAATAGGTGTCTTTGCCAACTTTGACCTGGCCCGGTGCGGTAATCTTTCCCAGCCCCGTTAGCCGCGTAACCTTATTTTTTTTGAACAAAAAGTCGATGCCCTTAGTCAGGTCGCCGACAATAGCGTCCTTGCGCCCCAACATTGTGGCAAGATCCAGCTCGGGAGCAGATATTTTCACGCCATGGCCGGCCATTTCATGACCGGCTTCTTCGAACATGTGTGACGACTGCAAAAGGGCTTTTGACGGAATACAACCGACATTCAAGCAGGTCCCGCCTAAGGTTGCACGCGCATCCACACATGCTGTTTTAAAACCCAATTGAGCAGCGCGAATGGCGGCAACGTAGCCCCCGGGTCCGGCTCCAATAATGATAACGTCGAAGGCTGTATCGGTCATGCGTATTCCCCTAAACGTCGATCATAATGCGTTCTGGATTTTCCAAACAATCTTTCACGCGGACTAARAATGTAACGGCTTCGCGACCGTCAACAATGCGGTGRTCATAGCTYAACGCCAAGTACATCATGGGSCGCGCTTCAATTGATCCATCCGCCATCACCATGGCMCGTTGCTGGATTTTATGCATGCCAAGGATACCCGATTGAGGGGTATTCAAAATAGGYGTCGAAAGTAACGATCCAAATACGCCGCCATTGGTTATGGTGAAGGTACCGCCAGACATGTCGTCAACGGTTAACCGACCTTCACGGGCGCGACGTCCGAAATCAACAATAGACTGTTCAATCCCGGCAAACGTCAGGGCATCGGTATCGCGCAGAACCGGCACCACCAAACCATTTTCGGTGCCCACTGCAACGCCGATGTCGTAATGGTTTTTATAAATGATATCATCRCCGTTAATTTCCGCATTAAGGGCGGGAATTTCACGCAAYGCCGTGACRCAGGCTTTGATGAAWATGGACATAAAGCCCAGTTTYACRCCGTGYTTYTTGGCAAAACTGTCCTTATAGCGCGCCCGCATGTCCATAATMGCGGTCATATCRACYTCGTTAAAGGTCGTCAGCATAGCCGCCGTGTTTTGGGCTTCTTTYARGCGCGAGGCGATRACCTTGCGCAGCCGAGACATCGGAACTTTTTCTTCGCGCGGGCCAGCCAAACGYGTTGGGTATTGCGTTGCTTGGGGGGCCGCCGTCGATGAAATTTCGACAGGCCGAGGCGGCGGAGCGGCGGGGGCCGCGGGGGCCGCGGGGGCCGTTTTTTTGGCTTCGATAT
>JAESSB010000019.1 GCA_016764335.1 Magnetovibrio sp.
TGACGAAGGCATGACGCTGCAAAATATCTGCGATACTTTAAATTTAAAAGGGATACCTTCATCTAAAGGCAGAAAATGGATTCCCACGACCTTGATCGGGCACCTAGCGCGCAAGACGGGGATTCTTCGACAATCTTTATATAAAGGCGTGGTCACGTTTAACAGAGCGGCCTACCGCAAGCACCCGTATACAGGGAATCGAACCACATTTTTACGTCCGGAAAAAGACTGGCTTACAATTCCCATACCGGAACTAGCCCTTTTTACAGACGGTTATTTTGATGGGGTTCAAAAGAAAATTGAAAACCGCTCAAACCTGCGAAAACAACGAATTTCATTGAATGAGGTCTTGACTAAAGACGAAAAAGCAGCCCACGAGGCCCGTATGGAAAAACGCCGCCGCCAAAAACAGGCTAAAGTCCGAAAACTACCAACATACATTGTCTCTGGTCGTTTGATCTGTGCAGATCACAATGAACCTATGCAAACCGGCCGAGCAAAACTTTACAATTGCCCCAATCGAAAATGTCAAAACAGAAATTTACGCCTGGAGCGAGATTTACTCCCTCCTCTGTTGGCGGATTTACATCGTTTTGACGGGGCCAGCTTAAATGATTTTTTTACGACAAGTAAAATTGAGCGTCAAAGACTTCAATCTAAAAAAGATGAGTGGGGCCAGAAATTAGAAACCGGTCGAAAAGAGATTCAAAATATTCTCGACCTTTTCGGTAAGGATCGAAAAACTTCAGACACTAAATCCTGGCTTGAAGACCGCGCTTTAAAGATTATCCGGTTTCAATTTGAAATTGATAAATTATCAAAAGAGCTGATCCTTCTAACGCCCACCACAAAGGTGGAAAAAGAATCAATCGTTATGGCTTTTCAGAGAGCCGTAAAAACGATTACGTCCGCTTATCACAATAACACTTTTGACCAATTATCTACCTCCACGGTTCGCGCTTGGGTGAAAAACTTTCATATTTCATCTGAGTGGAATGAGGATAAGACGAAATGGGGCATCCGTGTTGAGACCCAATATAATTGGGTCCAGATTCTTAAATCTCTTCGATCCTAGTTCCTTGGTTTTCCCGCCTTAATAATTCGCGTCTTCTCCACGGCTTGGCAAAAAGCCTCATCATCTGCTTGCAGCAAAGCCCGAAGGGCTACGCGCACGATAAAACTATCTTGAACGACAGCTTTCATATCGCCAGCGTCCAAGATCAATGCGCGCTGAGAAGCTGATTTAAGTCGTTGAATATCGTCTGTTTGTAGAGATAATATTTTTTTGACGGTGGCGGTTTTCTTTTTTGATATTTTTACGGGTTCAGCAGATGCGCCAATTTCTCTTTTTATCAGAAAGATACCGTTATCCAAAAAACCGTTATGCTGCTACAATTAACACTGTGGCAGGACTCCTCAACATCCAAGCCGGATTCCAAACCCAAAACGGACAGAAAGCGTTGCCCCCGGGTCATCGAGACGGTCCTTTTGCAACAGATTCTAGTGGTTTAAACTTAATCAACACAACCTCGAACAAACTTGGGCTTAATCCTTGATTATATGAAATTTGATGCTTATATACACCATCAACACTGATATAATGCACAATATTCTTATACTACACATTGGATTGATTAAATGAACATTCGCTCAAGCTTTACAGATGCTATTGGCAACACCCCCCTGATTCGCCTCAACGCAGCCAGCGAAGCCACGGGCTGTGAGATTTTGGGCAAAGCCGAGTTCATGAATCCAGGTGGGTCGGTCAAAGACCGCGCGGCGTTGTTCATCATCCGTGATGCCATCGAAAAAGGCTTATTAAAACCCGGCGGCGTGATTGTCGAAGGGACAGCGGGCAACACTGGCATTGGTCTCACCTTGGTCGGCAATGCCTTGGGCTATCGTTCGGTGATCATCATTCCCGACACCCAAGCCCAAGAAAAGAAAGATACGTTGCGTTTGTGTGGTGCCGAATTGATTGAAGTTCCAGCGGTCCCTTACCGTGATGAAAATAATTATGTGCACGTATCGCGGCGCAAAGCCGAAGAACTTGCGAAGTCCGAACCGAACGGCGCCATTTGGGCCAATCAGTTTGACAACACCGCCAACAGGGATGCTCACATCAAGGGCACAGCCCCAGAAATTTGGGACCAAACGGACGGTAAGGTCGACGGRTTTGTTTGTTCCGCAGGCACTGGYGGAACCATCGCGGGCGTAAGYTTGGGGCTTAAAGCCAAAAACCCCGACGTGGTGATTGGACTGGCCGACCCGATGGGGGCAGCGCTGTATAGTTTTTACACGTCAGGTGAATTAAAATCCGAAGGAGGCTCCATCACCGAAGGCATCGGCCAAGGCCGYATCACSGCSAACCTAGAAGGTGCGCTYATTGACGAGGCCTTYCARATTTCCGACCAAGAAGCCCTGCCGATTATCTTTGATTTACTCAAAAATGAAGGCCTGTGCCTCGGCGGGTCAAGCGGCATCAACATCGCGGGGGCCATACGTTTAGCAAAAAAAATGGGGCCTGGGCACACGATCGTTACAATTTTGGCCGATTTCGGCACCCGTTATCAATCGAAATTGTTCAATCCAGAATTCTTAAAGTCCAAAGACTTGCCATACCCTGACTGGCTTGCCTAAACTCATCAATGATCTATAAAAATGCAGATTCTTTGATCAGCGGTGCATGGCTTCAAGATCATCTTTATGATGATAACTTACGCGTCATTGACGCCAGCTTTCATCTGCCTCAGACGAGGCGAAATGCTCGCGATGAATGGGCCGCGCGTCATATTTTGGGCGCCATCTATCTAGACGTTAACGAAATTGCAGACACTTCAAGCGATCAACCCCACATGCTGCCCAGTGCCGCCAAATTTGCAAAGGCCTTGGGGGGTGTCGGCGTGTCCAGCACCCACAAAATCATCGTCTATGACAGCAACGGCGGACAAATGGCCGCGTGTCGAATGTGGTGGATGCTCAAGGTTTTTGGTCATACCGATGTGGCCGTTTTAAACGGGGGCCTCATCAACTGGGACCTTGAAGGTCGCCCCGTCGACGATGCCACCCCTGCCCTTGCGCCTCAGGTTTTTAAAGCCACGTTCAAGGCGGATCTTGTTAAATCCAAGGCTGATGTGTTGGCGAACCTTAAAAGCAAATCCGACCAAGTGGTTGATGCCCGGGCCCAGGGACGTTTTCAAGGCACCGTTCCAGAACCCCGCCCCACCAAACGGTCAGGCCATATCCCCGGCGCGCTGAACGTTCCGTTTACGGGGCTCATGCAGCCCTTATTTAACAGTGCTGAAGACATTACCAAGACCTTCAATGCAGCAGGCGTTGATCTGCATAATTCGACCATTCACACCTGTGGTTCTGGCGTCACCGCGTGCGTTACGGCATTCGCCATGCACCTGTTGGGCAATGACCAATGGGCTGTCTATGACGGGTCGTGGGCCGAATGGGGCAACGATGACGCCGCACCAGTAGAAGGACCGTTGTGATGAATGATGTTGTGATTATTGTGACCGGCGGAACCCTTGATAAAGTTCATGATGTTTTCACCGAAGCCCTGACCTTTGACAAAGAGGACGGGACGCAAGTTCCCGAAATCCTCGCACAAGGCCGCTGTGCGTATCCTCGCGTTCTGCAAATTTTGCAAAAAGACAGCCTAGATTTTGATGATGCGGACCGTATGGCCATTATAACGGCCATTCAAGGGACCGACGAACACACCATCGTCGTGACCCATGGCACAGGTACTATGGGCCAAAGTGCGCGCTTGGCGGCGCAACATATCACCGATAAAACCGTTGTTTTCACTGGGGCGATGCGTCCACATTCGCTTGGAAAATCAGATGGCTCATTCAATTTAGGTGGCGCGTTGATTGCGGCTCAGACTTTGCCTGTTGGTGTCTATGGCGTCATGAACGGGCGCGTATTTGAAGCCCATAACCTCAACAAAAATACAAAACAAGGACGCTTTGATATCTAGGGGCCCTTAGGTCTAAAGGAACAGCCATGACAAAGAACAAAAAACCACATCACCTTGATACCCGCCTGACCACATCTGGGCGCGACCCCGAAAACAACTTTGGCATCGTYAATCCRCCTGTMTACCATGCATCCACRGTGACTTTTCCAACTGTTGCCAAAATGCAGGCCGCAGACCGTAACAAATTTGAACAAACATACTATGGCCGTTACGGCACGCCGACGACCTTTGCCTTTGAAGAGGCCGTGGCCGAATTGGAAGGTGCCGCGCATGGCTTGGCCTTGCCGTCGGGCATGGCGGCTATTGCCGTAGCCTTGATCGCAAACACCAAAGCGGGCGAGCATGTGCTTATCACCGATGGGGCTTATTACCCCACCCTGAAATTTGCCAAGTCTATCTTGAAAAAATTTGGTGTTGAAACTTCGTATTATGATCCGATGATCGGTGCCGACCTTGCCGCACATATACGACCCAACACGCGCATCGTCTTTACCGAAGCACCAAGCTCTATTTCCTTTGAAGTTTCCGATATTTCCGCCCTTGCCACAGCCGCCCATAAAGCCGGGGCTTTGGTGGTCTTAGACAACACTTGGTCGGCGGGCTATCACTTCAAACCGTTTGACCACGGCGTCGACATTTCCATCCAAGCGGCAACCAAATACATCGTCGGCCATTCCGATGCCATGTTGGGCACGCTCACTATGAACGATAAAGCCCTTTGGAAGCAGGCCAAGATAACAGCCGGAGCTTTGGGTCATGCCGTTGGGCCTGATGATTGTTACTTAGGACTTCGTGGTTTACGAACCTTGGCGGTGCGCCTGCCCCGTCATGAGGCAACAGCGTTAACGCTTGCCTATTGGTTAGCAGACCAACCCGAAGTCGAAACCGTTTTGCACCCCGCGTTAGACACCTGCCCCGGCCACGATATTTGGAAACGTGACTTTAGCGGCTCGACGGGACTGTTTAGCGTGGTCTTAAAAGACAGCTACGACCAAGCCGCCATTGCGCGCATGTTGGATGGCCTGGACCTTTTCTCTATGGGGTACAGTTGGGGGGGCTATGAAAGCCTTATTCTCCCCGTTGATCCGGCTTTAACGCGCACGACCTACACCTGGGCGCACAAAGGTCAGACCTTGCGCATCCACGCTGGCTTAGAAGACTCCGGCGATCTGATTCAAGATTTAAAAGCGGGTCTTCAACGTCTCAGCGTCTAAAGAGGCTCACCACAAAAAAGGCTGTGGYKRMMASYWSGWTRRWTRRTCSGGCCGNNRKGKKWCMWRRRWSYRMKWYMYCYAKRAKMCYWGYCSMMMSRRMYAMRYKCCGATTATGGCGGCAAAAATGGCCATGGATTCTGGTGTGCGAGAAAACGATCTTGCGGACGCRGCGGGAATAACCAACATAGACGTCACCAGCACAATCCCCACAACCTTCATCGCCAAGGCCACCACGACCGCCAACAACACCATGAAGGCTAGCTCGACCCGGCGCACGGGCACGCCTTCGACGTTGGCAAGGTCGGCATGAACGGTCAAGCTCAACAAAGGCTGCCACAGCTTCAGCAATGCGACAAGAACCAGGGCGGCCCCGGCCCACAACCATATGACATCATCCGTGCTGACCGCCAAAATGTCGCCGAACAGATAGCTCATCAAATCAATGCGTACGCCGTCCAATAAGGCCGTAACAATCAAGCCAATCGCCAAAGCCGCATGCGCAATGATGCCCAACAGGGTGTCTAGGGACAAGCCTTTTACGCCACTCATCAACCCCAACATAACCGCGCTGGCAATCACCACAAAAGCCACACCCAGCCCTGGCTGTACGCCCAACAAAAAGCCCAACGCCACACCCAACAGGGCCGTATGGCTCAGGGCTCCGCCGAAATAGGCCATACGCCGCCACACGACAAAGGCCCCCAAGGGCCCTGCGACGACAGCCACGGCAATTCCGGCTAACGCCGCACGAATGATAAAACTATCCATGATCGTGCCCACAATCATCACCTATAACATGCCCGTCTAGGTCATGTTGGTGGTCGTGTTGATGAGCATATACCGCCAACGTCGAAGCGACTTCATCCCCAAACAAAGCGACAAATTCTGGATGACGGCTGACAGATTCAGGCGGCCCTGCACAACACACATGTCGGTTAAGGCACACCACATGATCGGTTTGCGCCATCACCACATGAAGATCGTGAGACACCATTAAAACGCCGACATTACGGGTTTTGCGAATGGAATTGATCAAACGATATAGTTCGGCTTGTCCGGTAATATCGACCCCTTGTACGGGTTCATCCAAAACCAACAAATCGGGTTCCCGTAACAAAGCCCGCGCCAACATGACCCGTTGCATTTCGCCACCGGAAACCGACTGCAGGGGGGCATTTTCGACATGTTCGGCCCCGACCTCTGCCAAAGCTTTTCGTGTTTTACCCAGGCCGGGCTTAGTGCCCAATTGCAAAAATCGCCGCACCGTCATTGGGAGCGCCGGATCAATGGTCAGGCGTTGCGGCATATAGCCAATCGACAGACCTTTTTTACGCGTTACAGTTCCCGAACTGGGTTTGATTAACCYCAACATCGCACGCACCAAAGAGGTCTTACCGGCTCCATTAGGGCCGATCAAGGTGACGATTTCACCTGAACGCACCATAACGCTGGCCCCTGACAATACGTTATGACCATCAAAGGTGACCACAACGTCCTGAGCTTCAAGCAAAATATTTTCGCGCTTGTGTTGCGATGGGCTGGGCATGTAGGTTGTTTGCTCCGGATGTACTTAAAGAATTAGGTATTGGATACCATGAACGCTTTACAACAGATACGAAAACTCGCACTTGCCGTCATCTTTACGTTAAGCCCAACACTGGCCTGGGCCGGCCAGCCCAATGTCGTGTCATCCATAAATCCCGTACAAGGCTTGGTCTTGGCCGTGATGGGTGAAGACGCACAGCCCACGTTATTGCTGCCTTCTGGCACGTCGCCACACACGTTCACCCTTAAGCCATCGCAGGCTAAAATGCTGCAAGGCGCTGATATCATTTTTTGGATTGGCCCAGATCTGGAATCATCACTGCAAGGCCCCCTCAAAACATTAAGTGGCAAGGCCAAAGTTGTGTCCCTTCTTAAAACGCCGGGGCTAAATTTATTGCGCAGAGACGGAGCCTTAGACCCCCATATCTGGCTGTCCCCCGACAACGTCATTATAATGGTCAATCACATCCGGGATGTCCTCAGCGAATTTGATCCAAGCGGTGCTGATCTTTATGCTAAAAATGCAAAACTGACTCGAAGACGCCTGAAAATTCTAAAGCGCAAAGCCGTTGAATGGTTAAGCTCTACAAAGGATTTTCCTTATATCGTGCAACATGACGGACTTGGGTATTTAGCCCGTGACTTTGAACTTAATCAAGTCGGTTACCTGCAAACCACACCGGGCCACGAACCTGGCGCCAAACACTTGAGCGACATCAGCAAGATCATCAAAAGCAAAGGCGTGCGCTGTCTTTTCGTAGAGCCGCAATTTACATCCGCCCTCGCCAATAGTTTGGTCAAAGAACTGGGTGTACACACCGCCGAAGTTGATATCATGGGAACCGATTTAACAACGTCCCCCACCTTGCCTTTGCGGATTATCCAGGTCATACTTTTACGCATGGACAAGTGCCAATACATTAAGCCCAAAACGGCAAAAACGGGCCCAACACAATGAGCCCCGTTGACCTTAAAACCGCAACGCACATCGCTAATCGCCTTAAGTACAATCCTGACGGGCTGATCCCCGCCATCGCCCAACAAGCGGGCACCCTTGAAGTCTTAATGATGGCGTGGATGAATATTGATGCCGTCATTGAAACGTTAACCACCGGACGCGTTTGTTATTTTTCGCGTTCACGGTCCAAGCTTTGGCGCAAAGGCGAACGCTCTGGTCAGGTGCAAATGTTGTCGGAATTTAGGTGGGACTGCGATGATGACACCGTGTTGATGTTGGTCGAACAACACGGCGTAGCCTGTCACACAGGGCGTCAAAATTGTTTTTACAATGCGGTGCGTGATGGTGCCGTGTCCATCATCGCCGATGTCAAAATTGATCCCGACGATTTATATAGCTGATTCCGAAGTCTGAAATGACCCGAAACAGAATCTTGACATAAKCGTGAAAATATCGAAGTTTGAAGAGTTATTTTTCATGATATTTGAGGTCTAAATGCATCATCTTCGTCGAACATTCTGGATTATATTGGCTCTCCTGTTTGCGGTCCGCCCAGCGGCGGCTATGGATAGCCTTTTGGTCTTTGCCGCAGCCTCAACCCAGCCCGTTGTCAATGCCCTCATCCCGGTCCTGAAATCCCATGGCATTACCGTTACGGCGGTTTTCGCCAGTAGCGCCACTTTGGCCCGACAAATCGAACAAGGGGGGCATGTTGACGCTTACATCACCGCGCATGGAAAATGGATGGATTATCTAGAAGGTTTAAACCTCATCCAGCCGGGGACAAGACAAAACGTTGCTATAAATCGACTGGCCTTGATTTCCGGTCAAGATATCGACCTAACGCGGGTCATAAAGTCCATCGCATCAGCCCTTGACGGTGGCCGCCTTGCCATAGCCAACCCTCAATCCGTACCTGCGGGCCTATATGCCAAACAAGCCTTGCTTAACACGGGACAATGGGCCGCTTTAAAAGACCATTTAGCCCCCGCCAAAGACGTCACCGGGGCGTTAATGTTGGTCGCCCGTGGGGAAGTCCCTTTGGGCATCGTTTATGCGTCCGATGTAAAACGGTCCTCCGATATTAAAGCGTCTGCCCTCTTTCCCAATGACAGCCATGATCCTATCGTTTACCAAGTTGCAGGGATAACCGGGGCGAAATCACCCGCTTTAGATCAGTTTTTAGCCGTTTTGTCAGGACCAGAAGGAGCCGCTGCCTTTCAGGACGCTGGGTTTGGACCAATAAAACCATGACAGAAATTCTGTCTGTCCAAGAATGGGCTGCTCTGAGCCTAAGCCTTAAAGTTTCGATCTTTGCGGTGGCCGGAAGCCTGCCTTTTGGTTTATGTACGGCTTGGGTTTTGGCACGCACGCGCTTTCCCGGCTACAGTCTGTTCAACGCCCTTATCCACCTGCCCTTGGTGTTACCTCCTGTGGTGGTTGGTTATGTGTTGTTGGTGGTTTTGGGGCGTAAGGGCGCGCTGGGCGGGTGGCTCTATGACATCTTTGGCGTTTCCTTTGCCTTTACGTGGAAAGGGGCCGCCATTGCTGCGGCCATCATGGCATTTCCCTTGATGGTCCGGGCCATGCGATTAAGCTTAGAAGCCGTTGATCGAAATTTAGAACAAACCGCAAGGACGTTGGGGGCTTCGTCCGTTCGCGTTTTCCTGACCATCACCCTGCCCCTTATGTTGCCGGGTCTTGTCACGGGATGTGTTTTAGCCTTTGCCCGCGCGTTGGGTGAATTTGGCGCAACCATCACCTTCGTTTCGAACATTCCCGGCGAAACGCGCACCCTGCCCCTAGCCCTATACACCCTAAGCCAAGCCCCAGGCGGTGAAAGCGGTATGCTGCGCCTTGCCTTGATCTCCTTAGCGGTGGCCTTGGGGGCATTAATGGCTTCGGAATTACTGGCAAGACGCATCAGCCGCATGACGGACGGTACGAACAAATGACGAATGCCTTTCTTCACATGGATGTGCGGCTAAAACGTGGGGACTTTACCCTGAACGTCACCTTAGACGCGGGGCCGGGTATCACCGCTTTGTTTGGACGTTCTGGCGTCGGAAAAAGTACAATCGTTGCCATGCTGGCCGGGTTATTGAACCCTGACGAAGGGGTGATCCGCATCAATGGCAAAATCATGTTTGATTCAAGCCAAGGCATCAACGTCCTCCCCAAAGACCGAAATGTCGGTTGTGTATTCCAAGATCCACGCCTGTTCCCACACCTCAGCGTAGAGCAAAACTTGCGCTATGGCATGAACCGCTTGCCCGCAGAACATCAGGCCGAAACGTTCACACGGGTTGTTGAAATGTTGGGGCTCAATGATTTACGAGGGCGGCGTCCGGCAAGTTTGTCTGGTGGGGAAAAACAACGCACTGCGATTGGTCGAGCCTTATTGTCGAACCCCACATTCCTTCTTATGGATGAACCCCTTGCCAACTTAGACGGTGCCCGAAAAAATGAAATTTTACCCTATATTGAGCATCTGAGGGATCATTTCGGTATTCCCGTTGTTTACGTCTCCCATGCCATTGACGAAGTTGTCCGACTTGCCGATACTTTGGCCCTCGTAGACCATGGGGAAATTAAGGCCCAAGGGTCCGTCGAAGACATCATGGGGCGACTTGATTTAAGCCCCCTGACCGGCAGGTATGAGGCAGGTTCTGTCTTAAACCTGATCGTCGCCAATCACGATGTTACGCACGGCCTGACCCATTTAAGACTGYTGGGTCATACTCTATTCACCCCMAAAATMGAATCAAGCTTGGGGAAGAGCGTTCGATTGCAAYTSCGGGCAAGGGATGTCGCWTTAGCCTTAACGCCGCCMAMAGACACSAGCATTTTAAATCAGCTCCCGGTCACCATTACAGACGTCAATTTKCWAAATGGCCCYCACGTTGAGGTGGCTTTGGCTGTTCAACCCAAACCTGGTTTTGAAGATGAAAAGCAGCACGTCATTCTTGCCCGCATCACCAAAAAATCTTTTCATGATCTAGGATTAGACGTTGGAACGTCGGCGCATGCCCTCATCAAGGCGGTTGCCATTGATCGCCATAGTTTTGGCACTTTTGAAACAAAAACAGCACGTTAGAAAGATATCCATGTATCGTGGTTATCTAAAGGGTTTTTTGAGGGAAATAAATATGCTTGGTGTTTTGTTCGTACGCGCTTTTCGGTTAGCGGTGACCGTTAGTTTGGTTCTCTTCCTTGGCACCTTTCTAACGGCAAGCCCTTCGTATTCTCAATCGAAAGTACTCACCTACGACAAAAATGGCCACGTCATTGGTTCGAAAACATATCAATCCAAGCCGGATGAAACCTCGCCCAAGGGGCAAAATTCCGGCGCATCCGGCAGCTCAGGCCCACGTGGCTTCAATCCCGACACTCAATTTGAACCCGGTGAATTAATCATATCCAATCCCCCAGAAGGATTTCAAGATAAAATCGGAGCCGGAGGGTTTAGCGTCGTTGAATACATTGGCTTGGGTAACTTGGGGATGAGCATTGCCCGCATCAAAATTCCAAGCGGTATGACCATTAAAGATGCCAAACGTACCCTTGCCCGAATTTTGCCTGGGGTGACGATTGATGCCAATACCTATTATGACCCGAGTGCTCTGAGAGGATATGACCGTCAAACAGCCAATCCTCGCGCAATTGCCGGATGGGAAGATTTGCCCTCAACCTGTGGCCGAGGACTGGTGATTGGGATGATTGACGCAGGTGTTGACCTTACCCACCCGGCTCTTAAAGGCCAAGATATTACATACCACGCCTTTACCAAGCCCGGTCGTGATCCAGATGCTTCCGGTCATGGGACGTCAGTTGCCGCAATTTTGATCGGCAGACCTGAATGGGGCGGATTACAGCCCGGAGCCAAACTTTATGCCGCAAATATGTTTGAGATTAATGAATATGGGAAAACCGTAGGCTCTGCCGTTGGGCTTTTACGGGCCGTTGATTGGATGATCAACAAAAAGGTGAACGCGTTAAACCTATCGATCGCCGGCAGTGACAATGAAGTTGTTCGCCAGGCTTTTGACATTGCGAAAAAGAAAAACCTGATACTCGTTGCCTCGGTGGGCAATTGGGGCCGCGCCGACAAACCCGCCTTTCCGGCGGCTTACAAACACGTCATTGCCGTCACGGCGATCAGAAAAAATGGATTGATCTATAGTCATGCCAATACGGGAAGTTATGTCGACTTTTCCGCCCTCGGTGTGGGAATCTACACAGCCGTAGATGGCGGTGGTGGAAAAATTCAAAGCGGCACATCCTATTCAGCACCTTACGTTACGGTCATGGCTGCAATTTTAGCCAAAGCCGGAAAAGCACCAACGTCCAGTGTGTTGCGCAAAATTCTGAGCGGAGCAACCCAAGACCTTGGCAGGCCGGGTAAAGATAATGTGTTTGGATTTGGCCGCATCATGGCCCGCCCGGCCTGCAGAAATTAGGACGACCTTATGGTTATTAGGTCAATGACATTAGGCAGCACTTGAATCTGTAACAACAATTTTTGCAATAGCGCCCAGCAACTCGTCACCTTCAAATGGTTTTTCCAAGGTTGCATTTGCACCAAACAAAACTGCAGAGCTTACAAAATTTTTGCGAACAAACACGCCCCCACCAGAAATTGCGACGATGGGGAGGTCCGGATTATTTGCTTTAAGTTCTTTAATGGTCTCTAGGCCATCTTGTTGCGGCATGATTAAATCAACAATGACCGCATCAAAGTTGCAGGATTTTTGAAGGGACAAGCCAGAAACCGCATCGGAAGCTTCATCCACATCATAGCCCGCAGCCTCTAAAACGGCACGAATAGACATTCGGACAAATTTGTCATCATCTATAATAAGTATACGACTCATTTTAGGACATAACCTGCAAAAATAAAAACACCCTTAAAGCTAGTGTGCATAATATTAAATACAATGATTTATGTATACTACACATTTAGCTTAGGCTGATCGGTAGTATGAATTAGAGCGGGCGCAATTGTATAAAATCTATTGACGTTTCCAGTCGTTCAGGCAAAGTGTTATTTGCATATTTTGAGTGGATTCAATGCAAAATTGAAAGATTTTATGTGTACACGAATAAACATCGCACACGTGCCACACCTTCTAAAAAGGCTTTCACCAAAAGAAGCCTTCTAATCTATGTTCTCCTTTTGGTAATATCAATATCATCTGTTTGGGTTCTAAACCTTATCGAAGGTGCTGTAAAAGCGGATATCGAAAAATCATTACAATTATCTTTGCGATCTGCACATGAGAACTTGAACGCCCAATATGAAAATTACAAAAATGCCGTGCAGCTTTGGGCTGACAACCCTGAAATCAAGTCCATGGTCAAAGACCTTTCCACCCAACCCACTCAGCCTGAATCTTTAATCTCAGCACGCTCTCAAAGGACTTTAAGGGCGCGGTTAAACCCAAGGTTTATCACGACGGAATATCAAGGTTTTTTTGTCATTGGCAAAGACAACATCAACTTAGCATCAAGCCGCAATCTTAATGTAGGCAACGTTAACCTTTTGACCCAGCAAGAGGGGTTCTTGGAAAAAATTTGGGCTGGTGAGACACGGGTCAGTTTGCCTCTGTCATCCGATGTCGCTCTTGCCGATATTCATGGCAATTTAGTCAAAAATCCATCGACCATGTTTGTCGCAAGCCCAATCAAAAATACTCAAGGACAGGTCATCGCGATCTTGATGCTTAGACTTGACCCCAAAGTCGTGTTTGGTTCCGTTTTTGGTCATGCCCGGTTTGGCACTAGTGGGGAAATTTATGCATTTAATAAGGCTGGATTGCTTCTGAGTGAAAGCCGTTTTGACGATCAACTCCAAGCTATGAGACTTTTAAAAGGCCGCCACTCTGAACACAATATTTCTATCCGCGACCCTGGCGTCAACATGACCTTGGGCTTAACGCCCAGCCTAAAACGGGATATTCAGCCATTCACCTACATGGTTCAAATGGAAACTTCGGTTGGCAATGGTTCAAATATAGATGGGTATAGAGATTATCGCGGCGTGCCTGCCGTCGGCGTATGGGTTTGAGATGCTCAGAACGGGTTTGGCATTGCGGCTGAAATTGATGCCGAAGAAGTCTTTTCAACTTTCTACACGACACGCAACATCATCATCATCTTTACATTGGTTCTTATCTTCACCTTTTCAGTTTTTGCTGTTGCCTCAGCAAATGACAAACGAAGCATTAAAGCCGCCCTTGATAAAAATCAAAAAATTCTGAACTCCGTTGCGGATGGCATTTATGGACTTGATGCAAAGGGCCTCATCACCTTCATCAATCCCGCAGCCCTACAAATCCTTGATTACCAAGACCATGAACTCATCGGGAAATCATTTCATAACCTTATCCATCAAGGTCAAAATAAAACGTCAAAGTCCCCCGATAATGCGTGCCGCATGTGTCAGGTTTTTGATGATGAAAATATCCAGCACGGAGAAGGCGAAACCCTGTGGCGTAGGGATGGGAGCCCCGTGCCCATTGCATATTCCAGCACGCCAATTTTTGGAGACGACCAACAATTGGGGCTTGTTGTCGCCTTTCGGAACATTACCGAGCGCAAGCGAGCAGAAGATCAACTCCGTGCCAGTGAGGCGCGCTTTCGCGCGGTCACCCAATCTGCTCAAGATACCATCATTTCAGTCGACAATAACGGCTTGATCGTACAATGGAATCAAGGGGCCACAAACCTCTTTGGCTATGATGCTCAATGCGTTATAGGACGATCTACGACCTTTATCATTCCAGAACACTACAGGGCCGCCTATACTCAAGACCTAAATCGCGTATTGACTGGCGGAGCAAGACAGGTCGCCATCATCGCAATGGAAATATCAGCCCTGCGCAAAAATGGTACGGAGTTCCCTGTTGAACTGACCCTTTCAGACTGGTCCATTGACGGTGCTGTATTTGTCACGAGCATCATTCGCGACATCAGCGAACGCCATAAGGCGAATGAAGATCTGCACAAACTGTCACAGACTGTTGAACAAAGCCCGAATATGATGTTCATCACCGATACAGATGGAGCAATCGAATATGCCAATACCGAATTTTACAGAGTGACCGGGTATGCCCCTGAAGAAGTGATTGGTAAATCTCTAAACATTYTACAGTCTAAGAATACATCCCCGTCCACTTATAAAGATATTTGGGCCACCATTTTAGCAGGTCATGTATGGCAAGCCGAAATTCAAGACCGCTGCAAGGATGGACGGCTTTTTTGGGCACACCTGACGATCGCCCCTATTCGGTCTCAACGTGGCAATATCACACACTTTTTTTGCGGTTCACGAAGACATATCAATGCGCAAAAATGCAGAACAGGAAATGTACCAAGCCAAAGATCAGGCCATAATTGCCAACCGCGCAAAAACAGACCTTATGGCAAATATGAGCCATGAACTCCGCACACCTTTAAATGCGATTATTGGTTTTTCCAGTACCATAAAAGAAGGCATATTTGGTCCTATCAACAATAATAAATACCAAGATTACATTGATGATATCAACTCTTCCGGCCATTACCTTTTAGACATTATTAATGATATTCTTGACGTTTCCGCCATTGAAGCCGGCGCTCTTAGGTTAGAGGAAAACGAGATTGATTTTAACGATATCACCGCCTCTATCATGCGCATCACCAGCCCTTGTGCGGTCAAGGGCAAGGTCACGGTCACCAATGCGATCAGCCCAGATACCCCACACATTATGGCCGATAAACGGCGCTGCAAGCAGATATTGCTCAACCTCATAAGTAACGCCATTAAATTTACACCAAAAGGTGGCTTCATTACCATCCAGGCAAAGGTTGATCCACAAATAGGATTGATCCTTTCCGTTACCGACACGGGCATTGGCATGGATAAGAATGAAATTGAATTGGCTCTCAGCACCTTCGGGCAAGTGGATAGCGGTTTAAATCGCAAACACGAAGGAACTGGGTTAGGGCTCCCTCTGACTAAAGGATTGATTGCAATACACGGTGGAACCGTTAGACTTGGCCAGCGCCAAAGGTCAAGGGACGACTGTTACGGTAACATTCCCCAATGACCGCGTTATCGCCCCGACCGCCTAAAACCACTGCATATGGGTATTATCCTCGTTGTCCATGGTGTGCTTGCGAGTATGATCTACAAACACAGGGTGAATAGCCCCTATGCACCATTGCTTCGGCGGTGGAAGAACAAGGTTCTGCTCCTCAAGAAATCGTGCGCAAGATTGAACAAGCTGCAACCGGAACCAACGCAGTAACGGCCAATATTTTGAACGTCGCCCAAAGCGTATCGGAAACGGGAAATGCGGCGAAAGAAGGACTGACGGCAGCCGATGAACTGAACCGTCAAGGTGATCTTTTGGGGCACAAAATGGATTCATTCTTAGTCGAACTTAGAAAAGTCATCTAAACTTGTATTTTTTGTTCAAATGATTGCGCAATGCGCTTGGGCATGGCATCTTTTATAWATGTCACGCCCCATTTCTGGACCCCATAAATTATCGCCTGAAATATTAGTRCGCGCCTATGCAGCGGGCATCTTTCCCATGTCYGAAGGTCGCGATGATCCAGCCATTTTTTGGATTGACCCTCAAC
Source organism: Magnetovibrio sp. (assembly GCA_016764335.1). GTDB lineage: Bacteria > Pseudomonadota > Alphaproteobacteria > Rhodospirillales > Magnetovibrionaceae > JANLGW01. The sequence goes on from JAESSB010000019.1 coordinate 16,337, forward strand.
TGCGCGGTATCATCCCCCTCGACTCACTCCATATTTCAAAATCCCTCCGCAAAGTCCTCCGCAGAGGTACGTACCGCGTTACCGCAAACACCTGTTTTGAACGTATCATCAAAGAATGTGCCGTCCCACGTCAGGGTCAAGACACAGAGCATGGGCGTATCCAAGAGACCTGGATCAATGATGAAATCATGCGCGCCTATACTGAAATGCATCACTTGAATCTTGCCCACTCCATTGAGGTCTGGCAAGGCAATGATTTGGTCGGAGGTCTTTACGGCATTCACCTTAAGGGCGCATTCATGGGGGAAAGCATGTTTTCACGCGTTCCCAATGCCTCTAAAATCGCCCTCGTTCACTTGGTTTTGCGCCTTCGGATCAGTGGATTTTCTTTACTCGACACCCAGTTCATAACAGACCACCTCGCCAGCATGGGCGGCGTCGAAATTTCAGGTCAAGACTATCAAGGTCGCCTTGAACGCGCGTTGCTCATTGATGCTCATTTTTTAGGTTCACCTTCAAAAGGCGCAATAGAGTCTGAGTTGGTCAAGATGTTTTCACAATCCAACAGCCATATATCGTAGACGGGGTGTTCAAGGGCATTCAAGCCTGGGCTAGACGCAAACATCCAACCGCGAAAAAGGTCTAAGGCAGCTTCGCCGGGACGCACTTCCCAAATGTCTAAAAAGGCAGCACTTTCCGGCGTTTCTTCAGGTGGTCTTTTATCGCAATGGCGGACGATGACTTCTAGGGTGCCAAAACGCACGGTGCCRCCGATACTGGTGCGCAACGTGGTAACCCGTGCTGTGACCTTGTCTAGKCCTTGTAAAACTGCYGTTTGATAGGGTTCKGCATGCGCCACGGMTGGCCCCAACAGCAAGGYKATCACGATCCATAAACGTTTCATGATTTYACCGCCTTAAACTGCAACCGCACATAATCGGCAACCCACACGCCGTCTGCATTCAATAACTGAGGCTTTAAGGCCTGGCGAATTTCATCAAGCAGCGTATCGTGTTCTGTTTCATCGATGCCCTTTAAAAACGAGCTGGAAAATGTRTKCARCCAGCCCYCAATATCACCRGGYAAATCCGTTGGRCGACTGAAGGTYTTMAKTTTTTCCACCTTAAAACCAGCTTTTACGAGCATCTGTTTTACGTCATTGTGCTCAGGAAAAACCCAGGGGTCATGAAGGCAAGGGTTTACACCTCGGGATTGTAGCGCATCGTAAAGAGCGGTCCGAATGGATGCAACATTACCGCTTCCCCCCATTTCTGCAACGAACCGACCRCCGGGCTTAAGGGCCTTGGCTACACCTTCAAAAACTTTGGAAATTGGGGCCATCCAATGCARGGCAGCATTKGAAAATACGGCGTCAAATTCATTTTYAAAKGGAAKCTCGCGACCATCCATGACCRTCGCTTCAACGCCCCGTGCCYGTGCCCCTTCGACTTGATYTGGGCTGAAATCAATSGCAAGAAYRTCAGCYCCYATCGCTTTGATTTGCGCGCTCAGCAAGCCTTCACCACACCCTAAATCTAAAATACGTTCACCCGGTTGTGGGGCAAGTAAGCCCAAGACACTTTTGCCCAGCTCAGGCACAAATGCCGCGTTACGGAGATAGGTCTCAGGGGTCCAGTCTTGGCGAGATGAAGGCATAGCATTCCTTGGCTGGTGCGGCGCTGATCAGTTCGCCGGTTGCCCATTGCCGCCCGTGGCGAGAAAGATGATTTCCCCCACCTGGTCTTCAAGGGAACGATAGTCTTTGGTTTGCGTAATAAAAGAGCCCGCTTTCAAAAAGGTCTTATCTTTGCCTGGCACAATTTGCAGGTACTTGTCGCCCAACATCCCCGAAGATGCGATGGCGGCAACGGTATCTGTTGGCAGCTGAATATCGGGACGAATAGACAAGGTCACAACGGCATCATATGTTTTAAGGTCCAAGCTATTATCGCTAACCGAGCCGATTTTAATGCCGCTGATGCGCACATCGGCCCCCTTTGCAAGGCCGCCAACTTTTAAAAAACGCGCCCTCAACTCATAGCCCGTAATCTTTGTGATTTGGGCAGTGTTCGAGGCAAAATATATAAAGATACCCGCGACCAAAAGTACGGCTGCCCCCATCACTGTTTCAAAGGCATTGCGACCCATCTTAGTTTCTCCCTTGTTGGGTATTTTGTTTTGCTTTTTTGGCTTTACCCTCGTCAATGATCAAGCTCAAAAGTTCACTGACGACCACGGAGCCTTGAGTGTATTCAATTTCATCGCCCGCAGCCAACATTTTTTCAGCACCACCGGGATCTATGACAACGAATTTTGATCCAARCAAACCGTCGGTGTGTATCGCCGCCGCACTATCGACGGGGATTTTAAGGCCGTCATTCATGTTAAGGGTCACCACGGCGCGAAAGTTCTTATCCAACAATTGCTGCCCTACGGTCCCCATACGAATCCCCCCCAAGCGCACTTCATCGCCCTTAAACAACCCATCAACGCGACTAAAAACCGCACGTATAGGRTATGTYCCAACGCTGGCCTTGGAYGCCATTTGCTTSCCCCCRTAGGAAAYCATWAAGAGGACCGCAAAGAAGAAGAAGACAAGCCCCCCCACCAAGGTGTCACGTTTTGCATCGTTTTTCATGGACAGTCTTCGCTTTTCTATTCACACAAATGCCGTTTTAAGAACCCGGCGTCCAAGATTTGTAATCACCCGTGGCCGGAGCCCGCTGCCCACCCTTTTCATCGCTACCTTGAGGAAGATACGCATTGAGTGTTCCCGTCAGGTTTGGAATATGAGGCTTTTGCCAGTTTTCAGGTTGAGCCGCCGCCTGAGAGAGCGGCATATCAGCTGTATGATGTAACCAAGCATGCCATTCTGGGGGGATTTTGGTGGAGTCTTTTTTGCCTTTGAAGATCGACCAACGGCGTTCCCGACCGTGGAGCTTCTTTTTGCAACGGTAATATTTATTGCCAAATTCGTCAGAGCCCGCAAGCTCGCCCGAAAACATGGTGTAGATATGTGTGCCGATACTGCCGATATCCATTATATCGCGTCTCCCCAGAAAAAATGATCACCCAGACACTACTTAATTATGACGCCGAGCGAAACTTTTATTGCATGGTGACTTGCCGCAGTCTAGCCCACCGCTTCCCAAATTGTCCATTTTCCCGATTCCCAAGCCAACATTCCACAACCGGAACAGTAAGCCCGTGATCGTCCGCCTCTTTCAAAAATGGCTAAAACATAAACTTTACTTAGTGTTACTTGATTTTTTTGAAGTCTTGCCTTTTTGTACGCAAAAAAGACTACAGTTTTAAGTCAGTCTTCAACAGCCCTTCTCAACGGCCTAAAAACGCTACATTTTGTCCGTATTTTGAATTTGTCCACAATTTTATTTGGAAAATTTGAAAGAAGTTTTGTTGAGTCTCAGCTTATCTAAGGCTACATGTTGTGCCTCAGAAGATCACCCACACACCCTGTTGCGTGAGCGGCAGAAAAACAAGGGGCAAAGCTATTTTTTAGCCGTCCTCTAAGGTGTTTGTTGATTCTTCGGGGGATTTTTGGGGAAGGGACGTTGTTTGTTCAGCATCTTCATTTAATACATTTTATCGATCATCTAAGCACTAGGGGCCARGGTTAACATGCGCATTGAACGTCACTTTACTAAATCAGGTCAATCACCATACGCTAACATTGAATTTCGTTTTGCAACGTCAGAGATTCGCAATCCAGATGGCTCTATAGTCTTTAAACTTGACGATATGGAAGTCCCCTCCAGTTGGAGCCAAGTCGCATGTGATGTTATTGCGCAAAAGTATTTCCGCAAAGCCGGTGTCCCCCAAGACTTGAAAACCGTTGAAGAAAAAAACGTGCCCGAATTTTTGTGGCGTCACATTCCAGACACCGCCTTGTTGAAAAAACGCCCTAAAGATGAGCGGACATCTTCAGAAATCAGCGCCAAACAGGTTTTTGACCGTTTAGCAGGAACTTGGGCCTATTGGGGCTGGAAAGGCGGCTACTTTGATGGCGAAGAAGACGCATCGGCTTATTTTGACGAAATGCGCTATATGTTGTGCAAACAAATGGCTGCTCCGAACTCTCCACAATGGTTCAATACGGGGCTGCATTGGGCCTATGGCATTGATGGTCCTGCGCAAGGTCATCACTATGTCGATTTTAAAACGGGTAAATTGGTTAAGTCCAAATCCTCTTACGAACACCCCCAACCGCACGCCTGCTTTATCCAATCCGTCAGCGATGATTTGGTCCAAGAAGGCGGCATCATGGATTTGTGGGTGCGCGAAGCACGGCTCTTTAAGTATGGCTCAGGTACCGGCACCAACTTTTCGAATCTGCGTGCGGCAAACGAGCGCCTTTCCGGTGGCGGCAAGTCTTCAGGCTTGATGAGCTTTTTGAAAATTGGGGATCGAGCAGCAGGCGCGATTAAGTCTGGTGGCACCACCCGTCGTGCAGCCAAGATGGTTGTTGTTAACGTTGACCAYCCCGACATTGAAGAATTCGTAAACTGGAARGTTAAAGAAGAACAAAAGGTTGCMGCCTTGGTCACCGGRTCTAAAACGGTYGCCAAACACATGCAAGCCGTGATGGCAGCCTGCCACGGCGGTGCYGATGGCGACGATRAAACACGGTTCGACCCCAAACAAAATCCMGCTTTGAAAAAGGCTGTTTTGGGRGCTCGRCGTGCCCATGTCTCTGAAAASTACGTTCAACGCGTCATTCAATTTGCRCAGCAAGGKTATTCGGAAATYGAATTTCCMGTCTATAATACCGAYTGGGATTCCGAAGCCTACCTAACCGTTGCCGGGCAAAATTCAAACAAYRSTSWGCRSMWNACYRACSATWNNTSSWTGMNCKCGKSKWASAASANCGGYSMNATGRSMWKYNATCMGKNNCGMAAAGACGGTGAAGTCGAAAAACGCATCAAAGCTCGTGATTTATGGGAAAACATCGGCCATGCGGCTTGGGCGTGCGCTGATCCTGGCATCCAATACGATACCACCATCAACGAATGGCACACCTGTCCTGAATCCGGGCGCATCAACGCCTCTAATCCTTGTTCTGAATATATGTTTTTGGATGATACAGCTTGTAACTTGGCCAGCATCAACCTTCATAACTTCCAAAATGATGATGCAACCTTGAATGTTCCCGCATTTGAATACGCGGCGCGTTTGTGGACAATAACCTTGGAAATTTCAGTGCTGATGGCTCAATTCCCATCTGTCGAAATCGCTAAGTTATCTTATGAATACCGCACCTTGGGTCTTGGTTTTGCCAACATCGGCGGTTACTTGATGGAAGCTGGGTATTCCTATGACTCTGACGAAGGCCGCGCGATTTGCGGGGCAATTTCATCGTTGTTGACGGGGACCAGTTATGCCACATCCGCCGAAATGGCTGGGAAACTTGGGGCCTTTGCAGGGTTCGAAAAAAACCGGGATGCAATGTTGAAGGTTATTCGCAACCACCGTCGTGCAGCTCATTCAGAAGCCGCTGGATACGAAGGTCTTTCAGTTCTTCCCGTGCCGTTGGATTGTGAAAGCTGCCCCGACAAAGCGCTGGTCTCTGCGTCCATAGCCTCTTGGGATAAAGCCCTGGAACTCGGCACCCTAAATGGCTATCGCAACGCTCAAACCTCGGTCATCGCCCCTACAGGCACCATTGGCTTGGTCATGGATTGCGACACCACGGGTATCGAGCCTGATTTTGCCTTGGTGAAGTTCAAAAAACTTGCAGGTGGCGGTTACTTCAAAATCATCAACCGCATGGTTCCGGCAGCCCTCAAGCGATTAGGCTATAACGAAGCCGACATCGAAATCATTGAACGCTATGCCTTGGGCCATGGCTCGTTGAAAAACTTCACGGGCGTCATCAGCCACGACGCGTTGAAGGCCAAAGGATTCACCGACAGCACGTTAACCGCTTTGGAAGCCGCGTTGAAAGACGCCTTTGACATCAGCTTCGTCTTTAATAAGTACACCCTTGGCGAAGAATTCTGCACAGAAACCCTGGCGATTAAAGCGGCGTCATTGGATAACTTTTCCTTCAACATGTTGGGGCATTTGGGCTTTAGCAAGGACGACATCGAAGCCGCGAACACCCATGTGTGTGGTGCTATGACCTTGGAAGGTGCGCCMAACATGGCCGACGAACACCTGCCCGTGTTTGATTGTGCCAACCCTTGYGGTCGCATCGGCAAACGCGCCCTGAGCGTCGAAAGCCAYATCCGCATGATGGCKGCRTCTCAACCGTTCATCACCGGAGCTATTTCTAAAACCATCAACATGCCCAACACTGCCACGGTCGATGAATGCAAAGACGCTTACATGATGTCTTGGCAGTTGGGTCTGAAAGCCAATGCGTTGTATCGCGATGGCTCGAAACTCAGCCAACCTTTGCAAGCGTCTTTGATTGACGAAGACATATCTGATGATGAAGAAACTTTGTCCGAAGCCTTCAACGCCAACACCGCCGTTGCCGCCCAGGCTAAAATCATCACGGAACGCGTCATTGAACGTATTGTTGAACGCGACAAACTTCCGCATCGTCGCAAGGGTTACACCCAAAAAGCCATCGTTGGTGGACACAAAGTATATCTACGCACCGGTGAATATGACGACGGCCGCTTGGGCGAAATCTTCATTGATATGCACAAAGAAGGGGCTGCRTTCCGCTCGTTGATGAACAACTTCGCGATCGCCCTGTCCATTGGACTGCAATACGGCGTGCCGTTGGAAGAATTTGTCGAAGCCTTCACCTTCACGCGTTTTGAGCCATCGGGCTTGGTTGAAGGCAACGAAACCATCAAAATGGCAACCTCTATCTTGGATTACATCTTCCGGGAATTGGCGGTTAGCTATTTGCAACGCAACGACTTAGCCCATGCCAAGCCAGCCGATTTGATGCCTGATGCAATGGGTGGCGGCGATGCTGAAAGTAATATAAACACCGTCAAGGATGCCCTTAGCGCCGTCAAAAAACTCACCAGCCAAGGCTTCGTTCGATCACAAAAACTTACTGTGATCAAAGGCGGCGCTTTCGATCGCAAGGCTAAACCAGCCGTTGCGGCAGCAGCCGGGGGCGGAGCTTCAGTACCTCAAGCCTTTTCCGGTGGTCATGGAGGCAGCGTAAGCGTTGAGTCCTCGCTGGTGGAAACCGTCGATATCCACATGGAACGCGTGCGTGAAGCCCGTATCCGTGGATACGCCGGAGATGCCTGCCCCGAATGTGGAAACTTTACGTTGCTGCGCAACGGAACCTGCATGAAATGCGATACCTGCGGTGGCACCACGGGCTGCTCTTAGCCCCCGCTTTCCCACACGATGATCCAGAGGGCGTATGCGAAGAATCGCTGCGCCCTCTTTTTTTAAACCAACGAGATTTCACCAAAACCCAATCTTAGCGAATTCTGTGCATAATATGGCAAGACAGAGCAATCAAGATTCGGCCAAAGGATTATAAACAATGGATAACCTCCCAAACTGCCCTCAATGTAATTGTGAATACGCCTACGAAGATGGCCCCTTGTTAGTCTGCCCTGAATGCGCACACGAATGGCCAAAAGACGCTGTTGAAGATGATACCGATAGCTTATCCAATATCAAAGATTCCAACGGCAACACCCTGAGCGATGGGGATACTGTCGTTGTCATCAAGGACCTCAAAATCAAAGGCACGTCGTCTGTCGTTAAAATCGGAACTAAGGTCAAAAATATCCGTTTGGTGAGTGGTGACCATGATATCGACTGTAAAGTACCGGGCGTCGGAGCTATGGGGCTAAAATCTTGTTTTGTGAAAAAAGTGTAATATTTTGCTATTCGACGGCGTGTTTAGAAAAGTGCTAGCGTCGCGAATATCAGCTTACCCCCCATAGGATCTTTGATGGCTGCACCCGCTCAAAGCAAACAATATAACGTTGAAATTCACAAAACCTGTATTTTCAAGTCCCCTACCCGCTTTAGGTGTTGGTTCTGTCATTCATCTTTTCAGCTATTTTAACAGGGCCATGGTTGGACAGGACGATCTTGCGTATTTGTTGGATTCATTTGAAATGAGGCCGCTTTATGGGGTGGAAAACTGATCATTCCTTGTCCTGACCGGCCTTGTGACACTTGTTAGAAAGCGCCGCAAACTCGCTTTTACCAAAAAATTATATGGCCCACGTCCGGACTATGAGTGGACATGACCCAAAAGTCCAAGTGTCCCATTGTATTGCAAAGATGGATATTGAATTTACATTTCAGGGTACCCTTGGGACATCAATGTTTTTTTGTCTCCGATCATGCTTCAACCTTCGTTGCTTGTACGAAGGTATTATCGACATACTAATGCCCCCAAGTGATGCAATAACAAACCTTAAAGCCAAACATGTTTTCCTTGCCAAATTTAAAGACGGTCCGTTGAAAGTCCACATTTATGATGACACCGAAAATGGCATCAGCAGGGCAAAAAATAAGGTTGTCATTGCCCCATAAACGGGAAAATACGCTGTCTTACAAGATGCTGGACCTCTAACGAAGCCTTAGACCCCAAAAGCGGACAGGACATTGCCTTGCCACCGTCTCGCCCCTTGAAGGCCGACCTTGCAAGTGCCGCTATCAACTCACGCCAAGCCAGAACCAAGCGTCGGCTCAACTTGATACCGAGTTCGAGGTGCTGTGATGGAAAAACAATATAGTACAATTGGGAAGACGGAGGCAGCACCCTTGATGCGTTTCCCGAGCGTTTTTATCCCTCGGTTCGCAACCAAATTGGTCGATTGAACGCTTTACAACATTCAACAATGGACGTATCGCTTCGGTTGCTTTTGACCAAGGGCCGAGGTTGATGGACTTGGATGCCAAAGCTTTAAAAGGCCTGGCTATTTATGCCAGCGGTCTTCATCTCATTTCCCACGAACAATCCCAAGCAGAGCCGGTATTCGTCTATACCGTGCACACTTTGGCGCGCGTATTGTTGCCGTAGCGGATGTCTATGATGGGGTCGTCCGTTGGCGATTATGTGATTTAATCCATTGGCTTTATGTCAAATACCGGGTCACGGTCAGTGATTCCACGCWYWKTCGNTRWCMYGYMYGATNTSSKYTAYSKANARAYTTTMNNGCMNAYGMNCYSCGTYRYCWTKCYCRMRACSCWKMAGMYAGSRAGACGTTCAMAAAAACRTCCCAAGCCGAGTGGCAGRARTTCAAGACCTCCKACCYATAGGAACACCGATCGAAATCTGGGACAAAGCCCCAAGGGAGGCAAACATCGTTTCCAGGGGCACTTCAAATCTTACCACAACATCGTTAACCATTGCTGCTTTGCATGGAACCAACTCATTGATCAGCCATGGAAGGTCATGTCCATTGGATTATGAGATTGGCCACACCAATGATTCTTTTTGGGAATTGGTATTAGTCATGAAAAAGCGATAAATATCATGACCAAAGGAGATAATCGGACGAACCCAGAAGAGCTTACCCCAAAGGTACTTGCCGCCTTCGTTAAAATTGAAACGGAAAGGGCGCAGGGTTTATAGTGCAGATTCCAACCGTTTCCAGCCAGCCTCATCGCCCGGCAGGCCGAACCTTAGCCATGTAGGGTGGGCTTTAAACGCACGAACGAGGATTCCCAATTGACCTAAGGTTTCATAGACGGCCTGAGCGTTTTGGCACTCAATGAGKCAAAAAAGGTCGGTGCCGCCAAGCTTACGAAAACCCGCATTTTCAAGGATATTTCCAAGCCGAACGGCATCATCGGCCAAGCGCTGACGCGTTTCGGTCATCCAGTCCGCATCATTCAACGCCTGAGTCCCGGCCCAAATAGCAGGTCCAGACACCGACCATGGGCCAAGTTTTTCTTTAATCTGATCCGCGATCTTCGGCGTGCAAATGGCAAAGCCTAAACGGACTCCGGCCAATCCAAAAAACTTACCGAAGGATCGAAGAACGATCAGCCCGTCACGGCCCGCATGCGGCGTCACAGATACATCTGACCTCACTTCGGCAAAGGCTTCGTCCACCACCAACGTTCCGCCACGTTTAAAGAGGTCGGCCGCCGTACTCAAGACGTTTTCAACCTCCTGCACGCGACCATCTGGGTTGTTGGGGTGCACCACTAAGGCATAGGGCGTATCAACAACAATGTTGTTCACCTCAATCACCTCATGTTCCGCGGCAGCCCACGCCGGAGCATGTTCCCCATAAGTGGGGCTAACAATGCTCACTTGTGAAGGCTTAAATAGGGTCGGAACCAACTGGATCAAGGCTTGCGTTCCGGGGCCAGCCACGATAGCGGCTTCATCCGGCACACCGTAAGCCTTACGCGCAGCGACCAATAGGGCATCCAAATCTTGTTGCAAGGGCAAGCGCTGCAAAAGCTCTAACGGACAGGCATCAACACCATACGCGGTGGGATTAATGCCGGTGGACAAATCTAGCCAGCCGTCCTTGGGCACGCCAAAGCGCGCTTCAAGGGCGAGAGGATCACCACCGTGTTCACGTGGATTTAATGCGGAAATTTTCATAGCCCAGAATTAGCCGATTGTAACAGTTACGTCCACCGTGATAGCGTTGGCGTGCTCATTTAGGAAATGTTTATGCAAGAAATCGCTCTCGTTGCCTTTACCACCTTTTTTGCCACCATGGGGCCGGTTGATGTTGCCGCCCTTTTTGCGGCACTGACACCGCACAACACACCGTCAGAACGCCGAGCCACGGCTTTTAAGGGTGTTGGAATTGCCACCATCATATTGTTATTATTTGCTATTTTTGGTGAATCGGTCCTGACGCGTATGGGTATTACTCTGCCCGCCATGCGCACCGCAGGCGGCATATTGTTATTACTGATCGCCATCGACATGGTCTTTGCTCGGCAATCGGGCGGCATGACAGCGACAGAAGACGAAACCGACGAAGCTCTGAGCAAACAAGACTTATCCGTCTTCCCACTTGCTACGCCATTGATCGCTGGACCGGGCACCATGGGGGCCGTTGTATTATTGACCGCCGAAGCCAAAGGCGACTTTATTCACTTTGCCATCGTTGTCGGAGCTTTGTTGAGCGTGCTGCTCCTGACGCTGGTTCTGTTGTTGGTCGCGGGGAAAATTCAAAAAATTCTGGGTTTGACCGGCTTGAATGTCATCAGCCGTGTGGTTGGTGTACTTTTGTCCGCCCTTGCCGTTCAATTCATTTTTGAAGGTTTAGCGGCCAGTCATCTTTTCAAACCTTAGGGCCTTAACAGGCTGAATAAAGCATGCTACACACCGCGTTATGACTGATGAACTCAAAAAGAAACCCGCCAAGGATGATCCCGTTGCCACCGCCATCCTTAAAATGTTGGCCGACGATACGGTGTTGACCTTTAAAGAAATCGCTCTGCAGATTTTTGAAGATCGCCGACGCCCAAAAGATCGTGCTGATGGCTGGCGCAAGTACATGAACGCCGTCAAACAACAAGTCTTGCATCTCGCGCGTCAAAGCCGCGTCGAAATCATGCGAAAAGGCCAAGTGGTTGATCCCCGTGATTTCAAGGGCATCGTACGGGTACGCTTAAGCAAGCCTCAAGCGACCAAAGGTGCCGCCAAACCAGAAACGACCGGACCCCAAGGCTAGTAGGCCGTTAATAGGCCAAGGTTAACGGATCAAGACTAGCGCCGAGCCTTCAAATTGGCGAGACGCTTATCCGCCGCGCCAATCTGGTAGTTGTTCATTCTTGGCAACAATTGCTTCAGCTTTAGCACGGGATCATATTTATTATGTATGGCGAGGGCTTGTGCTTGATGAGGAGCTGCACGCTTGAGCCACATATAGGCCTGAATATAATTTTGAGGCACCCCCCAGCCTTCCATATACATGGCCCCCAAAAGGTACTGCGCCGCCGCATGGCCTTTTTTTGCAGCCTGGGTGTAAAAATGAATGGCCTTGCCATAATCTTGTTCTACCCCACGCCCGTTGAAATACAATTCGCCAAGGCGAAATTGGGATGCTGTGTGATCGTTGAAAATTGCCGCAACTCGGTACCATTTCGCAGACCTATAATAATCTTGGCGCACTCCACCTTGGCCATTGGCATACAGCCAGCCTAACTTATACCGAGCCTCTGGGTAACCTTTTTCAGCAGATTTTTTGTACCACTTAAAGGCCGTGTTTAGATTTTTGGGTACGCCATACCCGGTCTCATACAAACGTGCTAACTCATACTGAGCCTTTTGATTCCCAGCTTTCGCTGCTGGTAAAAGAACGTTAACGTTGCTTGATGCCGTTAAATGGGCTTGCTCAGAATCAAGTCGAGCCCGACCTTGGCCAAGATACCAAAATGTACCACCCGCACATGCAAAAAGGACAATAGTTAGGAGGAAAAGGCGTTTCATCAGGGACTATTAAAAACCAAATTAGATGCCCTACAGGTTACCGATGGCCTCACCGGGTTGTCTGCTGGCTTCTGGCTTAGAATAGCACATGACATCCCCAAGGGTGCGATAGCATGTTACTTTAGGGATCGGATTTGGCTCATCTTCAACGCAATACGTTCGGCCTTTTTCTTCACGGACCGTTGAGCAGTCTTTTCCGGTTTGAAATGACACGATGTGATCCGCTAAAGTTTTCTTTGTTCCCATGGTCAACGCAGTACTAATGATCGATAAGTTTCCCGTCGTCTTTAACACGCTACGAGGCGCAATCGAATAAAAATTACTGCACGCTGAGAGCATAAGACCAAAAGCCAAAAGAGCAACACTACGCATGACGACATCCTCTACACGAAAAGACTTAATATACTATATTCTCACATCTTTATTAACTCTATGTAAACGATAAAATCTAAACTCAACGCAAGACATAGCGGCCAATACCGTGTATAACAAACAAATAATAAAATCAAACCGGGTATATCACCCTAATAAGGCGGAGATAATAACATGGTTGTTGAGACCCCAATTTGCGATTTTGGCTGGAAAGCCCCGGATTTCAGCCTTCCCGCAGTGGATGGAAAAACCTATACGCTTGACGACATAAAAGGCGAAAACGGTACGTTGATTGTTTTTATGTGCAACCATTGCCCGTATGTATTGGCGATTTTGGACCGTTTAATCCACGATATTAAAGGATTACAGGCCCAAGGCATCGGCGTGGCCGCCATCAATGCCAACGATCCGACGCAATATTCTGCCGATTCCTTTGATAACATGATCAAGATGGCACAAAGCAACGGCTTCACCTTTCCTTATTTGTTCGATGAAAGCCAAGATGTAGCACACGCCTATGATGCCGTTTGTACGCCCGATTTTTTCGGTTTTAACCGTGCGTCAGAACTTCAGTATCGTGGTCGTTTAGATGCATCAAATCGGTCTACACCCCCTTCAAATGCAAACAGAGAACTGTTCAATGCCATGACCAAGGTCATCGAAACAGGTCGCGGGCCACAGGCTCAGATTGCGTCCATGGGGTGCTCAATTAAGTGGAAACTGTAAGATTAACCTTTCCGCGTTTCTAACAAACTGATATTTAAAGATTTTGAGCGTTTGCCAAGCCGCCCGCGCTTGGTTATCTTGACGGGGTTCCAAGGAACCCTTGAGCTTTAAATATTTGAACAAAATGAAACGTGGAGACACCTGTGGCCGACAACACTAAAAACGCGACTGAAGACGCCCTTATTCGCGAAGTAAACGACGATCTGCGTGAAGAGCAAATGATGAAGCTCTGGAATCGATTTGGCGGATACATCATTGGAGCCGCCGTATTGATTGTGATCATTGTTGCGGGCTATCAAGGATGGAAGCAATACGACACCGCGACCCGCACCAAAGAAGGTGATGGTTTTTACACGGCAACCTTGCTGGCTAAATCGGGCAAAGTCGACGATGCGATCATGGCCTTTGGGCAATTGTCTAAGAAGTCCAGCAGTGGCTACAGCACGCTGGCACAATTGCAACAAGCCGCCCTTATGGCGACCCAAGGCGACAGCAAGGGTGCTGCGGCACTGTATCTCACGATTGCCAAGGCGAATGCTGGCGATGTTGCTTTTGGTGGTCTGGCCAATGTATTGGGCGCGATGGTGGAAATCAACACGGGCGGATATGACGTTGACGGTATGACAATGCGCCTTCAATCTCTTTCGGATGACGGGGCCCCTTATCGCTACAGCGCACGTGAACTTTTGGCTCTTGTCGCCATGAAATCCGGCGATAAATCAACGGCAATTGAACGTTTTAAACAACTGTCCAACGATGCAAAGGCCCCTTCCGGCATCAAAAACAGAGCCAAAAACCTCGTCCAATACTTAGGCGGCTAAAGGATATTATCGGTGACTGTAAAACACACCTTCTTTCGTATTTTGGCTCTGACAAGCGTGTTGTTCGGCGCCAGTGCCTGCGGGTCTTGGATTGGCAACAACCAAAGCCCCCCCTTGCCCGGCGAGCGCATTTCCGTGCTGCGTCATGCAACGGCCTTGCAGGCTGACCCGGAAACGGATGCCTCCCTAATTCGCCTACCCGCCCCATCGCCGACACCTGATTGGCCGCAAAATGGGGGCTACGCCAATCACGCGATGTACCATATTGCTGCAGCACCGAATTTGACCGAAGCTTGGACGCGCGACATCGGCACAGGGACGACGAGCGGGCAACGCCTAACGGCCACACCCATCGTTGCTGGTGGGCGTGTTTTCGCGATTGATGTTTACAGCGTTGTCACGGCCTATGATGCTTTGACGGGACGCAAATTGTGGACCACTAAATTGACCCCTCCCGAAGAGGACGATGGGCACATATCGGGTGGTTTAGCTTTTGAAGATGGGCGTGTTTTTGCCGGCACTGGATTTGCTCAAGTGGTCGCAATGGATGCGGTCACGGGAAAAATCATATGGCGCAAGAACGTTGGCGCTCCAATCCATTCCGCCCCAACCGTGCGCGGCGGACGTGTTTTTGCTGTATCATTAGACAACACTCTGCATGCACTTTCCGCCTATGATGGTCACGTATTGTGGACTCACAATGGATCCCCCGAAACAGCGATATTGTTGGGCGGAGCCAGTCCAGCCGTTGATAGCGGCATCGTAGTTGTTCCCTATTCTTCCGGAGAACTCGTTGCCTTAAAGGTCGAAAATGGCCGCCAATTGTGGATTGATTCTTTAACATCACGGCGGCGCACAGACTCGACGGCATCCATGGCGCATATCCGKGCCAACCCAGTCATGGACCGTGGTCGCGTATTTGCTATCAGCCATAGCGGGTTGATGGTCTCCATCGACCTGCGCACGGGACAACGGGTTTGGGAAAAAAATATCGGCGTAGCCTGTGCCTTATACAAGGGCTGGCGTGCCCGTCATGATAAATCATCACAGTGGAGAAACTACCCTATGGCT
>JAESSB010000020.1 GCA_016764335.1 Magnetovibrio sp.
CGGATTTAAAACCCCAATTCAAGCCCTATTGAAAGAACTTGGCATGGATGTCAAAATCCAATTTAGAGCAGGTGTTGCACTTCGCACCTGAATCCGCCGCCAACACAATGGATGGCGGAATAATCTGACCTAAAGTCCCCGAAGCACAAATAGTGCCCGCAATTAGACGGGGGGAATAACCGTTTTTAAGCATCGTCGGCAGGCTTAAAAGCCCCATTGTAACCACAGTTGCGCCAACAATTCCGGTAGAAGCCGCCAACAGAGCGCCGACCAAGGTGACCGAAATACCAAGTCCTCCGCGCACGGAGCCAAACAAGTGACCTAAAGATTCGAGTAATTCTTCGGCGACTTTGGATCTTTCCAGCATCACGCCCATAAAAATAAACAAGGGTACGGCAATTAAGAGTTCATTGGTCATCGCCCCATATATACGTGATGAAATATTGCCCAGTATAACAAAGTCAAAAACACCAAAGGCCCAGCCGACCGTGGCAAAAACCAACCCCGTACCCGCCAGCGAAAATGCCACCGGAAATCCTCCCAGTAAAAATATACAAACGGTAAAAAACATGACGATGGATAAGATATCGTTGAGGGGCATATCAGACCTGGACCTCATCTTTTGGTTTCTGGACTGCCTTCAAAGACGGCCCAAGAGGAGACCACGTAAGGTAAAGACGCCCATAAAATGAGTCCGCAGATGGGCAACAAAAACACCAAAGCCCCAATTAAATCAACCCATGCCTTTACGTTTGCAGGGGCCGTTCGATAAAAAATATCAACCCGAACGTGACCTTCGTGCAAAAGTGTATAGGCGGCCCCCAGCATGAACAATGCTGCATGAAGGTAAACAACGCCTTCTTGCATCATGATAAAATTCAGGCTGAAAACGTAGCGTAAAACCACAACAGATAATTGAACCAACACCATCAAGATTGCTATGTAAGATACGGCACGACCAATCGTGTCGTTGACGGCATTAATCCATATGATGAGACGCTGGGCAGCGTTTAGGATAGCGTTTAGGGCAGGGCTAGGGGCAGGGGGCATGAGTTTGCCTAACGTACAAGCTTTTTGTCCAAAGCCCTGGCTGCGGTATATGCCATTTCCGACAAAGACGTCCACCCCATAGCTATTTTACGAAATTCCATAAAGCTGGCGTAAACGCGTCTGGAAATATCGTCTGTAGACCCTACGCTTGCTAACACTTCTTCGGCAGCGACAGCAATGCCGCGTAAGATGTCATCGGATTGACGACGCAAGATAACGTGGTGCTTGTTGATTAAGGTGTCTAGGGCCCCACCATTTTTGGCGTTGAACTCGGAAAGCATGCGGTTATTTTCGGCCTGACAGGCGTTGGATACAATAGATTGATGATCCACGCTGAGGCTATTCCAAACATCTTTGTTGATGCCGCAACTGAGCGTTGAGCCGGGTTCATGGAAGCCAGGGTAATAGTAGTATTTGGTGATTTTATAAAAACCAGAGGCCAAATCATTCCAAGGGCCAACCCATTCCGTGGCGTCGATTGCCCCAGATTGTAATGAAGGAAAAATTTCACTTCCGGGCAAGGTAACCGCACTGCCACCGATTTGGCGAATGACTTCTCCGCCCAGACCCGGCATGCGGATTTTCAGGCCCTTATAATCATCAAGGGTATTGATTTTTTTGTTGAACCAACCGCCCATCTGTACACCGGTATTTCCAGCAGCAAAGCATTTAAGATTAAAACGGGCTGACAACTCATCCCATAATTGTTGACCGCCACCAAAGTTAATCCATGCATCCATTTCTGTAGCTGTCAAACCAAATGGCACTGCAGTGAAGAAATTGAAGGCCTTGTGCTTGCCTTGCCAATAATATTCTGCTGCGTGATACATATCGGCGTTGCCACCTGACACGGCGTCAAAGCTCTGCATCGCGGGGACCAGTTCACCGCTGGCATAGAGTTTTATAACCAAGCTGCCGTCGGACATTGCTGTTATATTATCGGCGAGGCGTTGCGCACCTGTGCCCAGGCCGGGGAAGTTTTTGGGCCATGTCGTAACCATTTTTAAGGCGCGAATAGATTTTGTCACGACGGGGGCGGCAAGGGGTTTTTCTGTCAGAGTAGCTGGGGGGGGCGATTTTTCCTCTTTCTTACCACAAGCTCCCAGTGCGAATGCACCCGCACCAGCAGCAGCAATTGCGGCGGCTTTGACAAAATCGCGACGTTTCATTGATCAAATTCCTTTGAATTTATGGGGCCGTGAGTTTTTCTAAAGTTCTCCGAGATAACGTCTCATCCTTTAGGACAATAAGGGAGAAGAATAACATTAAAGTCGTTTATTTTACCACGATACATACGCATTATTTATCGCTTCCCTTTTTCGCGAACGCCCCGTCAGATAAGCGTTTCCAGCCGCTTGATGTGTAGCCTTCAAGGGGCTTAAAGTTGCGTTTATATTCCATCTTTGGGCTGCCTTGTACCCAATAACCTAGATACAGATAGTCTAACCCCTGCATACGGACATAATCAATCAGCCATAACACGACATAGGTTCCCAAACTGCGGGAGCTTTGCTCTGCGTCATAAAAACTATAGATAGCGGACAAGCCATCCTCAAAGTAGTCGATTAATACGCAGGCAACCAAGTCCCCCTGTGCACTGTGAAATTCAACGACGGCCGTGCGAACGGTGGTTTCTTCAATCATCGACGAATAGTCGTCTTCTTCCATCAAGGACATGTCACCATCAAAGTGGCGGGCGTTAACGTAACTTTTGAACAGCCTGTATTGTTCAGGTGTTGCTATGGGGGGGTGCTCTTCAACACTCAAATCAGCATTGCGGTTGACGTTTTTACGCTGGGTTTTGTTGGGTTTGAAGTCGCGCACGGGTACGCGTACGGAAACACAGGCAGAACAGCCATCGCACACGGGGGCATAAGAAATGGTGTGACTGCGTCTGAAACCAGCCAAGGACAATCGGTAACCCAACTCAGTTGCATCTGGTCCGATTAATTCGGTGACCATGCGTTGTTCAATGCGGCCCTCAAGATACGGGCACGGCATAGGCGTGGTGGTAAAGAAAAAACGGGTTTTTTTTGGGGCGTCATGTTGCATGGTGAAAAGGATACACGATTATAATCTATATGACGTTCAAAACTCGGTTTAAGGATTAATAATACTGGGCGGGGGTTGTTTTGGCGTATTTAGCTCAACCGGCGCACCCGTGCCCCGCAACAACACGATTGACAAACGACGGTTGCGAGCATTTGTCGGGTCATCGGTCAATAACAGCTGTGTGGCAGCCTTTCCAACGACACTGGCGATACGATTTTTGGGGATGCCGGACTGAACCATAAAGCGCCGGGCGGCGTTCGCACGATCACTTGACAGTTCCCAGTTGGTATAATCGCTACCAGACATGGGCACAGCATCCGTATGACCCGTGATCGAAATATTTTGAGGCATTTTTGAGATCACATCAACCACAAGGGCAATAACCTTTTTAGTATGATCGAACAGCATTGCATGGCCTGATTGGAACATTGCCAGTCCGTCTTGATCTACAATCTGGATACGTAAACCTTCCGGTATATCTTCAACAATCAAGCTTTTCGCCAATTTCTTAAAATCGGGTAGGGCCTGCATTGCTTGTTTAAGGGCATCTTGGGCGTCTTTCATTTGCTTGTCTTCAGCATTCTTTTTGTCTTGTGCAGCCTGTTGACTAGCGGTAACTGGGGTATCTTGCATGGCTTCACCACCAGATCCAGCCTTAGGTGGTGGTAGGTCCATGGTGACCTGAGGACGTGAAACCGTATCTTGCAGTGCACCATCGACGGCAATCGTGGTCCCGCCCAAAATCGCGCCCGAGCCACTTTGTGATACGGATGCCGTTGTGGGGGCAAAATAATCTGAAATGCCTTCTAGCTGTTCTTGCGATGCCGAGCTSAACAACCACAGCAACAAGAAAAACGCCATCATCGCCGTTRCAAAATCAGCGTAGGCAATCTTCCACGCGCCACCATGAGCAGCATGTCCACCTTTTTTGATTTTTTTGATGACAATGGATTGTTGGTCGGCCACGAGACTAGGTGAACTCCATCATATTGGCAGTATTAATGTTCAAAATTACTCAGTCACACCAGTGTTTGATATTGCTTCTTCAAGGGCAATAAAGCTTGGTCGAACATGAGACGGCACGACCTTTCTTGCAAACTCAATCGAGACTTGCGGAGCGTAACCTTGCATGTGAGCAATGATTCCCCCTTTGATGCAGAGCATGTAATACGATTCTTCGGCAAATGCGGCCGCAAGAGAGGTGCTCATAGGGCTTACAAAACCATAAGAGAACAAAATACCACTGAATGTACCCACCAAAGCGGCACCAATAAGGTGCCCCAAGACTTCGGGAGGCTCGGTGATGGACCCCATAGTGTGGATAATACCCAAAACCGCAGCCACAATACCCAGAGCAGGCAAACTTTCGCCCAAATTCCCCATCGCAGCAGAAATAGCGTGGGTTTCTTCGTGGTGTCCATCAAGTTCAGCGGTCATAATATCGTCGACCTCATAGGCATTTGACGTGCCAAGCGTTAGCATACGTAAATAATCGCACATAAACTCTAAGGCGTKATRWKYWYMKKMWMAAYSYRKWARWWRRMYAMRTWKSKCRMTTTMTGYRKKATTCTCAATATGACTTTCTAAGGCAAGGTCACCCTTGCTTTTGGCCAGTTTGAAAATTGTATATAAACACGATAGAAGCTCAAGATAGCTTTCAGCGTTATATTTTGATCCCTTCAGCAATTTGCCCATACTGCCGGCAACGCCTTTGACCACAGTCATGGGATAGGAAATAAGGAAAGCCCCGATTCCAGCACCAAAAATAATCAAAAATTCTAGAGGCTGCCAGAGCACGTCAACGTGCCCACCGCCCATGACATAACCACCCATGACGGTGGAGATGACTAATATAAAACCAACAATAAAGAGCATATGAGAATGCGTCCCAAAAGAACCATTTTTAAAATAAAGGCTTGTTTGTGCAGGTTATCGGGACGCCCCCCCTAAGATCAAGTTATTTCCCACTTTTTTTAAGATGAACCTTTACGAAGACAATGTCGCAAACGAGACTTATGGCTTATGAATTACAGRAATATAAGGTATTTAGAGTTTTTTTGTTTTTTCAAAAATCACAATATTCTATGTTAAAGAAATACGTATCGGCAATTTTTGCTTACAAAATTAGAGAATCGATGGAGATTTTTCGTGTCCACTCAAATTACCAATCAAGATTTCCGCAAGGCCATGGGTGAATTTGCCACGGGTATCTGTGTTATGGGAGCAAAGCTTATAGACGGGACCCTGATCGGCATTACGGTCAATTCATTTTCATCGGTTTCTCTTGAGCCGCCTTTGATTTTGGTCTGTTTGGGGAACTATACGCCCCGAACGGCAGCAATTATTGAAGCTGCGCGTTTTTCGATTAGCGTCTTAAACGAACATCAGCATGCCGTGTCTAATCATTTTGCCAAGCCCGGTGAAGGGGAGGTTCCAGATGATGGCTGGTCCATAGGCAAAAATGGCACACCAACAATTGATGACGCGCTTGCAAACCTTGAATGTGATCTAGAGGCAACGCATTTAGCTGGAGACCATCAAATTATTATTGGGCGCGTGACAAACGTGGTTATCCATCCTGACCGCAAGCCGCTTATTTATTTCCAAAGCCAATACTCAAGCCTGGGGCATGAAGTCTAGGGGTATGAAGTCGAATAGATAGGAAAAGTCGGTATGAGGAATGGTGTACGGCTTTTATTTGTCTTTTTTGCCATCTTGATGTTATGGGGAGTCGCAACATTTCATCCTCCCACATGGCTGTTTCCTTTCGTTTTTGCGTTCATTTTTCTGTTCTATTCTAATACGTTACGTGAACGTGTACCGCTTTTTCTCAGCAACAGTACGACTTGGGTGGTTCTATCTGAAGTGGTGCGTGACGAAGACACAACACCAAACAAGCGTCCTTGCTTTGTCGATCTTGGCTGTGGCCTTGGGGGGGCTGTGGCTTATCTTGCGCGCGCGCATCCAAGTTGGGATGTCGTCGGTGTAGAAACCGCGCCAGCCCCATATCTTATTTCAAAGCTGAGAATCGCCTTTATTCCCAATGCGTCCGTTCACTTTCAAAGTTTGTGGAACGTCGATCTAGGCACTTTTAATATGGTCTATGCCTTTTTATCTCCCGTACCCATGAAACGCCTTTGCACAAAGGTCAAAGCCGAAATGACACCGGGTACGTTATTCGTCAGCAATTCATTTTGGCCAGATGATGAACCCTTTGACAGCGATATTGTGGTCAATGATCGTCGTGAAAGCCATTTGCTTTGCAAAAGATTATGAGTCCTGTGATGACCATCATAGCTTGGCCCTTACATTATTAAATAAGATGTCCCGACTTAAAACATCTTCATGAGCGTTGTTCTTATGAGATTAATTTTCTGAAAGGACCAATACCATGAAAGTTTGGCAGCATGTTTCAAATATTGACCACCTCCGCCGTCGTGCGGAAATCCAAATTGAGCGCGCACGTTTAGGCCGCAAAGTCAGTTTTGCAGCGGGCGGTAATGATGCACCTTTGAACGATGAAACTAAAGCTGGGGATCGTCAAAGTGAGGAGACAGTTGCCCCTAAATGAGTGAAATGACGAGTGGGTTCTCGGCTAAAAACCTCAGAATGTGTTTGTATGTTGAACTGACTAAGCTTCTTCGCCAGCCATTGTAGAGCTCATGATGCGGGTCGCGAATCCTGCGCTGTATAATGCTTCGACCAGTTTTTGCACATGCTTGCGATCAATGGTTTCGACAGCAACATCAATTTGCGTTTGCTTTAAGGCAACGTCGGAAAACAGCCGTTGATGATGGACTTCGATGATGTTGGCCCCACTATCACCGATAATTTTGGAAATGGTGGCCAACACACCCGGCATATCTGGAATGCTAATGCGAAGGCTGGCTAATCGACCTTCCCGAGCAAGCCCCCGCATCAAAATAGACGACAACATGCGGGAATCAATATTGCCGCCAGAAATGATCAAACCGACGCTTTTACCGACAAAATGGTCCTTATTTTTCATCAAAGCGGCAAGCGGRGCKGCACCGGCKCCCTCTGAAATAACGCGCTGCATTTCCAARAGCATCTGAATGGCYTGTTCGATTTCAATTTCACCCGTCAAAAAGACATTGTCAACAACCTGGTCAATGATCGCGTGGGTGTTAACGCTGGGTTCTTTAACGGCAATGCCATCTGCGATGGTCTGATCGCCGGTGAAATTGGTGGCGACTTGGTGATAGGCATTATACATGGATGGATAAAGAGAGGCCTGCACCCCGTGAATTTCAATATTTGGTTTCAAGGCCTTAGCCGCAATTCCCACRCCGGAAATYAAGCCGCCRCCGCCGATGGAAACGATCAAGGMATCCAAGTCTGGCTTGTCTTCTAAAATTTCTAGGGCAATGGTGCCTTGGCCAGCGATGACGTGCTCATCGTCGTAAGGGTGGACGAAGGCATACCCATTTTTTTGCGACAGCTCATAAGCGTGATCGCGGGCCTCAATGAAGTCTTCGCCAAACAAAAYCACCTGAGCMCCGAACGCYTCGGTTCGTGAAATTTTGGTGTATGGCGTRCCTTTTGGCATAACGATTGTGGCSGGAATCCCAAGTTGACGCGAAAAATAGCCRACACCTTGGGCGTGGTTCCCTGCAGAAGCRGCAACAACACCRGCTTTGCATTCATCGTGCGTCAAACTTAATAACTTAACCAGTGCTCCACGAACTTTRAAAGCCCCCGTGTGTTGCAAGTTTTCCAACTTYAGCCATACATCRGCRCCCGTAATTTCCGACAGYTTYAKTGACCGTATRAAAGGGGTTTTAAGAACGCGACCATCAATTAATTTTGCTGCATTTTTAATATCTTGTAACGTTATATTCATGTTTTTAATTACCTAATGGATGATTAGAATATGATGCTTTTACATGTCTTGTTATGACGAAATTTTGTCACTGTGCAGATTGGCTTTACATCATGTTGGCCCGTGGCGTCTGCCCAGAACTTAGGGGCCCGAGCTTCGATTGCCAACTGTTTATGTTGACGCTTTAAAAGAACCGATTGCCGCAGAGAAAACAATCTATTACATTGTATTTAAATTATCTGGTTGCAATAAGAGGGGGACTTACCCCATATTTATATTGTGTATTTTCGTGTGTGCAATTTCTCAAACGAATATGAGAACATAGTGCAGCTAAATAGGGAGTTAAGGTTCGATGTCTGGGCAAGCACTCGTCACTACAGATAAAAATGAAGTCGAAGTCGCAGGTCATCCTGACCTCCGGGAATTTGTCACCTTCCACATTGCGGGGCAACTTTTTGGCATTCCAGTTCTGATTGTTCAGGACATTTTATTGCCGGAAAAGATTGCTTCTATTCCTTTGGCTCCTCCCGAAGTTCGGGGCTCCATCAATCTGCGCGGTCGTATTGTAACCGTCATTGATGTGCGCGTGCGTCTAGGCCTTGAACGCCGTGAGATCAATTCAGCCGCCGAAGCCGCAAAAAAAGCAAAAGCTGAAGCCGCTAAACGAGCCGAAGCGGGTGAAGAAGATCTACCTGAGGCCGCTGCATCGGAACCGATACAGCCCAAGGTCCGCACCCATATGATGGGTGTGACAGTTGAGCAGCACAATGAGCTGTATACGCTCCTTGTTGACAGCGTTGGTGATGTGATTAGCTTGTCTAAGAAAAGCTACGAAGGCAATCCAGGAACTTTAGATCCGCTGTGGCGTGAATTTGCCAGTGGCGTGTACCGCCTGGACAACAACTTGATGGTGGTCCTTGATGTTGAACGTCTTTTGGATATCACTCCGAAATAACGTCTTTCAAAGTATTGATCTAAAAAACGGCGCCACATTCGGGCGCCGTTTTTTTATACGGAAATGAGGATACCTCTCGTTTAAAGGGGCTACCTTTCATTTAAAAGCTTGGCCGCGCGCGGTGCAAAATATGTTAAAATTCCATCCGCTCCGGCACGTTTAAAGGCGATTAGGCTTTCCATCATCACAACATCGCCGTCCAACCAGCCATTTTCCACGGCCGCTTGAATCATCGCGTATTCACCAGAAACTTGGTATGCAAACGTTGGCATGAGGAACTTGTCCTTGATGCGTCTTACGATATCCAGATAAGGCATGCCGGGTTTAACCATAACCATATCCGCGCCTTCAGCCACATCACTGGCGACCTCACGCAACGCTTCATCCGTATTCGCGGGGTTCATTTGGTACGTTTTCTTATCGCCTTTTAAGGCGCCGCCAGACCCCACAGCATCGCGAAAGGGACCATAAAAACCCGACGCGTACTTAGCGGCATAGGACAAAATCTTCACATTTTGAAAGCCTGCGCCGTCTAAAGCTTGTCGAATGGCCCGAATACGGCCATCCATCATGTCAGATGGGGCAATAATGTCGCATCCCGCTTGTGCTTGCACAATGGATTGCTGGCAAAGGATGTCAACCGTTTCATCGTTGAGAATTTCACCGTCTTTGACAATGCCATCGTGACCATCTGAATTGTATGGGTCTAAAGCAACATCACAAATTACACCAATCTCACTGCCCAGTTTGTCTTTGATGGCTCTGACAGCGGTACAGACCAGGTTGTTGGTGTTAAGGGCTTCCTTTGCACACGGGGTCTTGATGTCTGGGTTGGTGTTGGGGAACACGGYGATCGCWGGTATGCCAAGGTCCCTRGCCTGAACGGCAGCTTCGACGATTAAATCGACGGATAAGCGGTCCACRCCMGGCATKGACGCGACGGGKTCTCGAAYGCCATYRCCTTCAATGACGAACAGTGGCCAGATAAGGTCGTCTGTGCTTAACGTTGTTTCACAGACCATGCGRCGGACCCATTCATTGGTCCGATTGCGGCGCATACGAACGAACGGAAAGGCACCGGGAGTAATATTTGATGTTGGCACTGTAATTAAATCCCCAATGAGACAAGGCAATTACGTAACATAAGATATCGTTCATAAGCAATATGCCAACAGAAATCTTTTCTTTTGCCGCTAAAAGCGGTATTTCATAGATTATGGTCAGACGTAATAAAAAACTAAATCTTCCTTTTGAGATCGGCAGCGTTCTGTTTGAAATGCATCGGRTCGGSAATGTTATGCGYGTGRTKGCTATTGACCCCAGATCRGGAACCGAAATCACAATGGTCGCAGACCCCCGGCAAAGCCAATACGTCATYAAGACCGTAGCKGCACRAAARCTAGCTTATGTGATTGAAAAAAATAAGAAAAAAATACTCGAAGGCAAGTAAGTGTTGTTTGTAAAAAATATCTAAAGGACTGTTTGAATGATTGAAATTATCCGCGCCAAGCTTCATGGCGTCCGTGTTACAGAGGCTAATTTGGACTATCAAGGTTCAATTACCTTAGATCCGAATTGGTGCGAACATGTGGGTATCTTGCCCATGCAGTTTGTCGATATTTGGAACAAAAATTCAGGCGCGCGGATTCAAACTTATGTGATCTTAGGTGAACCCGGATCAAAATGCTGTGTTTTGAACGGTTCTGCGGCTCGGTCTTGCCAGCCGGGCGACCAAGTTATTGTTGCCGCCCGAGAATTTATCAATCGCAGTGAAATTTACGATATYAAGCCAAAGGTTTTGACCTTTGATGATGACAATGAGATTGAGCAAGACCTTTTTTACGATGTTTATGAAACGGAAGACCGTAGCCATAATTTTCGCATCATGAACGGTGCTGAAGTGATTGACTTTCGAGGTAGCGCCCTTAAGAAAGACAAATAAAAGTCCTAGCGGTCACATTTTTATGAATAGATGGCTCCGATGTCTTGTGCTCGCTTGGCAATGGTGCACGATATATGGTAACTAAGGTCTAAAGACATTTCCATCCGGATAATGAGGATCAAGACATGACGACTGAAACAATTGCAATCGCCTGTGATCATGGTGCTCTTGCCCTTAAAGATCATTTGGTCCGTTACCTGACGGACAAGGGGTATACCTTCGTTGACCTTGGCGTGAATGGCCCCGATTCCGTGGATTACCCGGATTTTGGCTATAAATTGGCGCAAGCGATCAAAGACGGACAGGCCACGCGCGGCATATTGCTGTGCGGCAGYGGTATCGGCATTTCCATYGCGGCCAACCGCTTTCCCGAAATYCGGTGCGCRCTTGTSCACGATGTAACCTGTGCCAGATTGKCCAGAGAACATAACGATGCCAACGTCATTGCATTTGGAGGCCGTATGATTGGCCCTGATCTTTGTGAAGAATGTGTTGATACATTCATGACRACCCAATTTGAAGGCGGTCGCCATCAGCGMCGCGTCGATAAACTKAGCAATCCKCCCGYTTAAWTTAACGYTGAAACAYATTKTAAGAGTGTAATCATATGACCGATTATCCCAACGACGAACTTGCCCAATTTTTTTCCAAAACCCTGTCCGAAAACGACCCCGTTATTAAAAAGTCAATYGACCAAGAATTGGCTCGTCAGCAARATCAGGTCGAACTGATTGCGTCTGAAAATATCGTGTCAAAGGCCGTTTTAGAAGCTCAGGGCAGTATTCTRACCAACAAGTACGCCGAAGGTTACCCYGGACGACGCTATTATGGCGGTTGTGAATTTGTTGATGTYGCTGAACAGTTGGCTCAAGATCGTGCAAAAGAATTGTTTGGCTGCGRTTTCGCAAATGTTCAGCCGCATTCTGGTGCGCAAGCGAACGGCGGCGTGTTTATGGCTCTCCTTCAACCTGGTGATACGATCTTGGGTATGAGCTTAGCTGCGGGGGGGCACTTGACTCATGGAGCACCTCCTGCTCAGTCTGGTAAATGGTTCAATGCCATTCAATACGGTGTGAACGAATCTGATTTACGTATTAATTACGATGAAGTCGAAAGTTTGGCTCGAAAACATAAGCCTAAATTGATTATTGCCGGTGGATCAGCCTATCCCCGTATCATTGATTTTCAGCGGTTTCGCGATATTGCCGACGAAGTTGGCGCATTTTTGATGGTCGATATGGCGCACTTTGCCGGCCTKGTYGCYGCTGGCGTGCATCCWAGCCCGGTTCCGATTGCCGACGTGACCACCACAACCACACACAAAACCCTGCGCGGCCCTCGTGGTGGCATGATTTTGACCAACAAYCCRGACATTGCGAAAAAGATCAATTCCGCGATCTTCCCCGGCCTTCAAGGCGGCCCGTTGATGCACGTTATCGCCGCTAAGGCCGTCGCCTTTGGAGAAGCCTTGAAACCTAACTTTAAAGCCTACGCCAAGAGCGTTGCTGAAAATGCTCAGGTGTTGGCACAAACCATGGTCGATGGGGGCTATGCCATTTCCACAGGCGGCACAGATACCCACTTGATGTTGGTCGATCTTCGACCCAAAGGCGTGAAGGGTAACGCTGCCGAGCACGCGCTTGATCGTGCGGGTATCACGTGTAACAAAAACGGCATTCCCTTTGATACTGAAAAACCCATGATCACTTCAGGTGTGCGTTTTGGCAGCCCGGCGGGAACAACCCGTGGCTTTGGTGCGGATGAATTTAAGCAAATCGGTTTAATGGCGTGTGAAGTGTTGGATGGCCTTGCCGCCAACGGTGAAGGCGGTAATGGTGAAGTCGAAGCTGCTGTTCGCTTGAAGGTGAAAGCGCTCTGTTCGCGTTTCCCCATTTACGGTTAATGAGGAGTCTAAGGAATGCGTTGCCCATTTTGCGGAAATCACGATACCCAAGTCAAGGACTCACGTCCCACGGAAGACAATGCGACCATTCGCCGTCGGCGTTATTGTTCGGCGTGCGGGTCGCGCTTTACGACCTTCGAAAGGGTCCACCTGCGTGAGCTGACCGTGGTGAAAAGCACCGGAGAAAAAGTGACTTTTGATCGTGATAAGGTGCAAAAATCTATGGAGATCGCTTTGCGCAAGCGTCCCATCAAAGATGGACAGATTGACCTTATTGTGAACTCCATTCAACGTCACTTGGAAACCTCTGGCGAAACGGAAATTCCGTCAAAGGCCATTGGCAAGCTGATCATGGATCGCCTTATGGATTTGGACAAAGTCGCCTATGTTCGCTTTGCGTCCGTTTACAAAGACTTCCATGAAATCAATGATTTCAATGACTTTATTGGAACATTAGATGAAGACGAAATCCTCTGATGACATAGATGCCGATTTCATGCGATCAGCCATTAGTCTGGCCGCGCGTGGACTCGGCACTGCATTTCCCAACCCTGCCGTGGGATGTCTAATTGTTAAAGAGGGCGTGGTCGTTGGCCGGGGGTGGACCCAGCCGGGAGGCCGTCCACATGCTGAAACTCAAGCCCTAACTCAAGCAGGTACGGCGGCGCAGGGAGCAACAGCCTATGTCACGCTGGAACCTTGTGCCCATACGGGAAAAACGCCACCCTGTGCCAATGCACTAGTAGATGCCAAAATTGCCCGGTTGGTGGTTGCCATTACCGACCCAGACCCGCGCGTATCAGGATTGGGGCTGCGCATCATAAAACGTGCCGGTATTTCCGTGACCGAAAATATTTGTCGGGATCAGGCCTGGCGAGCCAACCTTGGTTTTTTCCTATCCCTAAGCGAAAACCGCCCCATGTTCACTTTAAAGCTTGCGACGGATGCGTTGGGTCATATTCCCGGTCCAAAGGCCGTTGGCGCGGACAAGTGGGTGACATCCCCACAGGCGCGCAATCGCGGACACCTTTTGCGGTCCACCCATGATGCCGTACTGTTTGGCATTGGGACCGTATTGAGTGACGATCCCAAATATACTTGCCGACTTGCTGGACTTGAACAAACCAGTCCGGTGCGTGTGGTGTTGGACAGTCAATTACGTCTTTCATTGAATTCAAATTTATTGAAAACAGCTGATGTATCTCCAATATGGGTGATATGTGGTCAAGATGCTCAAACTCGTGATGATTTATTAAGAGCGAACATCACAATTATCCGCTCCCCACAACCCCAGCCCGACCCAACCTGGGTTGCCGCAGAACTGGCTAAACGTGGGGTAACGCGGGTGTTAATTGAGTCTGGCCCTAAAATTGTGAATGCATTTCTTGAAGCTGGCTTGGTTGATGAGATCGCATGGTTTCGTGCAAATAAGGTCTTGGATAAAAACTTTGTGCCTGCATTTCATGATAAATTGCTGGAAAAACTGGAACTTTGCCTAGAAGCCGTGCTACAGGCAGGGTCTGATCATTTAGAACTTTATGCCAAAGGTCTTTAAAGACAATGTTTACCGGAATTGTTACCGATATAGGGCGTGTACGTTCAACGTTCGCCACAGGCGATGGGGCAGGTGAGGGGCGTCGCTTTGAAATCGAAACGATCTATCCCCTTGGTACGGTCGATATTGGGGCTTCAATTTCGTGTTCTGGCGCGTGTATGACCGTTGTTGATAAAGATGACACGGCCTTTACCGTTGAAGTGTCCGCCGAAAGTTTATCCAAAACAACGTTGGGCGTTTGGGAATCTGGCACCCGTATGAACCTAGAACGCTCCATGTGCTTAGGCGACGAATTGGGCGGTCATATGGTGTCTGGCCACGTGGATGGCGTTGCGACTTTGGTGGGTTTGGCCCCCGATGGGGACAGCCTTCGCCTGACGTTTTCCGGTCCTGGTTTTTTAACTAAATTTATAGCGCCCAAGGGGTCCGTTACTCTTGACGGTGTATCGCTGACGGTGAATGAAGTTGTCGAAAAAGAATTCACCGTTAACATCATTGCGCACACACAAAATACCACGACTTTGAGCACATTGGGTGTTGGCGGCAAGGTCAACCTAGAAATTGATATGCTGGCACGCTATATTGCCCGTCTGTTGGCTCAAGACTAGAAAACGTTTAGGAAATTCCTCGTGCCTTTTAAAAATAAACTGTCATCCATTGAAGATATCATCGAGGACGCGCGCAACGGCCGCATGTTTGTGCTGGTCGATGACGAAGACCGCGAAAACGAAGGYGATCTTGTCATTCCKGCAGAAATGGCCACGCCCGAAGCCGTSAATTTCATGGCGATGCACGGACGCGGCTTAATTTGCCTGACCYTGACCCGCGAYCGYGTGAACGAACTCGAATTGCCGCATCAGGCGCAAACAAACGTGGTGCACCATGCCACAGCCTTTACCCTTTCGATTGAAGCCTGCAAAGGCGTCACGACRGGGATTTCCGCAGCGGACCGTGCGCAAACCATTGCCGTCGCCATTGACCCCGCCATGGGCAAAGCGGATATTGCAACGCCGGGACACATCTTCCCCCTGGAAGCCCGTGACGGGGGCGTTTTAGTCCGTTCTGGCCATACTGAGGCTGCGGTCGATATCTCTCGCTTGGCGGGCTTGAATCCTTCTGGTGTGATTTGCGAAATCATGAACGATGATGGGACAATGTCCAGGCTTCCTGATTTGATTCCCTATGCCGAAAAGCACGGTCTGAAAATTGCCACCATCGCCGATTTGATCGCCTACCGCCTTAAGCATGACCATGTGGTGGAAAAGCTTCTGAGCAGACCCTTTGAAAGTATCTATGGYGGGGCGTTCAATATGTCCATTTACCGCAGCGAACTTGACGGAACGGAACATGTCGCYCTCACCATAGGCGACCTYACCAGCGGKGGYCCMGTTTTGGTSCGTATGCACGCGATGAGCATTTTGGATGATGTTCTGGGCGATGCCTCCACGGCCAAAGCAGGGATGTTACAACGATCCATGAAAGCCATTTTTAAGGCTGGGCGAGGGGCTATCGTCTTGATCCGTCACCCCCGTGCGGATGCGCTTAGCGTACAAAACATATCCTCACCAACAGGACCAGCCGAAGGGGCCTGTCACGAATTGCGCAATTATGGCCTTGGGGCCCAAATTTTGTTAGACTTAGGCATTAAAGACATGATTTTGCTGAGTAACACCAAACACACAATTGTCGGCTTGGATGGTTTCGGTTTAACCGTTTCCGGCCAGCAGCCAATCCCCGGGTAAGGAAACCGTAATGGCAAGCCATATCCTCATCATTGAAGCCCCATTCTATCAAGACATCACCGAATCTTTGGTCAACGGTGCAACTCAGGTTCTTGATCGTGATGGCGTGACCTATGACCGAATTTCCGTACCGGGGGCCTATGAAATTCCTGGCGTCATCCGCTTTGCCGATACCGCAAATGCGAAACGTTATGACGGTTATGTTGCAATTGGCTGCGTTATTCGTGGAGAAACCAGCCATTACGATTATGTGGCCGGGGAAAGCTGTCGGGCACTTATGGACTTAGCCCTGGAAAATTTGGCGATTGGCAACGGTATTTTGACCGTTGARAATAAAACCCAGGCGCGTGTACGCTCAGATATCACACAAAAAAACAAAGGCGGCGATGCGGCAGAGGCTTGTCTTGCCATGATCCGCGCCCGCGACACCTTATTTTCAGGCAAAAAATTGTAATGACCATAAAAAAGACTCCAAAATTCAATGCCCAAAGCCGCTCCGCCGCGCGTATGGCCGCCGTACAGGCTCTATATGAACTTGATATGGGGGAYGGTGACGCRGATGTYATTTTRCGYGCGYTGATCGAAAAACGTTGGACCGTGCYGATYGAAGACGAAGACGGYGMYGAGATCGGTGAAGCTGAWTTKTTYGACCCAGACAAAACGTTTCTTTTGAAAYTGGCGCGRGGSGTRCTGAMTAAAAAAGATRCYGTTGATGAGRYRTTGARCRGTACCTTAGGCTCAAACTGGACCGTACCTCGATTAGAAGTYCTTTTGCGGGCGGTTTTGCGGGCGGGTGTTTATGAGCTGATGGAACACACAGAAATACCGGCCAAAGTTATCATTAACGAATACATGGATGTTGCCAACGCGTTTTTCAGCGAAGGCGAACCCAAAATGGTAAATGGTGTTTTGGATAAGCTCGCCCACGTGCTGCGTGATGGGCAGATGGATTAAAAGTCTCATGGCGGATGGCTCAGAATTCGACATTATTGCTCGGTATTTTAAGCCTCTAGCTTGCGCGGACGAAGGCGCCCTTGGGCTTAGTGATGATGCCGCCCTTTTGGACATCCCTCAGCATCAACACCTTGTGGTGACCTCAGATGCTCTGGTTGCTGGGGTGCATTTTTTKSMYRMKMWMWSYCCTCRMGATATTGCCCATAAAGTTGTGGCCGTAAATTTATCGGACTTGGCGGCCATGGGTGCAGCTCCCCGGGCGGTCTTTTTAGCGGCACAATTTCCCGCAGACATAACCGAAGACTGGATCATGGCGTTTAGCACGGGCCTGGGTGAGGCTCTGGCTCCATCGGGGGCCGTGCTGATGGGTGGCGATACGGTCGGCACACCCGGCCCGTTGGCCTTTACTCTTACAGCTCTTGGTTTGGTGAATAAGGGGCAGGCCCTTACACGAGCAGGGGCAAACTTGGGCGATGTTTTGTATGTCAGTGGAACCATCGGCGATGGCGCCTTAGGCTTGCTCTGCTTGACGGGCAAGCTTGAACCGAACGCGCACCTCGCCTCGCGGTACACTCGGCCACAGCCGCGCCTCGCCCTAGGTCAAGCCCTTGCTCAACGTGATCTGGCAACGGCCTGTATTGACATCTCAGATGGCTTAATTGCCGATGTGGGCCATATTTGCGAAACGTCTGGGCTGAGTATCATCATTGAAGCCGCAGCAGTGCCTCGGTCTGAGGCCTGTGCGGCCTTTCCAAAATTATTGAACCTGGTTCTTGGTGGTGGAGATGACTTTGAACTGGCCTTTTGCGTCAGACCCGACAATATAGCGGCCATTGAAGCTTTAAGTGTTGAGTTAGACATGCCTCTGACGCGCATCGGTGAGTGTGTGGAAAAAGGGACAGGCGTCAGCGTTCTTGATCAGTCAGGTCAGATCATGAATTTAGGGTCTTTGGGATATAGACACTTTTAAATGTCTTTCGTCAGGCCTTAGACAAGGTATAATTCCTAAACTTGCAAAGCCTAAGTATGGCTTTGGGGTTCAAATTTTTGAAGTTGAGGACTAAACCATGAAGAAACTGATCATCTTGATCTCAGTATTTATCATGCTGGCAGGTGGTACGGTCGGTGCACTTAAATACATGAAAATCGGCCCATTTAAAGTGTCGACAGCTCCGCTATCCAAAGAAGAGATTGCAAAATCCTTAGCTGATGCGGCAAAGGTTGCCATGGCAAAGCGCCCTCAATACGTTGAAATGGATCCGATACAAGTTCCTATTTTTCAAGGGTCTGGAGTCACAGGCACCATAATCATTAACTATAAGATGGAAGCYYTAAACGTYAAAAATCAACAAATTATTGCCCGGGCAAAACGGSAAATAGGCGATGCTTTRATCCAAGATTTTTCTTACTATATTCCGCGAACGTTACGTAACAACAAAACGTTAGATATCACTTTGATCAAATATAGAATTATTATGATTGCGAATAAATTATTGGGTAAAGGTATCGTCAATGATGCCCTAATTCAAGCAATGACCAGTACCGACCAGTAATTTCCCATGTTTTCCATACTTTCCATACTTTCCATACTTTCCATGTCTACCATTTGCCTTTAGCTGATTGTTCTGTCACGATCTTTAGTGAACAATCTTAAAGCTATCCAGTGAGTAACCCTTAAATGGCGAAATGGAGAAGGCATAGATGGTAAACCTGTATTATCTGATTATCGCGTGCGGCGTCCTTGCCGTTCTGTACGGCGCGTACGCGACACGTTCGATTCTAGCGGCTCCWRMSKRSRAYKSMYGSNTGYNAAGAAATTGCAAAAGCAATTCAAGAAGGTGCGGATGCATACCTGAAACGACAATACATGACGATCAGTGCCGTCGGCATCGTGGTCTGTGTACTGCTGGCGTTACGTTTGGGAACATCCGTTGCCGTTGGGTTTGCCATAGGGGCTATTTTATCCGGCATTACAGGCTTTATCGGTATGCACGTTTCGGTGCGCGCCAATGTTCGTACCGCAGAAGCCGCGCGCAGAAAAGGCCTTGGCCCAGCGATGGATATCGCTTTTAAATCGGGTACGGTCACGGGGGTGCTGGTTGTGGGCTTAGGTCTTTTGGGTGTCGCTGGATATTATATTTATTTACGCAACGTTGGTGATCCGAATTCGGTTGAAGGCACACGCCATATCCTCGAATCCCTGGTGGCTTTAAGCTTTGGCGCATCATTGATTTCTATTTTTGCCCGGTTGGGCGGGGGTATCTTTACCAAAGGTGCCGATGTCGGTGGCGACCTTGTGGGTAAGATCGAAGTGGGTATTCCCGAAGATGATCCCCGCAACCCGGCCACCATCGCCGATAATGTAGGCGATAACGTGGGCGATTGCGCTGGTATGGCTGCCGATTTATTCGAAACATATGCCGTAACCATTGTTGCCACTATGCTTTTGGGGGGAATATTTTTCACCGGCGCCGCACAAGAAACGTTGATGCTATTGCCGCTTTTGATCTGTGCTGTGTGCATTGCGGCTTCGGTTGCAGGAACATTCTTTGTCAAACTTGGAGCATCCAACAGCGTCATGGGGGCTCTTTATAAAGGCTTTATCGCGACTGTCGTCATTTCGGCGGTGTTGATCGGTGGTGTKATATCCACCGTCATTGGTTGGGGAACATCCTTTACCACGTCCTCCGGCGTCACGTTTACCGGCRGTGACCTTTATGTCTGCGCCTTAATCGGTTTGGGCGTRACAGGACTKCTGATCTGGATTACGGAATATTACACCAGCACGCAATATCGTCCGGTACGCAGCGTGGCTCAAGCCTCTACGACCGGGCACGGCACCAATGTTATTCAAGGGTTAGCCGTTTCTATGGAAGCCACAGGCCTACCGGTCATAGTGATTTGTGCGGCCATCATTGGCACGTATTCAACAGCGGGTTTGTTTGGTATTTCAATCGCTGCAACGACGATGTTGGCTTTGGCGGGTACCGTTGTGGCTTTGGATGCCTTTGGTCCGGTCACAGATAACGCTGGCGGCATTGCCGAAATGGCCGATTTGCCAGCAGAAGTCCGTAACATCACAGATAACCTTGATGCTGTGGGTAACACCACGAAGGCTGTGACCAAGGGCTATGCCATCGGATCGGCGGCCTTGGCGGCTCTGGTGTTGTTTGCGGCCTATACGGAAGACCTCAATCACTATTTCCCCGATGTCGTTGTCGACTTTGGTTTGAAAAATCCATACGTCATCATTGGTTTRTTCATTGGGGGCATGCTGCCGTATCTYTTTGGKAGYATGAGCATGATGGCCGTGGGCCGTGCCGGTGGTGCTGTCGTGATTGAAGTGCGTCGTCAGTTCAAAGAAATTCCCGGTATTATGGAAGGCACCAGCAAGCCAGATTACGCCGCTTGTGTCGATTTATTGACCAAGGCCGCGATCAAAGAAATGATCGTGCCTTCATTGCTGCCTGTTTTAGCGCCAATAGTGGTGTATTTCGTCGTCAACACTTTTGCGGGTCAGGGGGCAGCCTTCAGCACGTTGGGGGCCATGTTACTTGGGACCATCGTAACGGGTATCTTCGTGGCGATTTCTATGACAGTCGGTGGCGGTGCTTGGGATAATGCCAAGAAGTACATCGAAGACGGAGCACACGGCGGCAAGGGCTCAGAGGCTCATAAAGCTGCGGTTACCGGCGATACCGTTGGCGACCCTTACAAGGATACTTCCGGTCCCGCGGTCAACCCCTTGATCAAAATCACCAACATCGTGGCGATCTTGTTATTGGCGGTTCTCGCAGGCTAATMATGGGGCRTYGCARATAAGMTKAGGGYGTTATTTTTTATTGAAMCGCCCAAGGTTTGACAGGATCTGTTCAATGAAGGACAGCGAATTCCCCGCCGTTGGTGTTTCSCCTTTGGCGGGGRTRATGATTYGRGCTTGTTCTGTATCCACYACATCTGCRTAGGTAACGATKCCTTTGTCGTCAAATTTAATYTTSAYRATTTGMCGGTTYTTGATYACGGGAGCMAAAAAMGCTGTGGTTTCSGTCAACTGAGAAATATAATACCACGTTTCGTCACCAAAATCAGAGGTGCTAGAGGGGGACCCCAATATTTCAAAAACATTRTTTCGYGTGTRYGTGCCGATTTTGATGTTYGCGACATCTTCRATCCGAACCGCATTCCCACGGGTTTCYACACGCGGAGCACAAGCCCCAAGCAACAGYGTCACGGCAAGAACCGCGCCACAGGCKAGGGCGGAAAATTTAAAATTTGKAACCRATTTTTTTGTATTTTTATAAGTGTTCATTTGCTTCGCATGCATCCGACACGTATATCAGCGTCAGGMTAAGGGGTTATTRTTTGCCGARAATCGCACCGTCTACGCGCKAAGTCAATCATAACTCCAGAGTACAATTTAACAAAGATGAGATCCGACATGGATAATAAACCAGAATTTTCGCACATTGTGCAACTCTCTGAATTGGGGRSKCGCCCRTTAGAGATTGATTTRATCGCAAATCCGCAAGAACTGGCGGCCTTAAAAARACGTTTGAYCGTAGAKRRCATCGAAAGCTTTAAAGCTCATGTTTCTTTAATTTTATTAAAAAATTCTGATGTGAACATGACAGCAAGCTTCTCAGCCCAGGTCAGACAATCATGCGGCGTTACGCTAAAACCGATTGTTTCAGAAATTAATTATGAATTTTCAATAACTTATAGAACTATTGTTGAAGAAGAAGATGAGGAAGAAGATGAGGTTTTTGAAGACTTTGAAAACTTTGTGGAGCCCCCAGATCCCTTGATTGACGAAAAGATAGATGTCGGTGAAGCCCTTGTTGAGCAATTGGCACTTGAAATTGACCCCTTTCCCCGCGTAAAAGGTGCCGTGTTCGAAGGTTATGTGGCAGGCTCTGAGGTCGTCGAAAAGGCGTATCTTGAAAAAAAGAATCCTTTTGCAGTTCTGTCAAAACTTAAGCTAAAAAAAGATAACAAAGATTAATTGGGGGGAATCACTTGCCCTCGCTGATATTTTTGTATAGATAATCTCACCGTTTCCCCATTTTGGGGGTTGCCCAAATTTGGGCCAGAATTTAAGGAACGACAGATGGCTGTCCCTAAGAATAAAATTTCAACATCCAGGCGCAACATGCGCCGCTCACACGATGCGCTTAAAAGCAACGCATACGAAGAATGCTCATCATGCGGTGAACTGAAGCGTCCACACCATGTTTGTGCATCTTGTGGCCAATATAATAACCGCGAGGTCGTCTCGACCGACGATGCCGCGTAAACCAATCTTGCTCTTTTTAGGCTTGAGGTTCTAGCATCGTGTCAAAAACGATAACGCTCTCGATTGATGCCATGGGTGGTGATCATGCTCCCGATATGRTTATCGAGGGCATGGCCTTAGCYCTKAAAGAKATTCCAAGTCTTCGGTTTCTCCTTTTYGGTCGTTCTGAGRATCTTGTTCCRCTTTTGGAAAAGTTYCCGGCCCTGGAAAAATCGTGCGAACTGCGTCATACAGACGATGTCGTGAGCAATGATGAAAAACCCGGCATCGCTTTGCGATCCGGACGTAAGTCGTCGATGCGCCTTGCCATTAATGCTGTTGGCACCGGTGAAGCCGACGGCATCGTGTCGGCAGGCAACACAGGCGCGCTTATGGCAATGGCTAAGTTCGTCTTAAAAACACTGCCGGGTATTGACCGTCCAGCTATCGCATCCTTGCTTCCGACCATAAAGGGCGAGTGTGTCATGCTAGATATGGGAGCCAACATCCAGTGCGATGCGGAAAACCTTGTTCAGTTCGCCGTTATGGGCGAAGTTTTTGCACGTCACGTTTTGCATATACCAAGCCCGTCTATTGGTATTTTGAACGTCGGTACCGAGGTTCTTAAAGGTAACGATTCGGTCAAACAAGCTGCTGCGATTCTTACAAACACACACCTTCCGATTAATTTTTATGGATTCGTCGAAGGCGATGACATTGGTCAAGGCACTGTCGACGTGATTGTAACAGACGGTTTTACGGGTAACGTGGTCTTAAAAACCATTGAAGGAACGGCACGTTTGTTTGCCGGAGCATTACGCCAAGAGCTCACCCGGTCATGGATCGGAAAAATTGGAGCCCTTATCGCCAAGCAAGGGATCAACGCTTTTCGGACACGTTTTGATCCTCGTCGTTATAATGGGGCAATGTTCTTAGGTTTAGGCGGTATTTGTGTTAAAAGTCACGGAGGAACCGATGCCTTTGGCTTTTGCACCGCTGTGAAATTAACACATGAATTAATCACGGATCGCTTGAATGAATGCATTAAGGAAGATTATGCTCGATTTAGCTCTGAGCATCCCGACCTCTCTGAAACTGCAGCGGATTAGTTTATGAACTATTGTTCTCACATTATCGGCACAGGTTCGTATCTGCCCGAAAAAATACTGACCAATGTAGCACTTGCAAAAACAGTCGATACCACGGACGAATGGATCGTAGAACGTACGGGCATTCGTCAACGTCACATCGCTAAAGACGGCGAAACCACGGCTGACCTTGCCTTTCAAGCGGCCGAAAAAGCTTTAGAGGCAGCAGGCCTTAAAGGGTCTGATTTAGATCTCATTATCGTCGCCACGACGACACCTGACAATACCTTCCCGTCAACTGCGACCAAGGTTCAGGCCATGTTGGACATGGACGGCGGTGCGGCATTTGACGTACAGGCCGTATGTTCAGGCTTCATCTACGGCCTATCGATCGCGGATAACTTTATTCGTGCAGGCCAGGCCAAAAACATCCTGGTTATTGGAGCTGAAGTTTTCTCGCACATCATTGACTGGAAAGACCGAAGCACCTGCGTTCTGTTTGGTGACGGGGCAGGGGCCGTGGTTGTCCAAGCCCATGAGTCTGACGAATCCAACAAAACGGGTGTTTTATCCACCCACCTACATTCTGATGGCAAGCTTCGCGACCTTCTTTATACCGATGGAGGCCCCGGAAGCAATTCATCTGTTGGTCATGTTCGGATGTTGGGACGCGAAATATTTCGCCATGCGGTGACCAAGCTGGCAGCAGTGGTGGATGAAGCCCTTAAAGCGAATAATTTAACCCAAAGTGATATTGATTGGCTGGTGCCTCATCAAGCCAACAAACGCATTTTGGATAGCACGGCTAAAAAGCTGGGCCTCAGCAAGAACCAAGTGGTGATTACCGTCGATAAGCATGCCAATACGTCTGCAGCGTCCGTCCCATTGGCCTTAGATACGGCCGTACGTGATGGTCGCATTCAAAAAGGGCAGCTGGTTTTGATGGAAGCTATGGGTGGTGGACTAACCTGGGGCGCTGCATTGGTGCGCTGGTAGTCCTTTTTCTGAAATGACGTCTTTTTCATAAAAGAACACTTTTTTTGTCTTGAATCATCGATTCAAGTGCTTCATCCATCCCTTTGATATTGACGGACTTTGTTCATCGTTATACCCTTACGAAATCAATTATTAGAAAAGGGGTAGGATGGATGTCCAACCGTACCATTACCCGTGCACAACTCAGCGAAGCTGTTTACCAAGAAGTCGGCCTATCTCGCAACGAGTCGGCCGATTTATTGGAATCCGTACTCTCTTTGGTGACCGAGGCCTTAGGCAAAGACGAAACGGTTAAAATTTCGTCATTCGGTAGCTTCTCCGTCCGTAAAAAAGGTGAACGTATCGGTCGCAATCCTAAGACTGGGGTAGAAGTCCCTATTCTTCCCCGTAAAGTCCTTGTGTTTAGACCTTCTCAGGTCATGAAGGCCCGCATTAATGCGAATCGTTCTCCTGACTCTTCGTAAGATATGGATAGCGAAACATGACRGGTAAGTCCGACCAAGCTTTTAGAACCATCAGCGAAGTCTCTGAACTTCTCGACTTGCCTCAGCACGTCTTGCGCTTTTGGGAAACAAAGTTTCGTCAGGTCTCGCCCTTAAAACGCGGAGGAGGGCGACGCTATTATCGTCCTCAAGATGTCGAGCTCTTGAGCCGTATTAAATCCTTACTCCACACCGAAGGTTATACCATCAAAGGTGTGCAACGCATGTTGGGGCAAGGTGGCGTAAAGAACTTACCCCCAGCCCATGATGTGCGGCCTTTAACGTCATCAACCCAAAACTTAGAAGAACCCGTGTTGCCTACAATTATTGGTGAATTGGAAGATATTCGCGATTTTTTAAAGCAGACCATCGGCGAACAAGTTGGGGCATAAATAATCCCTCGATTAACAACTTCTGCCGTTGCATCTATACGACCAGACGCGTATATTCGCGCCGCTTCTAAGATTTCCCCAAAAAAAGAAGTAATTTGTCGGGACGTAGCGCAGCCTGGTAGCGCACTTGACTGGGGGTCAAGGGGTCGCAGGTTCAAATCCTGTCGTCCCGACCAATATAGAAAAGACCGAGTTTCCGGACTTGGTCTTTTCTATATCTATCATATGCTAGAATAACCCCTATATACACTATCGATCCGGTCAATGTAGCACTTCACTGTGGTGCATGGTCTGTTCTGTTGCCTGGGCAGGGGCAGGGGTAAGTACAATCATGAGCACAAGGGCTGCGTGAATTCTTTGATTTCCCCGTATTGACTCCCATTTCCCTTTGCCCCACGGGGTGCCTCGTGTTGATGGTCTTCGGGGTGTTCCGGGATCATTCATGTCTTGAAGCGTGGGCTACAGTGGCGTGATGTACCTTCTGAATACGGTCCGCACAAAACACTTTATAACCGCTTTGTGAGAGGGAGCCGAATAGGCGTTCTTGACCGTATATTTTTTGGGTTTGCCGGGACAGAAGGTGTTCCCGATCAGCTCCAAATTGATGCGACACACCTTAAAGCTCACCGCACAGCAGCCAGCCTGCTGTTCTTTGGGTAAATTCGTCACCCAAATTCAAGCGCTAAGGCGTCAAAAAGGGGATGTACCCCGTCGTATCGGGCAAACAAAAGGCTGCTTAAACTCAAAACGTCATGCGGTATGTGGCGGCCATGGCCGCCCCGTTGTTATGCTTTTATCAGAAGGGCAGATGAGTGATTATACGGGCGCTAAATTAATGTTAAATATTTTGCCATCAGCCAAGTGCCTCTTGGCAGATCGCGGTTATAACGCTGATTGGTTCCGTAAGGCTTTGAGGAACAAAGGTGTTGAGCCTTGTATCCCGCCCAGAATATGACAAAATGCTCTATAAACAGCGCCATAAGATTGAAAATATATTCGGTAAAATCAAGGACTGGCGGCGTATCGCCCTGCGCTATGATCGATGCGCACACACGTTCTTTTCAGTACGATGCAGCGCAGCCGTGGTCATCTTTCTCTCAATTTCCGATGTTTCCATGGCGACGCCTTGGATTGTCATAAAGTTCGATGTAGTTGAAGACGTCTGATCGAGCCTCAGCCCTTGTTTTGTATATCATTCGTTGGATTTGTTCCGTCTTCAACAGTGAGAAGAAGCTTTCGGCAACTGCGTAGCCCCTAGAAACGGTGTTTCCGAAGGCGCGCTAAGGCGTRKCSYSWSRRWWMKSTNGWTKSYKMAKGCKSRCKWMSRSRTWGYYSNCTRSAARSRRWNTTTCSCYMSNTCKGRRNTWTGYMYMWNGAASNNGYCCTGAKSRRMNAWGGMKYRSWAMKKYRYGTYSYGRYTTTCGTCGCCACAAAGCCATCAACAAGGCATTGATCACCAGGTCGGGCCGAGGATTGTTTTTCAGGCTCCACCCGATGATTTGATGAGAGAATAAATCCAAGACAATGGTCAGGTATAGTTAACCTTCATGGGTTCGGACATACGTGAAGTCTGTGCCCCAAGATTGGTTGGGTTGTTGCACTTAGACCTGACGATCCAAGGTGTTTGGTGCGATGTGACAGACACCGCCACCCTTAAAACCTCTATGGCGTTTATAGCCCCGTTGAGAGCGAATATCTGCGGTCCGCACGATCCTATACACATGATTCTTACCACAACTTTCGCCTTGACCTTTCATATCTTTGGTGTTGTTGCCATAACCATATGCACAGCCACTTTCTAACCAGTATTGCTTGATCAAACCGAGCAGTCTTTTGTCTTCAATAGGTCTTGGACTTTGTGGACATTTAAGCCATGCATAAAAACCACTACGGTGAATGCCAATCACACGACACATCGTATTCACTCTGTATTTGTTGAGCCTAGATTTTA
Source organism: Magnetovibrio sp. (assembly GCA_016764335.1). Lineage (GTDB taxonomy): Bacteria > Pseudomonadota > Alphaproteobacteria > Rhodospirillales > Magnetovibrionaceae > JANLGW01. Next base: position 27,178 of record JAESSB010000020.1, read on the forward strand.
GGAACGCGTACTTTTGCGGGACTCGCTTGCAAAGAACGCGGCGGCCTCCTTTAGTATATTGCGTTCCTCGGTGACGCGACGAAGTTCTGCTTTTAATCGGCGTCGCTCGTCTTGTTGGCCTGATATCGTTTGATGTTGAGAACTGGTATCACCGTATTTTCTGGCCCAGTCTCAAAGACTTTTAGGCATCACGACAAGTCGATCTGAGACTTTGGTCACCTTGTAACCGCGATCAGTAACTTGGCCGAACAGCTTCACTCTTAAATTCCTTTGTGTAACGTTTGCCACTCATTTTAAACACCGTTCTGTTGCGTAATTGGTACGCTAATAGGGGTTTGCCAAAGATATCGTTTTTAGCTGGCTCAAGCGCTTTATCTTGGAGCCTTGGTGTTTGCGTGCCACCATCGTCGCATTTGAAATCGTCCGCGTCTGTTTTTGATGAAAATCCGTGTAAATTGATTCGCTCTCAACGTCCCATGATCCCCGAAAACTGGATTATATTCAACTTTTAATTGTGAAATAGGCTGTTTTTTAAATTTAAGACCTATGTTTAAGCTCATAATTTCTTGCGTTTTAAGAAAAAAATAAAATCATGTGCTTAGGTATTGGATACATGAGGCAAGTTGCGGTAAAAGTGTTATCTTATGAAGACAGATAAAGAAAAATCGACTTTACATAAAGCTCTATCGCTTCCCTTACCGGACGGAGATGAGAGTGCTGACTCCGACACAAAGAGCAGCCAACAGGTCAGCCCCAAACTTTTACTGGTCAGCGGGTACACCGAACCTGCCGTTTTACTGAACCCCATAGATGGGACGATTATCACCAATAGTCAGGCTCACCGCATCGAACATCTTTTTAAAGGAGAAGTCGATCAAGCATTGGCACGTTTAGGGACATCAGCGAAGAAGACCGGTGGAGGTGTTTCGGAGACCGTTTCCCTATCGACAATTTCTGGGCAGGTTGTTTATCAGGTCACTGTTGTGCCATTTGTTATGGGACAGGATATTTTATACCTGTTCATTGATCAAACACTAAACCATAATTTCCGCGATGCCTTGATTGAATCGCGTCAGCGTTTCAAGGACTTAGTCGATGTGTCGAGTGATTTTTCATGGGAAGTTGGAGCGGATGGCTGTTTTCAGTATGTTTCCCGAACGAGTGCGTTAGGTTATGATTCAGACGATTTTATTGGGCGTATGCCCGAAGAATTCATGGTGGGCGCAGATGAATTTGATCAGGTTCCGTTCCATGCCAAGGAAAGGGTTGAAGACGTTGAGCTGTGGATGCATTGCGCCGATGGTACGATGGCCTGTGTACAGGTTTCAGCTAAACCTTTTTTAAACGATGATGGAACTCCCTTAGGTGTTCGGGGGATTTGTCGAGACGTCACCCGTGATCGCGAACGCGAAACGGCTTTATCTCAGGCGCACCAGCGTGAACAGGTTTTGGGCTATATCGTCAATACAATTCGCGACGAAATCAACCCGGTGGATATGMTGGGGGCCGCTGCTGCTGCGACCGCACGGGCCATGGGGGCAACGGGCTGCGCTGTTTTACGCCGCGAGACAGTTGATCATGAAAATGCGGATGGCCAAACAGCCTATGTCCGTGCAGCCGATTTCGGAACGGGTGGTCCTGAAGAATTTAGCGAAGATTTTTTAAACTTTGCGGAGGGTGAACGTGAATTGCGCGAAGCCGTCATTGAGGGGTGGCATGTAATCGCGGGACCGTGCCAGCATGCTGGCACGATTAACGGCGTAATTTGTCTGTGGCGGATTGATGATTGGTCTGATGATGCACGTTTGATGGTGGGCGATATTGCAGGCCAATTAGGGATTGCCTTAGAACAAATCACCAACCATGAAAGCATCGTTAGACTGTCGCGAACGGACGCCATGACAGGACTTTTAAATCGTCGTGCGTTTTACGAAGAAGAATTACCGCGTCGCTTTAACCGTCTGGCAATGGACGATGCATCGGGAGCCTTGTTCTTTATTGATATGGATAACTTTAAATTGGTCAACGATGTGCTTGGTCATCAAGCCGGTGACGAAGCCATCATTGCTCTCAGAAACTTGCTTTATGATTTTGTGCGACCCGGCGATTTGATCGCCCGATTGGGTGGTGATGAATTTGCATTGTGGTTGGACGGCGTTCATGAAGAGACATCTAAATTGCGCTGCCAAACCTTACTTAATGCGGCGCACATCCTTGGTCAGTATTCAGGAAGCCCGGACAAGCCTCTTAGTATTTCCGTCGGTATTGCAGTRTATTGGCMYMAAACRGGKGARACATTAGACGAACTATTGGCGCGTGCTGACGCGGCTATGTATGAYGTTAAAAACAACWGCAAGGGTGGCTTTAAATTRGCCCCTCCGGCCGTGCAAAAGACCGMGTRAGGGATRTAATGTGTTCAAATYTTTGATGGACAAGGTTTTARGTAAAAAACCGATYGAATATGATGAAGCRAAGAAACTTGCGCGRCATAAAAATRTTAAGGTCCGYTTGAAACTCGCCCAACGAGAAGATTTGGTTCCRGAAATTCTGTACTTCTTAGCCGMAGACCCCTCACCAGAAGTGCGTCTTGCCATYGCCAANAACATMTCTTCTCCWGGTCAAGCKGACTTATTATTATGCCGKGACAAAGACGATRGTGTCCGKACTGGATTRGCGRGTAAAATCAAAACCATTTTTCCAGCYCTMAGCAAGGATGAATTAGATACGGTCCAACAAGCSACSCATGACGTTATTAAGCATTTGGCTCATGACCAMGCCAYGCGCGTGCGCCGYATTTTATCGGAAACTCTACAAGAYATTGCTCATGCCCCYGCTGATGTGATTTTACGTCTGGCCCAGGAYGTAGAACTGGTTGTGTGTGCGCCTGTTTTAGAAAATTCCCCCGTTTTGACTGACGAAGATATTTTAAACATCATTTCAAGTGCTCCGGTTACTGGGGCTCTAAATGCGATTTCACGGCGAAGAAATATATCTGAAGACATCACCAATGCGATTTCAAATACAAATGATGTCAGTGCTATTTCTGAAATATTGAGCAATTCCTCAGCACAAATTCGCGAAGACACCTTAGATAAGTTGATTGACAGAGCCGAAGATATTGAGCCGTGGCATGGGCCGCTGGTCAACCGACCGAAGTTGTCTCGTCATGCTGTGTTGCATTTGGCYGAATTTGTGGCTGATAACCTGGTTGAGGCCTTGAAAAAACGTCCTGATATTGACTCCGAGACTGCACAGGCCGTACGGGAAGAGTTTTCCCGGAGGATTAAATCTGCTGAACGGCCACGATCCCGTGATGAAGGTGCTCCGCCAGGTGACCGCGCAAAAAAAATGTTTGCTAAGGGCCTGTTGGACGATAATGCCATCAGAGAATCCGCTCAGGCTGGTGAAGTTAAATTTGTCAAAGCCGCTTTGGTCATAAAGGCAAACATCGACAAGAGCTGCGTGATCAATATTTTTGAATTGGGCAGTGTCAAAGGCATCGTTGCCTTATGTTGGAAAGCTGGATTAAGCATGACAACAGCGGTCGTCATCCAAAAACGAATCGCCAAAATACCACCCCGAGAAGTGCAGGGGAGTGCGAACGGCGATTACCCGTATTCCATCGCGGAAATGGAATGGCAGCTAGAGTTTTTTCAAGACTCTGCTTGAGGGGTCTGGTCACTGATACTGGATCTGTTGGCCTCTGCTTCTGCTTTGGCCTCTGCTTCTGCCTTGGCATCGGCAGCATCTTCACGCTGTCCAAATTTTTCTATAACAAAACCGACAAGCCACAAGGCGCCACCTGGAATGACAGATCCAAAAATGAACCAAATACTAGAAATGACGCTTGGGTTCTTTGGGAAAAGGGTTTGCCAAAGATAATCAAATGAGTAAATGAAAACCATGGTTATGTGGCCAAAGATAACGAGTGTTAAGGCAATACAGATAAGCAACCAGCCAAAAAATTTAACAATTTGTCCCATAAGTGTGTCTGATCCTCATGTGTGAAAACAGGGGCTAAAGACGACCAAAGTTGCAATAGCTCCCCCTTTAAGCCACGTCTATAACGGTTTCGTCAATGTATTTGCAAAAATATTTTATGAAATGTCGATGTCATCGCGCGGACTAATGCTCAACATGCTATACAAATCATGCAGTACATTACAATTAAGTTACTGAAAAGACGTTGATGGCGGATTCAGGAGTGAAGTGCAACAACCCCCCAACACTATGATAGCGTTGGGGTGATGAAACCAATGAGGTGTTGCCATGACAGAATACGCACCATAGCGCTTCCCCTAAGACTTAACAATTCTTAGG
>JAESSB010000021.1 GCA_016764335.1 Magnetovibrio sp.
CCGCCCCGCATTGCCGCCCGAAACCGCCCGTCGCCGCACGTTTGCGATTATCAGCCACCCGGATGCGGGCAAAACCACATTGACTGTGAAATTTCTGCTCTATGGTGGCGCGATTCAGATGGCCGGACAAGTGCGCGCCAAAGGCGAAGCCCGGCGCACCCGTTCGGATTTTATGCAGATGGAAAAAGACCGGGGCATTTCGGTGTCGGCCTCGGCGATGTCGTTTGACTATAAAAGCTATCGTTTCAATCTGGTCGATACCCCGGGCCACTCGGATTTTTCCGAAGATACCTATCGTACGCTAACCGCGGTTGACAGTTCCGTCATGGTGATTGATGCGGCTAAGGGTATCGAAGCACAAACGTTAAAACTATTTGAAGTGTGCCGTCTGCGCGATATGCCGATTGTCACGTTTATCAATAAACTTGATCGTGAAGGCCGCGATCCGTTTGATGTGTTAGACGAAGTCGAACAGACCTTGGCACTGGACGTAACCCCCGCCACATGGCCGATTGGCATGGGCCGCGAATTTTTGGGATGTTACGACCTGATTAACGATCAACTTATTTTAATGGCACGGTCAAAGGGATCTACCATCGGGGAAGGTATTCAAGTGGATGGCCTAGATGATCCTCAATTGGACGAATTGCTACCCGAACACGCCGTCACAAAATTACGAGCAGATATCGAAATGGTGCGCGGACTGTGCCCTGAATTTAATCATCAATCTTACCTAGAAGGACACATGACGCCTGTGTTTTTTGGTTCGGCTGTGAATAATTTCGGTGTACGGGAATTGTTGGATGGGTTGGCCCTTTATGCGCCATCGCCAAGGCCGCAACCCACAACAACCCGTATGGTTGATCCGAATGAAAAGAAAGTGACCGGCGTGGTGTTTAAAATCCAAGCCAATATGGACCCCAAGCACAGGGATCGCGTTGCTTTTATGCGCATCAATTCCGGACACTTTAAACGGGGCATGAAATTGAAGCACATTCGCTCGGGCAAGGTCTTGAACATTCATAATCCAGTGCTATTTTTGGCCCAAGACAGGGAAGTCGCCGAAGAAGCTGTGGCGGGGGATATTATCGGTCTGCCCAATCATGGCAACCTGCGCATCGGCGATACCTTGTCGGAATCGGAAAGCCTTTGCTTCACCGGAATTCCAACCTTTGCCCCCGAATACCTGCAAAAGGCCCGTCCAGATGACCCTTTAAAAGCGAAGCACTTGGGTAAAGCCTTRCAGCAAATTGCGGAAGAAGGTGCSGCGCGTGTGTTTAAACCCATCATYGGTGCKGATTGGATTGTTGGTGTTGTTGGCCCGCTTCAGTTTGAGGTCCTGGCTGACCGTATTCGCACAGAGTACGCAATTCCCGTGCATTTCGAGCAAACGGAACTTTATACCGCCCGTTGGGTCGAAGCAGAAGACCCTAAGGTTTTGAAGGCGTTCATGGATGCTAATCGGACCAGCACAGGCCTAGATCACGATGGGGCCCCGGTCTATATGGCCCGCAATTCSTGGCACCTTAATAAAGTTGCMGAYGACTTTCCAGATATAAAACTGTTAAAAACCAAAGAACAGGCGCTTGYGTAAGYCGCYGTTATTTTGGGCAGAGTGAAGTAATTAGGCTTGTGTGGTTGGTTCTGAGTTCAATCCAGATCCGGGTGTCGGACCCCAGAGACGCACTTAGCTCTTTGGACGCCTTTGGACAGGATATTTTAGCGACGACAAGTTGATCCATGCGGCTGATGCTTTTAAGTTTGTTGACATCTTGTTGCGCCGTGACCAAAATTTGAACAAGCAGCTTGTTGTTTTTGGCGTCGGGGTGAACGGAAAGCACTTTCCAGCCTCGGCTGGGTGGATGTTCTTTGTATTGAGCGAATATCAAATCGGCAGATTTTTGTAAATTTTGAGTATTATCGCCACAAGCACTTAACCCTAGCATTAAGGAAAATGCCATCGCCATGGAGATGATGGTCTTCTTAAAATTCATTAGATAAAAGCCCTTAGTTGTGTTCACGTGCCGACTTTGATTCAATTTGTCAGTATCCTAGAGCAGAGAACTTACTAAAACCTTACGTTTTCAATTGATTATGAGTATTTTCTTTTGAACCACCTTATTTTATTTGGTGCGCACTTTGATCTGGTGGGGCACGTTGGGAACACCCTTAATGCCTTTGACGACCTYAACGGATTTGTCCTTGTCCGTTTTTATTTGGATGATGATGTCGTCAAGTGGATTGAGGTTAATGGCCGCAGCTGGAGCAGCGGTCAAAAAAAGTGCCAGAGTGGATGTAACGCGCATGGAGAGCTTTCTTTAGGGTTAAGTTTAAGCGACCTCTGATCTTAGAGGAGAATACTCTATTTATGTCTATATAACGCCCAACATTTCAGCCACCAAGGGGTGCCGGACCACGTCTTTTTCATTGAGTTTGATGACCCCAACGTTGCTTAGAACTTCAAGGCGTTGAGCGATATCGGCAAGGCCGGACATGCCAGGTAAAAGGTCCGATTGATCTGGATCACCCGTGACAACGATGGTGGAATACCAGCCCATACGGGTCAGCAGCATCTTGATYTGRGTATAGGTGCAATTTTGTGCTTCGTCGATCACGACAAAGGCGTTGTTTAAGGTGCGYCCYCGCATAAAGCCGATGGGGGCAATTTCGATCTCACCATTTTTTAACATTGCTTTCAAGCTRCGYCCGCCCATGCGATCMGTMAGGGCATCAAACAGRGGYTTAAGGTAAGGGGCAATTTTTTCTTCCATTTCACCGGGCAGGTAYCCAAGGCTTTCTCCGGCTTCAACGGCGGGGCGGGTTAAAATAATGCGGCCCACCTGTCCTTTTGCTAAGGCTTCGACGGCTTTGGAAATGGCTAAGAAAGTTTTGCCCGTYCCTGCSGGACCWAKGGCCATRACAAGGTTGTAATGATCTATGGCATCCATCAAAAGTTTCTGTCCCACACTGCGCGGTGTTATGTTCTTGACGTAACTTTGGTCTCTGCGTTCGGGTTCTTTTTGATGAACGCCTTTCAAAGGGTCCCACCGGTCATTTTTGCTAGATTTGGAAACGGGGCGAAGGGGCTGAACGCCAGCGGATGACTTGGCTTGGTGGCGACGCGATTTGTTCGTCATGATGTTCTCCATGGGTTGAGGTACAGCACAAATGACAAACGCCCCCGAAGTGGAGGCGTTGGCGAGTCTTTTAAATGGCGTAAATGTGAGACTAAGTTAGCAATACCAACAACAAAGCTGGATGCGCTTGAATTTTGAATGTCTTGCATCGTTAAGCCTCTCCCTTGCGCGAATCGACTGATGGTTTAGTTTAACAAACGAGGGTTAAGAAATATTTTGTGCCCTAGCTTTATGTAAGTTACGGGCCGGTGCTAACACCATGAGCCCGGTTGTTGTCGAAATCAGTGCCGCGCTATATGCGATGGCTTCGATACTCCAGCCCAAGTCCAATAACCACCCGCCCCATATGGGAGAAATGGCGGTGGACAGTACGGCCAACGACGTGGTGAGGGATCGCACTTTGCCTAAATTCAGCACACCAAAAGTTTCGGCCCATGTGGCACTCATCAACACCGTTGATGCCCCGGTGGTTAGGCCTCCAAAAGCCAAATACACAGGCACACTCAACGGGTGACTGGTGTTTGCAAGGATCAGTAATGCTAAAACTTGTGGCCATATAAAGAAGGGTAAAATGCGCCCCGGACCGAAACGGTCCACCAAGTTTCCGGTGATTAAGGAAGACACCACGGTGGCGGCCGCAAAGGCTGGAAAACTTGTGGCGATGAGCTCAAGACTCCAGCCCTTGGCCTTGGCAATAGCAATCTGGTGAAAAAACAAGCCGGTCATCATAAAAGGCCCCATAAGTGACGCCGGGATAATCATCTGAAAACGCCAGTCGGCGGTGATGGAGCGGATGGTGACGGCGTTAGCAAGATGACCTTCTTTGGTCAGGTTCTCTTCCAATTGTCGGTGGCGTTCGCCGTGTCCTTTCAATAACCACAAGATCAAGGGCAGGTGAATAACTGTGATATAAAGGCTTACCCAGGCCCACGCTTCACGCCAACTTAAGGCCGTTAAGGCCAACACCAATAGGGCTGGAAAGGTGGCTTCGGCAAGGGGAAAGCCAAGCCCGACAAGGCTCATGGCGCGGCCTCGGGCTTGGGTGAAATATCTTGCTTGGCTGACGACGGCGGTGTGGCGTAACAGTCCTTGGCCAAACAACCTGAGCCCCACTAAGGCCATGCCAAGTCCGACCAGCGAACTTGCCATGGCCATCGCCCCGGATGATAGGGCAAGGCCGCACAGAATACAGGCGGCATACAGGCGCAGGTCAACGCGATCAATCAACCGTCCGGCCCACAATATGATGACCGCGCTGGTTAAGGTGGCGGTTGAGTACAACGCACCAAATTCCCCATGGCTCAATTGGAAAGCTTCWCGAAGGTGGCTGCTGAACAGGGCAATGAAAAAGGTCTGACCAAAATTGCTGGCTAAGGTGCAGGCCAAGCCAAAGGCCAAAAAACGGCGGTTGGTGTAGAAGAAGGATAGGGTTTTCATTTAATGCGCAGCGCAATCAACGCACGTGGGACGGGCAGAGCTCATGTCCAAGCGGTTGACTTCAATGGTCCGGCGCCCTTGTTCACGTTCGGCCAAAAGTTTGCTGTGAAGACCTTCAAGGTCAATGTCCGTGCGATTGCTCATATTTTAAACCCTACACCCAAATAGACCTCATAAAAAAATATCTGGACATTGGGAAGATGAATATACACATATTATAATGGTMATTCACGCTAGGCGGAGGATTTCATTATGTTTGTTAGAACRATCATTAMAAATAAGGACSAAGGTCTRATCAATGTTGCCCCAACAGACTTAGCCAAAGATGTAGCAAAGGTCTTTAAGCACAAGCAAATTGGTTTTGCTTTGGTGAGAGACCATAAAAGGCACCTCGTCGGAACAATTTCCGAACGTGACATTATTCACGGTCTCGCCGACCGCGGCGATTTAGATGGGATGAAGGTGTTCGAACTTTTGACCAGCAACGTTGTCATGTGCAATCTTGATGACACTCTGGAAACTGTACGGGAAATTATGACCACAAAGCGCACCCGTCACGTTTTGGTGATGGAACAGGGCGCWATCATGGGAATTGTGAGCATTGGCGACCTGATTAAGCACAGCTTGAACGAGTGCCGCATGGATACCACTGAAATGGTCGATTACATTAACGGCGATGGCTACCACTGAGTTTTCTAGACTCAAGGCCCCAACGTGCGTCATCTTGAAGACCAGTGAATTTTCAGGAGCTAATCAGGGGCTAAAGATTCGTCGTGGGATTTAAACATTTTCGCTTAAGCATAGTTATTGCCGTGCGCGACATGCGGGGCGGGGCTCGTGTGCTTAGGCTATTGGTGGCTGGGGTGTTCGTTGGTGTTGCCGCTGTGGCTTTGGTCGGCGTATCTTCTCAAACCCTTCGCCAAGGTGCCCAGGCCGGAGCCTTAGAGGGTGTTGGTGGTGATGTTAGCTTACGTTTATTTCACACTCCGCCAACCAAAGCGCAACAATTTTTGTTCAACGMACAAGGGGCGACCAGCMTTACGGCAGAACTCAGGCCSATGGCTCATAAGCCGGGGCATGAGGCCTCGCAACTTGTTGAATTAAAGGGTGTGGATGATGCATATCCGCTTTACGGAACGCTAAAGCTTAAATCTGGTGCGCCTTTGGGCGAAACACTGTCTCTTAAAAATAACCAATATGGCGCGATTGCCGACCCAGAGTTGTTCAAAACGCTGGGTGTAGAAATTGGCGGCTCACTTCAGATTGGGGCCATGACATACCAATTGCGCGATGTTTTGACGCATGAACCAGACCGTGCCTTTAGAGCCTTTAGTCTTGGCCCACGGGTGATGGTGTTGAGGGAAAGTTTGTCTAAGACCGGGCTCATTAACGATGGCGCAGAGGTCTATTTTTATACTCATATCAAGCTCGCCCAAGGCAAAAATGCCGCCACTGTGCTGTCGTCCATTGATACAGCCTTTCCCAATGCAGGCTGGCGCATGGTCAATGCCCAAAAAGGTGTGCCAGGCGTCGAACGCACCTTAGCCATGGCGCATGTGTTGCTGTTGTTCATTGGGMTGGGCATTATGTTGATCGGTGGGGCAGGGATTTCAGCGGCCGTGCGTGCGCATATAAGGTCAAAGTTGAGCACCATTGCGATTTTGAAATCTATTGGTACGCCGCCAAATGTGGTGGCCTTGGCGATGGGCTTTGAAGTGATGTTTGCGGCTTCCCTGGGGGCGATATTCGGGGTCGCTTTGGGAGCTTTTGGCGCCCTGGTGGTGGGGACGGCTTTGGCGGACCAGGTGCCGTTTACGATGTCGGCTATCCCCGACTTTAAGGCCTTGTTCGCTGCGGCTTTGTTTGGTCTGTTGATCGCCCTGTTGTTTGCGTGGTGGCCGTTGGCGAACGTGAGTTCAGTTACGGCGCGAATGCTGCTGCGCGAACGTTTTGTCCATGTGCCCGGCCATCTGGGATTACGCGGAGGACTGGGCGCATTGGCGATTGTCGCGCTGATTTTAGGTTTGATCTTTTGGGTCTCTCCCATGCCGATACTGAGTGGCGTTTTTTTGGTCGGGTCCTTGGCTCTGGCAGCCTTTTATATGCTGTTAGGGCGGGCTGTGGCTCATTTGGCTAAGGTGTTGTCCAAAGGCCGCACGGTGTGGCTGCGGACGGCCCTGGGTAATTTGTACCGGGCCGGTTCGCCCACAGGCGCGGTGGTCATGGCGCTGGGCTTGACCCTGACGGTGTTGGTGGCCTTGGATGGTTTGGGCCGGGCGGCCAGCAGTCATATAGGCCAGACTTTGCCGGACCTGGCTCCGGACTTGGTGGTGTTTTCTTTAAGTCAAACGCAGGCCAAAGATTTACGCCAAGACCTGGAAAATTGGGGCGGAAGTGCGACCATAAACATCAAGCCGTTTTTACATGCCCGCGTGCAAGCGCTGAACGGTGTTTCTGTTCAAAATTTACAAATCCCTCGTTCCCTGAGCTGGGTCATACGTGGGGACCGGGGTGTATCTTATGGCCGCGAAATGGACTGGTGGGCCAAAGATAATAACCTTAACGCACCCGGTTTTGCTGTGGATGCGGGCGCGGCGAAGAAACTGGGCCTAAAGGTCGGCGATAGCCTCACGCTAAATGTGTCCGGCCATGTGATTGAGGCACCCATTCTTAATTTGCGTGTTATTGATTGGACGGGCTTGGACCTTGAATTTCCCATTGTCGCTACGCCGTCCACCTTGCAAGACGTTCCGCATACCTTTGCGGGTGCCCTAAAAGCTATGCCTGGGCGGGCGGTGGAAATGGAAAATCGTGTTAAGGCGAATTTCCCAGACGTGCCCGTGATTCGCGTGTCGGATGTTATAGACTCCTTGTCAAAGGTCTTAAACGCGCTGGTGTCAGGTTTAAATGTGGCGGCCATAGTGTGTGGAATTGCGGCGTTGGTGGTGTTGGCGGGAAGCGTTTTGCAAGGTCTGCAAGATCGCGCAGACGAAGCCCTTTTGTATAAAATTCTCGGCGCCCGCCAAGGCCAATTGCTCATCCAAGTGCTGGCGGAATTTATGGCTCTGGGCCTTGTGGTGTCCGTGGTTGCTGTGCCTATAGGCTTAGGGCTGGCTTATGGCGTGGCGCGCGCGGCGGGACTTGAACGGGCCCAAATCGGACTTGGCGGTGGGTTACCATTGGCGTTGTTTGCCATTGGAATAACGGTTGCGGTGGGGCTATTGGTGACGTCGCGGGCTTATCGCGCGTTACCGTCGGCGTATTTGCGCAGACGCGGGGTTTGATCTTCTGAACGCGCCGCTTTGCCGATGGTTTTTTTAGGCGGTTGGGGCCGGGCAAAGGTCCAGTTGTCGCCTGCGCTGGCACCGGGTTGGAAGATATAGCCACCAACGTTAAACGCTTTCAAGTCTTCGGGTTCGGTTATGCGATTTTCGATGATCCAGCGCGCCATGGACCCTCTTGCGCGTTTTGCAAACAAGCTCATCACTTTGATGTCGCCATTATCGCGGATTTCTTTGAAGGTGGGGGTGATGATGCGGACCTTGCGTTCTGAAAGTTGATCGGGCTGTGCCGCTTTGAAGTATTCGACGCTGGCAAGGTTGACCAACGCCTTGGCTCCATTGGCTTTCATTTGGTCCACGATGGCGGTGCAAATTTTATCMCCCCAAAAGGCATAAAGGTCTTTCCCTTTTGGGTTMGCAAGCTTGCTTCCCATATCAAGGCGGAACGGACGCACCAAATCATTGGGCCGTAATTTCCCGTATAGGCCCGAAATAATGGCCAAATGATCTTGGGCATAGGCTAAATCTTTTTGCCCCAATGTCGCGGCATCTAGCCCGACATAAGTGTCGCCAGAAAACATCAAACATGCAGGCTTGGCATTATCTGGAGTGTGCGGAAAACAAAAGGCATCAAAATACGCCCGCACCGTTGCGGCTTGTTTTTCACTGATATGCATCAAGCCTTCATAGTYATGCGTGTCAAGGCTGCTAACGATATCAGCTAATTGTGTGACGTCATCGGTCCATTGCGGCGTGGTGAGCCCAGGGGTGTTTTTATCCCARTCTTTAAGGTTCAAACGCTTCGCAGGTGAAATAACACAGAGCATGGGYATGGCCTTTRRGGCTTGTTTGAAAGGTGGCGATAGAGTAGCGATAAGCATAAGCTTGGTCAAAGGAACGTGGAAAAATGCTTGCTGTTTATGGAATAAAAAACTGCGATACCGTACGTAAGTCATTGAAGTGGTTGGATACAATGGGGATCGCATACACATTTCACGATTTTCGCAAAGATGGCTTGGATGCGTGTGTCCTTGAACGCTGGGTTGATGCGTTGGGTTGGGAATCGGTGCTTAATCGGCGATCATCAACGTGGCGAAAATTGGACGATGACGACAAAAACAACATAAATACAGCCACCGCTATTCAATTGATGGCGGCTCACCCGACATTGATAAAACGCCCTGTATTTGAAGGTGAAAATATTTTAATTCAAGGCTTTACAGAAGAAGTTCGTGTGTGTTTATCATGAGTGAAGTGGGTTGTCTCTTTATTGATTGTGATAATTGCCAAGGGGGTGATTTGCTCTTATGCTCAATTTGTTGCTCAGGTTTTTTGAGGGGGAAATGTTCGCTCAAAAAACCTTCGTGATTTGATCAATGTTATTGGTTCGGGAATACTCTTTATGATTTTACGCCGTATTGCTCTTGTTAGCCTTTTCGTTTTAKCCTTTTCTGTTTTGGRGMCMCCCCTGAACRCKGCATTGGCCCAAGAGGCTGCNYSKGCYGNAAAAGAAAGACCCTGTTCTCTCTTTTGTTGAAGGTATGGCCAACGAAGCCATCCAAGCGTTGACCGCTAAGGGCATTAGCCGCTCAGACCGTATTATCCGTTTTCGTGAAATCCTCAATACTAATTTTGACGTGCCGCTGATTGGCAAGTGGGTGTTGGGTCGGTACTGGCGTGGCGCTACAGATGATGAAAAGAAAACATATTTGGCGCTGTTTCAAAATTACATCGTGGTCACCTACATCGAACGCTTTGATCAATATTCAGGCGCAAAACTGAACGTCTTGAATTCCATTGTGAACCCCGGCAAAGACACTTTGGTTATGACTGAAATTAATCGGCCAGCGGGTGGTGATCCTATTCGCGTGAATTGGCGCGTTCGCGCGACGTCAGATGTTTATAAGATTATTGACGTGTACGTTGAAGGTATTTCGATGAGCCTGACCCAGCGCAAGGAGTTTGCGTCGGTGTTGCGCAATAGTCGCAGTAAAATTTCAAGTTTGAATGATATGTTGCGCCAAAAAGTCGCAGACCTTCAGTAGGCGCAAATTAGAATGGTCAGACGATGAGTGCTAAAGGTGCCGGCGACGAAAATTTTCCCGTGGCCAGTCGCCTTTTGCCCGCCAAGTCGCGCCCGCATGTGATGGCCTTTTATGCCTTTGCGCGCGGTGCCGATGACATCGCCGATGACCCCAGCCTTGGTTCAGACGAAAAACTCGATATTCTGAGGGGGATGAGCGAACAACTTACACATGGGTTGCCCACCCCCAGTGCGGCTGTTTATAAGTTACATCAAAGCCTATGTGACACTGGCGTTACCCATACCCACGCCCAAGACCTTTTGCAGGCCTTCATGCGCGACGCCCAAAAGCCCCGGACCGATGATTGGGCCGACCTTATGGCCTATTGTGCATTGTCGGCGGCCCCGGTTGGACGTTATTTAATTGAACTGGAAGACGGTCAAGCGGAAAATGGTTTTGCCGCTAATGACGCCCTGTGCGCGGCCCTGCAAATCCTCAACCATATTCAAGACGTCAAAGACGATTACCTTTCCCTTAAGCGCATTTATGTGCCCGCCGATTGGATGGTGAAATATGATGTGCGCGATGCAGATTTGGCGGCAGGTGAAAGCTCACCTGGGCTGCGTAAGGTTTTGGACTTAATGCTAAATCGTGTGGATGATCTGCTGACGACGGCCCAGGCCTTGCCAAAGGATATTCGTTCAAAAGCCCTAGCTCGTGAAGCGGGGGGCATCATTGCGATTGCCAAGGCATTGTCAAAACAACTGCGCGCGCGCGACCCCGTTGCTGAGCGTATCGAGTTGTCTAAAGTTCAGGCTGCCTGTCATTTTATATGGGGAGCGATTCGCGCGTGAATTTTGAGCRCGMGTGATGTATCTATATYCGYATGATCGAAAAAAMYRYTGATWCTAGGCCTGTTGGCACGTCTGCGGGAAGCTCATTTTTTTGGGCACTAAAGCTGTTGCCAAGCCATAAACGAGAAGCCATGTTTCGCATTTATGGCTTTTGCCGCGTTGTTGACGACATCGCCGATGGTGACGACAGCCCCGAAGTTAAGATGAAAAAGCTACAAGCCCACAGGGAGGCCGTCGAAATTCTGTTTGCCGGGGGTGAACCACAACCTGCCTGTGTGCATGATTTAAAGCCTATCGTTACCCGCTTTGATTTAAAAAAAGACGATTTATTCGCCGTGATCGATGGCATGAAAATGGATGCTTGCGATAGCGTGACCATGAAGGATGAGGCGACTTTTGATTTGTATATTGATCGCGTGGCTTCTGCCGTAGGGCGATTGTCAGATCAGGTTTTTGGCGTTTTTGGACCCGATGCGGACCTGTTGGCCTATCACCTGGGCCGTGCGTTACAGATCACCAATATTTTGCGTGACCTAGACGAAGATGCCGCTCGCAATCGCCTGTACCTGCCCGCCGACCTTCTGTCCGTCCATGGCGTTGTCGGCAATACTTTGGCTGAAACCTTGAATAACCCAAACCTAGAGTCTGCGTTACAGGTTCTGGCCGCACGGGCTCACGATCATTTTAACAAGGCCACAGATGCGATGAGCCGATTGGATAAAAAGGCAACGCGGCCCGCGCGCATAATGCAGGCCGTCTATCGCCGCGTGCTGCTAGGGTTAGAAGAGCGCGGCCTTGCCTGCACCTCCGTGCCTGTACGCTTTAGCAAGTTCAAAACGTTGTGGTTGGCGTTGCGCTATGGTGTATTTGGATGACCCCGCAGGCGCACATTATCGGTGCCGGAATGGCCGGACTATCTGCCGCTGTGCGCTTAAGGAAAGCTGGATTTGGCGTCACACTGTACGAAGCAGCACCCCATGCAGGGGGCCGGTGCCGCAGCTTTTATGATAAGATATTGGACGCCACCATCGACAACGGTGCGCATCTGATGTTGAGCGGAAATACCGATATTTTAGCCTATTTGGAGCTGATTGGGGCTGGGCAAGAGGTGTTTTTTTCAGATCGTGCGCAATTTGAATTTTTAGACGTCAAAACCGATCAGGCGTGGACCATAGATTTAGGGCAAGGGCAAGGTAAACGAGCCTTGTTGGCGTGGCTGTTCGATGCCAACCGCCGCCCACCCGGTGTCGGCCCATGGACCTTGCTGCGCGAAGTCGTGGCCTTAAAAATGGCATCGGGTAAAACGGTCGCAACATGTTTGGATATCAGTACGTCGCATTTTCGGTCTTTTTGGGAACCGCTGTGYATAGGSGTGCTTAACGCAAAACCAGAAGATGCTGCGGCAGAATTATTGTGGGCTGTGTTTGCMGAAACRGTGATGTTGGGCGGTTGGGCAGCGCGTCCATTGTTCACCCGAAATGGCCTAGGAGCCGCATTGGTGGATCCCGCCCTAAAGACCTTGAAAAAGAGCGGTGCAAAGATACATTTAGGTCAACGCGTGGGCGGATTGAACTTCATAAGGGGCCGCGTGTCGAGCCTCACCCACGCCCACGGAACAGAGGTTATCAGCGAACAAGATGTGGTCATTATGGCGGTGCCYCATTTTGTGATCAAAGRTYTGATGGGWGAAGCMTTRYCGCCCCAGGACTCGCACGCSATTATYAAYACCCATTTTCGSCTTAAGGACGCCACCRAAACSGGCTTAAAGGGMGTGGTSGGCTCAGACGTGCACTGGCTSTTYACCCGTGGACACATWGCATCCGTCACCATGAGTGCCGCCGATGAKTGGCTGAACAAAGGGGCACAAGACATTGCGCAAGCTTTGTGGCCCGATGTGGTCAAAGTGTTGGGCTTGGATGATCAAACTCTGCCAGCCTATCGTGTGATCAAAGAACGCCGCGCTACGTTCGCTCAACACCCAAAGACCTTGGCTTTGCGCGCAAATACCAAGACCCGGTATGACAACTTATTCCTTGCCGGAGACTGGACCAACACCGGACTRCCCGCGACCATAGAAGGGGCCGTGCGGTCGGGGCGAAAGGCCGCWGAGGCCGTATTGGCTTAAGCCTCAGCGTTTCGAAGCTCACGGGGYAAAAGGAAGTGCATATTTTCTTCTATGCCCGATAGAATYTCAATTTTGGTSGGKCGAATTTGATSTAAGKAATCCAGCAAGCCTTGGACCAAGGTTTCCGGGGCTGAGGCTCCGGCGGTGATGCCCACSGTATCYACGCCGTCCAACCACTTTGGATCAAAGTCACGGGCATCATCAATCAAATAGCTGGGAATATCGCAGTCCGTTCCAATTTCTCGTAAGCGGTTAGAATTTGAGCTGTCCTTGCCGCCGATCACCAACAACAGGTCAATGTGTTCGTGTTGGGCCAGGTCGCGCACGGCTTGTTGGCGATTTTGTGTTGCATAACAAATGTCTTTTAAGGCTGGACCTTCAATGGTTGGAAAACGCGTCTGAAGGGTGTTGATGATATCGCGGGTGTCATCAACGCTGAGTGTCGTTTGCGTGATATAGGACAGCATTTTTGGGGTGCCAACGGTGAGCTTATTTGCGTCTTCGACACTGCCGACCAAGTGTGTTTTTCCGCGAATACGGCCTAAGGTCCCCACCACTTCGGGGTGACCTTCGTGGCCAATGAGCACAATTTCCCGGCCATTATCGGCATGGCTTTGGCCTTGGCGGTGAACTTTGGTCACAAGCGGACAGGCGGCGTCAATATAAGGAAGGTTGCGGCGTTTGGCTTCATTTTCAACTTGGTCAGAAACCCCGTGCGCTGAAAAAATGGTGTGCCCACCGTCTGGAACTTCATCCAATTCTTTGACGAACACGGCACCCAGGGCTTTCAATTCATCGACAACGTATCGATTGTGCACGATTTGATGACGCACATATACGGGTGCACCATATTTTTCGAGGGCTTTTTTGACGATGGCAATGGCCCGATCGACTCCGGCGCAAAAACCACGCGGTTCAGCCAAAATAATACGTAGTGGCGCGTCTTGGGTGGGGGAAGATGTCGTCATTGATGTTCCAACACAGGTGATATCGATATCATAAAGGCCTATTATACGCCACTTTAGTGGATTGTGGAGCATTATATAACCATGCTTACAATACACTCATTTAACTCAGTATATGTAGTACCCATTGACCTGGCTATGGTATTCATGAGATATTTAAGTCTGCTTGGTGCTCTAAAGGGGGCGAACAAGGGCGGTGGAGTGTTAAAGGAACGGGCGCTGTTGTCCAGAATTGGGGCTTGGTGCGGTGCCTCCGTCAAAAGCCGTAATGTATTTGATGTCTGCCCTGAATATTCCATATGTTCGCCATGTATTTGCCGTAATCTTCGTCCAAATTTGCAAGACTGTTGCCTTATAAGGAGAATACTTGAAATGACATACGATATGATTTCATTTGAGACTGTGGCTATGAGCGCGATCATCAGCGCCGTTGGTGCAATTGGTTTAGCAATTTACACCAGACTATCCTTGCTGAAGCAACAAGAACGGCGTCTGATTCCCGTTCGTGTCCGTCATGATGACCTTCGTGCCCGTCGCAGGGCCCGCTGAGGAATTGAAGTACGCGTTTAACCGCTTACCATCTTGCTTTATTTGGGAAATTAACCCGTTATGACATTTAATGTTGGTACACCCCGGAACCTTTCTGTTGCTCATACGGAAGGTGGACTTTCTACGTATTTTAAAGAGGCATGGAAATATCCGGTCCTGGAAGCTTCCGTTGAACGCGAACTGGCTGAACGCTGGCGCAATGACAATGACGTCGAAGCTGCCCATACCCTGGTGACCAGCCATTTACGCTTGGTGGTGAAARTMGCMWTGGGCTWTMRKGGTTAYRGYYTGCCKRTRRCCGAWCTGGTCTCTGAAGGCAATATTGGCCTGATGAAGGCTGTTAAGAAATTTGAGCCAGAACGTGGGTTTCGCCTGTCTACTTATGCCATGTGGTGGATTAAGGCTTCGATTACTGAATATGTGTTGCGCTCTTGGTCTTTGGTTAAGATGGGTACGGTTGCGGCTCAGAAAAAGCTGTTCTTCAGCCTGCGTCGCCATAAAAGACGCCTTGGTATTGAAGATTCTGGTGAATTGACACCGAATCAAGCTCAACTGTTGTCCGACGACCTGGATATTTCACAACGCGACATCATCAACATGAACCGTCGTCTGGCGACCAAGGACATGAGCCTTAATGCTCCGGTTGGACAAGATGGCGAAAGCACGATTGAGTTTCAAGACCAGCTTGTCGACGAAGGAGCCTCTCCCGAGGAGCTTGCTGCCACGGGACAAGAACGCAGCTTGAACAATCAATTGCTGCAATCGGCTCTTACGAAATTGGACGATCGGGAACGCCATATCTTTACCGAACGCCGACTGAAAGAAGACCCGGTGACCTTGGAACAATTGGGAACGCAATATGGTATTTCCAGGGAACGTATTCGCCAGCTTGAAGTGCGTGCCTTTGAAAAAGTGCAAGTCGCGATGACGGCGGCTCTGTCACAGCGGGAAGAAGAAGGTGATGCGGCTTTTTGTGAGCACGCCTATTAAGCCTTGGTCCTTTAAATTTGGGGCATGATCCTTTTGTGATGCCCCAAATTCACCCCTCCATTTTTTTGAGTGACTTTGGTTTGCCTTATACGGGACAAATTAAGGCGCGACCATGCTGTGATACCCCCAGTTTTCTTGGCGCCTTGGACCCTCATTTTTTGTTGGTCTTCAAAACCTATTGGCGACGCCATTCCATTTCGATCATGCGCTCTTTTGGATTGTAGAAAAACACGCTATAATCGAACGTATCCTGACGCGTATTCTTGCGGGTTGCGTAGATTTTCGTCTGATCCGTTCTCGCTTTAGAAGTTGAAAAAAGCTTTCAGGGGTAGCAAAGCCTTCAGGGGTAGCAAAGCTTTCAGGGGAAAGGACACCTCGATCCTCTGTGACGCGAGCCCAGTTCTGCCTTAAGGCTAGGGCCTCCTCTCGCTTGCAAAGTGTCCGGCTGACAGACCTATTCGTGCGGGCCTTGTCCGGTTTGTCTAAAGAGACTTCCATGCCTGAGTACGCTTTCTAAAGTCCTATAATGGGTTCTGCTGACACAATTAAAATGCCTTGCTTTGTTTTTATACGGCAAGGTGTCTAGAGATTCAGGGGCTATTCAATCATGAGAGACGATGGCGCCCTCATGCAGGCCGCTACATTTAATAATCTTTTCAACAGTATTAATTTTGAAGAGTTTCTAAAGCTTCTTTTGCCCAAGCAAGTTCCGCTTCTGCTAGAAGGATTCCTTTTCTCATATTGATAAAAAGGCGCTTATCCAAGGCAGATAAATATTTTTTCTGCTCATCACTGTAGCATTGCTTTTGAATATGAAGAAATTCATCTAATCGGTGTTGCTCGAATTCTGCGGCTTTCTGAATCTGTTCACAAAGCTTATCAAGAGGAAGTAAGTCAGCTGAAAGCAGGCGAACCAATAAGATGTCCTTATATTTTTTCTCAGGTAAAGACTGGTGTAACCATTTTCTTAATTCATCTCGACCTTTGACTGTAATGGAATAAATTTTTTTATCGGGCTTATCTGTTTGGGGCTTATGTTCACAAGTCAGCATTTCTGTTTTTTTTAGTTTAGCCAACTCCTGATAAACCTGCTGATGGCTAGCGTGCCAAAAATAACCAATTTTTTGTTCAAATGATTTATTGATTTCATAGCCAGTCGACGGTGCTTGGTGAATCAATGTCAAAATAACATGTTTCAGAGACACGAATATACTCCTTTTGGATACTTCAGAATGTTTTAAGCATAAACTTGCATAATGTCCAATGCGCAGGTACTGTTATGCAATTATATGCATAAGGAACATTAATATGGGAAAGAAACATATCATCTTTGGAGCCGGAGCTCTAGGTCAGTCTATTATAAATATTTTACCAAAAACAGATGAAGTCGTTATGGTCAATAGATCAGGAAAGATTGAAAAACAATTACCACAAGGCGTATCTATAATTGGATTGGATGTGGCGCATTCAAAAGCAGTATCTGAACTCTGCCATAGTGCTGATGTTGTTTATCATTGTGCTGTGCCTCCTTATCATCAATGGGAAACGTTATTTAAACCTTTAACGGATGGGATATTAAAAGGTGTATCCCAAGGTCATGCCAAGCTGATTTATGCGGATAACCTTTATATGTATGGCGATACCAATGGACGAGAAATAAACGAATGTTCACCAAGTATGGCAACTGGAAAGAAAGGTATGATTCGTATGAAAATGGCAAATAATATGATGCAAATTCATAAAGATGGAGTTGTAAAAATAGCCATTGCTAGAGCATCAAGCCTTTATGGCCCAAATGTCATTAATTCAGTCTTAGGTGAGGTATGCTTTGGAGCAGCGTTGAAAAACAAAACTGTAAATTTATTCGGCAATATTGATTTGCCGCATAGTTATACTTACATCATGGATTTTGCCAAAGTCATGGTTACTTTAGGAAAAAATGAGGATGGTTTAGGTCAAGTCTGGCATGTTCCTAATGCTCCCGTCATCACAACACGAGATTTTATGAGGTTGGCTGAAAAGGGGTTCAATAAAAAAATTTCCATACGAGCAACAAACCGCAGTGTTTTATCATTGCTTAGCTTGTTTAGTCCCTTAATGCGTGAATTTAAGGAGATGATGTATGAATTTGAAAAGCCATACCTTGTAAACCATGATAAGTTCCAAGATTATTTTGACTTCAAACCAACATCATTCGAGCAAGGAGTCAAAGAAACAGTAGAATGGTGGAAAAGCAAATAGACCTGTTGCAAAAGTCTGATGCACTTTTGTGAACTCAAGTGTGATTCGACAAAGGAAGACCGTAGGAGGTTTTTGCGATGGCAAATTTTAACAGCGCATGGCTTATATCCAAACGACAATTTAGATCCCTGACGGGCGTTGAGGCGAACACCTTCCAAGAGTTGGTTGAGCGTTTGCGGCCTCATTGCCAAAACCAAAGCGAACCCATTAACAAAGGGAAAACGTGACTATAACCATGCTTTAAGTAGGATTTGGATGTGCGTTGAACACAGCATCGGTCGTCACAAGCCTTTTCGTATTTTGTCAGAAAGATACTGTTATCCAAAAGACCGTTATGCTGCTAAAATCAGCAGCGTGGCAGGTATCCTTCAACATTCAAGCCGGGTCCCAAGTTGTTTGCTTTAACGAACGTTTGCCGACGCTCAGCCCGGGAACTCTTTGTCTATGAAAACACGGGGGGGGTAATGGAAATTGCGGCTAATTTGGGAAATTGCGTGGGAACTCTTACAAATTTCTATGTTTCCTCGCATAAAAATTATAAAATGTGACGTCCATCACTTATAAAGTCGAGTAAAGATAGGATAGTTTTAGCGCAAGCGACCATAGCTCGTTGAAGCTATGGTCGCTTAAGAATATTTAAGCCTCATGGAGGCACGTACCAGACGTTAAGATAGCAGGAATAAAATGACATTATCCGTCAAATTTTGGGGTGTACGCGGAAGCATAGCTTGTCCATCAATCGACCATATGAAATATGGTGGGAATACCAGTTGTATTGAAATCAATGCCAGCGGGCACCGTTTGGTCCTGGATGCGGGCACAGGTATTCGTGGCCTGGGTAAGACATTCMTTAATGATGATGTTAAAAATATTCACRTCTTGTTGACCCATACACACTGGGACCATATTAACGGCTTTCCCTTTTTTGTACCGGCCTATGATCCATCAAGGTCTTTGCGTATTATGGCGGGTCATTTGGACGGCAGGGACAGTATTAAAAACGTTCTTGCGACCCAAATGGATAACCCTATGTTTCCCGTCCCGTTGGCGGCGATGCAAGCCAAAATGGTTTTTCAAGATTTCAAAGTCGGCGAATCGTTTGACGTTTACGAAGACGTTCACGTGCGTACAGCGCCACTGAACCACCCCAATGGGGCAACCGGGTACCGTATCGAACATAAGGGCAGTTCGGTATGCTATATCAGCGATACTGAACATGTTCCGGGCAAGATGGACCAAAATATTCTTGGTCTTATCGAAGGCGCAGACTTGGTCATTTATGACAGCACTTATACCGAAGAAGAATTTGTCAGCAAAGTCGGTTGGGGGCATTCGACATGGAATGAGGGCGTTAAGTTGTGCCGTGCCKCAGGCGTCAAATCTTTGGCCATTTTTCACCATGACCCAGAACACGATGATAATTTTATGGATAAGCTGTACCTTGAAGCCAAAGCCGAGTGGGATGGCTGCTTGATGGCGCGCGAAGGTGACACTCACGTCTTTGGTGAAGGGTGATCTTTAATCCATAGKTTARCYCTATAAAARGCCGCCYAGTTGAGGCGGCTTTTTATTTATTTAGCGCGGGGCCGGGGCTGCTGCCCCCGGTGGATTGGGGGCGCTAGCAACAGGTGATGCGCCTGGAGCGTCAACCGCGCTAACGGCATCTTGAACAGCCTTGCGCCGGGCTGCGTCTTTAGCGGCGCGCCGACGTTCTTCTTTGGCTAGACGTTGTTCAAGCAAAACATCATCAAGCGCTTGCTTTTCAAGGGTCGTCATTTGCACCAAATGGATAACAATGCGTCGATTCTTAGCTTGGTTGATCGAGATGGCTTTGCCGTCGAAGTCCCGGTTGGGTACCTTGGGATGTGATGAGCCAAAACCAACGACTTTAAGCTGGAAAGGTTGAACTTTTTGACTTTCCAAGACTCGAACCACAGAAGAAGCCCTGGCTGTGGAAAGTTCCCAGTTAGAAGGAAATTGTGGCGTGTTGATGGGGTCGTCGTCGGTATGCCCCTCAACTTCGATGAAAAAATACTTGAACTTATCGGAGACTAAAATTTGAGACCAGCCCTTGATGAGCAGGATACCCGCATCGGTGATCAGTGCCGTGCCGGGTTTAAAGAAGGATGTGCTGCCCATTTCGATGACAACGCCTCGGGAGTCCTTCGTAACCTCTACTTGTTGTTCCATGCTCATTTCAAAGGCCGTCGTTTCCAAAGCGGCTTTGACGTCATTTGTAATCGATTGGGTGGAATCTTTACCCATGCCAATTTCAGCTTTGATGCCAGCCATGGCCGCTTCAAACATGGGCAGATCAATCTTAGAAAAAGAAACCAACATCACGAAGAAGGCCATCAAAAGGGTAATGGCATCGGCATAGGTTACAAGCCATTCTTCTTCGTCTGGTTCTTCTGTTAGCTCTGGTGGTGCCATGATTGAGGGTCCGATTTAAGGTGGCAACGAAATTATTTTCTTGATTTATCAATGCTAAAATGAATGGCAGGATCCAGATAACTGTTCATCTTATCTTGGATGAAACGAGGGTTGCGGTTATCAGCCATTAAGACTAACCCTTCGACAACAAGGTAATTGCGAAAGCGAATGATCTGTTCACGTTGCATGATTTTAGTTGCAGCAGGCTTGTATACGAGCTGCGCAAAAATAACGCCGTACAGCGTGGTAATCATAGCAATGGCAAGGCCACCGCCCAATGCAGAAGGGTCACTTCCCATTTTATTCAGCATAATCACCAAACCGATCAAGGTTCCGACCATGCCGAATGCAGGTGATGCAGACGCCATATACTTCAGTATATTGACTTGAACGGTATTTCGTCCAAATGTGGTTTCGATGAGGTTCGTCATAATATCGCGGACTTCATTGCCCGTGTATCCGCTGATGACCATATCCACGCCGAAGGAGAGGAACTTATCACCCTTCGTGGCTTTTATCGCCTCTTTTTCCAAAGCGGGAGGACCACCCTTTTGAATAATATACGACCAGCGGATCATTCGTCCGMMYYSRSCMYKAASRATSTYWYKKMMCRMWKWMGKSKWSRWYRRWWKKKTACCGRKRRSTTTTAAGGACAGCAAAACATAGCGCGGCTCGTAGGAAACGAATGCCGCAGCCATGGTCCCGCAGACCACCATAATAAAGCTTGGTAAATCAAGGAAGATCGTGGGATCATCTGTTGCAATAAAAATTGCCCCGCTAAACAGCGCGATAACACCTAATAAGGAAAATAACGTAGAGATAGATAGTTTCATTCTGAAGTTCCCCTAAGCCCTGGTTGAGCAGAGCCACGCGCGCATATTCTATGCAAAACGACCTTAGTCTATGAACGACGGTATAATACGATAATTTAATATTTTAACAATGGTGATTATAGGTTGGTGTAAATTTAAGGTGTATCTGAAGAATTTCACCAAGGTTATCGTTCGCGAAAGGCTTCGTCCCTCAATTTTAAAACAGGTTTTAACAAATAATTCATAACGGTTTTTTGTCCGGTTTTGATATTAACAGTTGCTTGCATGCCCGGCATGATGGGTAACATCCCAGGAACTGAGCCTAAAAATGACTTTTCGGGTTGAACCACGACACGGAAATAGGGGTTTCCTTTCTCATCAATGCTTGTATCGGGAGCAACCAAAATGACTTCCCCATCTAATCCGCCATAACGCGCGTAATCGTAGGTGGAAATTTTTACCAAAGCTCTCTGGCCTTCAGCAACATATCCTCGGTCCGTCGGGGGCAGGCGGCTTTCGATGACTAAATTATCACCGGTTGGGACAATTTCCAAAATAGGTTCGCCGGGTTTAATCACATTACCAACAGCGCTAAAGGCCAAGTTGATGACAATTCCATCGATGGGGCTTTTGATTTCAGCACGTACGCCTTGTTCATTTGCTTTTCTTAATAATTGACCAATACGAGCAATGGTCTGTTCGGTTTTGTTTAGCTCATCTTGAGCTTCTCGGCGAAAACGAGTGTCATCTTCTTGAACACGCCGTCTGGCTTCTGATACAGCCGCTCTAGCCCGAGGAATAGACGCTTGGACGGATTGTAATTCACCCTTAAAATTTGTAAGTTCGGCTTCAAGTTGCAGGTGGTCGACGCGCGATGTCAGTCCATCTTTCAACAGCGCGGTGGAAATTTTAAAACGTTCTTTGGTTAGTTTTAAATTACCTTGAATGGCGCGCCGTTTGGCAGCTAACTCTTCAACATCAAGTTTACGTTGTTTGACCAGTTCTTGCAAAATTGCCTTTCCCGCAGATAATTGACGTTTACGGGCATCAAAGGCGCGTCGTTGTGCGTTGGCCTGTACGGGCACATTGGCTGCAATGTCTGCCGGAAAAAGGGGCTGTTTCAGCCCTGTTGCTTCTGCTTCCAGGCGGGCGCGGGTTAAGATTTCACTATCCAGGCGGACTTGAAGCTCTTGAATATTAGCGCCGCTAGACCCCAAGTCAAGTTGCATTAAGGTTTTTCCAGCATATACTAAATCTCCTTCCTTAATGAAGATTTCTTTGACGATACCCCCCTCCAAATGCTGAATAACTTTGGACTTACCCAAAGGAATAACGTTCCCTTGCGAGACGGCAACTTCGTCCAATTTGGAAAAATTTGCCCAGACAATAGACAAAATGATCAGCGCCATGACAGGCCACGCAGCTTGTCGCCAAGTCGGGACAGGGTGGGTATCTAATAAGGTGTTTAAAGGGTTGACCTTTTGGGGCATGTCTAAGCCTTTAGTTGTTATTCAGCATTATTCGGCAGGCGAAGTGACGCACCGACTTTAAGGGTAGGGCGAGGCTTTGGCGTACGAATATCTTGTTTTTGCGCTTGGGGGGGAGACGTGGATGGACGCCCTGACCGGCGCAAAGTCGGTAGGGCGGATGCGCTGATGGGGGCTTTTGCTTTTGGACCTTTCGGTGTGGCGTTTGTGGTCATCTTGGGCAACGCAACATCCCCCCTTTTGGGGGCTTTGAGTCGAGCGGCTAGTTGTGCTTTTGCGGCAGGCCTTACTTGACGCCTTGGGAGGTTTGATCTGGCAATAAGAGCGGCAGGAGCTGACTTTCTAGGGCGCGGCGTTGCCGCTACTTTTAGGCGCGGAGGGGCAATCTTTGCAACAACTATGGCCGCTGAAGGCTTAGCATCCGCTAAAACCGCCTTTTRARRSMMWRRYNCGAGNCWTTKMYGRRSNCWGCKYTKMRAAGAGCTGCTTTAGATAACTTTGCGGAAACGCGCACTGGTTTTTTGGGAGCAACAACCTTGGGTGCAGGGGCTTTAATAGACGGATGAGCTGTAGAAATAGGGGGCGCAGAAACRGAATCCACAGCAACGACAGGCCTGGCGGTCKGAGCAATTTTAGACGTAACGGGGGCAGCAGAACCAGGAAYTTTTGATCCAATATYKGGGGCTTTTYCAGGTGTMGCCACGMCTTTGACKWSGGGTTTTTGAMCRGCGACMGRTKCTTTTTTAGGCGGCGGCGCTTTGCCTCCAAAGAGACGCGGTAAAATCTCACTTGAAGGTCCGGCCAGGGCAAGCTTACCCCGGTCCAAGGCATATAAGAAGTCGCAAGCCGACAACAAGGTSGGGCTGTGGCTTACAATAATAACGGTCCGYGTTTTGGCGATTTCGACCAGCGTATTTTTGAGYTCAWRTTCGGCGTGACGATCAAGGCTGGACGAGGGTTCATCAAGCAACACCACAGGYGGTTCACCAACCAAGGCCCGTGCAATCGCGATGCGCTGRCGTTGCCCMCCGGACAARCGTGAYCCGGCTTCACCAATTTCCGTGGCATAGCCATCGGGGAGGTCGATGATAAAGTGGTGCACACCCGCTTCGGTCGCGGCCTTGATAATCGCGTCATCGGAAGCGTCCGGCATGCGGGAGGCAATATTGTCTCGTACGGTGCCGGCAAACAGAACACTTTCTTGTGGCACATAACCCAACCAGTCGGCTAATTCAGAACGGGTGAACTGTACCATATCCGCACCGTCCATCAGAACGCGACCCTTTTGCGGCAGGTAAAGGCCTTGAATAATTTTCAAAAGCGTCGTCTTGCCAGAACCGTTACGGCCCACCATGGCATGAATACCGCCGGGATTGATCGTTAGAGTGATGTTTGAAACAACGGGGGCTGCGTCTTCGGTATAAGAAAAAACCACATCTTCAATGCTGATTTTGCCTTTGGGYTTGTCCAGTTTGACTTCACTAACAGCGCGATCGGCCACGGYYTCAAAGACCACCCCCAAGCGATCRGTGGCTTGTAAGAAGTTAGAATAGGTGCGCCACATACCAACCAGTTGGTTCAGGGGACCCATGATGCGACCCGATAACATATTGGTGGCAATTAATGCACCGACGGTAAGGTTTTGATCAATAATCGCCAGCGCACCAACAGTGGTCAAAAGCAGAGATGTTAGGAGGGATAGTGACGAACCCAGGTTCGAAAAACCATCTGTTTTCGTGCCGCGCACGATTGCATTTTCAATGTTTTCAGCGTGCTTTTGTTCCCACACGGGCTCCATGGAACGGTCCAAGGCCAAGGCCTTAATCGTTGTYCGACCAGAGATCATTTCAGCSACAAGGGAATCKCGAGTGTGCGTGGATTGGCGTTCWTCTCCGCTTGCYTCGGCCATAACGCTKGACGAACGCCAGGCCACAATCATAAAGACGGGCAACATAATCAGYAAGACCCAGGCCACAGGGGCAGCAATGACAAAAATGAGAACGAGAAATAAAATGGCAAACGGTAGATCAGCCAACAGTAATGCGCTGGCACCGGAAAGCGTGTTGCGCACCATGTCGACGTCACGAAACAATGATGACCAGTGAGCCGATGGACGACTTTCCAAAGTTTGCAAAGGCAGGCGCATAAGTTTGCGAAAGAGGCGGCGGCCCAGTTCAACATCAACCCGTAAAGCCACGGTCTGTAAGAGACGCGCACGCGATTGACGCAAGATATAATCAAAAATCAGCACCAAAATCATGCCAATAACCAGACCTTGAAGGGTGCTGATACCCGCACTACCAACAACCCGATTGTAAACTTGCATGGTGAAAATAGGAACAGCCAACGCCAGCATGTTGACGAAGAAAGACATCGCCACTACTTCCCGAAAGACGGACTTAAAGGGCATTAAAAATGGTTTCAGCCAAAGTTTGCTTGATTGATCCGATGCGTTAGACAACCATTTTCTCCAGTTAACGACTTGTTTTACAGACCTTTTTGTCCCTGGCCTTATTTTTTGTTGCCGCTACGTTACGTGCTTAATTATACAAGATGCCTTTAAGCGCAAAGAACGTCCGTCCTCAAGTTATCGTGAAATAAGGTTCACGCATTCGCACAAGTTTATGACTATATATTCTCTTGTCCTTAAAGTGAAGATAAAAATRACAAGCTGGATTAACKTTTATAGCGTAGTTTCAAAGCCTTCAGTAGGGTGTCTTAATCCATATTATAAGGGCTTCAATATGGGAAATTACTTGACGCAATGTAGCAAGACCTTGTCTAGTGAGGACGAATATCGAGGGGAGCAAAAATACGTATGTCGGGTTATTTGAAAAAAGCGTTCAGTTTTGATCGGATGGTGGGGTTAGCTCTGCTGTTTGTATTGCTGGCGGTGTCCCGCCTTGACCCTTATCCCGTTGAGTTTTTGCGTGAAAAAAGCTTTGATGTTTATCAACGGATCAAACCTCGTGTTGTCCCCGCGCCGGAGGACCGCATGGTCACGATTATCGATATTGATGAACGTAGCCTCAAAGAAATTGGTCAGTGGCCATGGTCACGCAAGGTTCTTGCAAAATTGGTGATGAATCTCCACAATTTAGGCGTCGGCGTGACTGCATTCGATATTGTGTTTGCCGAACCGGACAGAATGAATCCTCAGGGTGTTGTCGATTCCTTGACGGGGATTGATGCTGTTACCCGTAAGAAAATTTTAAAACTACCCAGCAATGATGAAATCTTTGGTCGCATTGTGAGCCAAGCGAATGTTGTTTTGGGGCAGGCGGGGTATTGGGATCAATTGCCGAATGATGCGGGCAAGCCTTTTCATAAATCGGTCGCTGTACGCAAGATGWCGAARGATGCCCCYGAYCCTACGGMTTTYCTCAACGAAATCCCCACCYTAATCCGYAACTTACCCGTTTTGGAAAAAGCCACCAAGGGGGTCGGGATGTTCTCTCTTAACCCATCGTTGGATGGCATTATCCGTGAAATTCCCTTGGTCAGCAAACATGGGGGGGCTTTGTACCCCGCCCTGTCGATTGAAGCCATTCGGGTTGGTTTTCAGGTGTCGACTCTCCTTGCCGAAGTTAACGCATTGGGTATTCAAGCCATTGGTGTTGCCCCCAAAAGTCGGATCAAACCAAAGGGGTTGAAAATAAGAACCAATGAACGGGGTATGGTGCGCCCGTATTTTGCTCACCACGATAARTCATTATATGTRTCAGCCGYCGATGTGTTAAATGGGACGGTCGATAAATCYAAAATTACAGGTAAAATTGCCTTTGTCGGCACATCGGCCGTGGGKCTTTTGGATATTMGGTCAACYCCCCTTGACGCCTTGATTCCCGGGGTTGAGGTYCACGCCCAGRTGATCGAAAAYGCAATTGCGATTGATCGYAAATTRGGTGCTGTGGTCGCCGCCAATCAATTYCTTCASCGCCYGTATRYSRTTAAGGGTRTCGARTTAYTKTTGGTTGCYYTAGGTGGTCTTATTATGGTGATCGTGGTGCCCATGTTGGGGGCTACGCGATCCTTGCTGGTCTTTATGGTCCTTGCGAGCAGCGCAGTTGTGTCGTCTTGGTATATGTTTTCTGAGCAGCACGTTTTGTTGGATGCGACATTCGCCGTGATTTCGACCTTCTTGTTGTATTCGACGCTGACCTACATGAACTTCACCCGTGAAGAAACGGCCAAACGTCAAACCCGGGAGGCTTTTTCTAAATATCTGTCCCCTGACATGGTTAAGGTGGTAGCCGAAAACCCTGATCGATTGAAGTTGGGTGGCGAAAAACGTGATATGACGCTGCTGTTTTGCGATGTTCGTGGATTTACCACCATTTCCGAACAGTTTGATGCCGAAGGCTTGACGAGGCTTATCAACAAGCTGCTTTCTCCGCTGACCAACGTAATTTTGGCGCGTAAAGGGACCGTTGATAAATACATGGGCGATTGCATCATGGCCTTTTGGAATGCACCGCTTGATGATGCCGAACATGCCAAAAACGGTTGTTTGTCGGCGTTGGCGATGCTTGATGAAATGCAGCCTTTGAATGACAGTCTGGAAATCGAAGCCAAAGAAGAAGGGCGCAAACATATTCCGCTAAAAGTTGGCCTTGGCCTTAACTCTGGCGAGTGCGTGGTCGGTAACATGGGATCGGATCAACGCTTTGACTATTCGTGCCTTGGTGACACGGTGAACCTTGCTGCACGTCTTGAAGGTCAGTCTAAAAATTATGGTGTGCGGATTGTTCTTGGCTACACAACATGGGTTCAAGTGCCGGCCTTGGCGACCATTGAACTTGATTTCATCATGGTGAAGGGTAAGACAACAGGTGTGCGTATCTTCGCCCTTGCCGGTGACGAAGAAATGGCCCAAACCCCCGATTTCATGGCCTATAAAGAAAAGGTCGATGAGATGCTGGCCGTCTATAAATCCCAAAAATGGGAAGACGCCAAGGTGCTCATTGCTGAAGCTCGTGCATTGGGGCAGGCTTATGATATTGATGAAACTTTCTATCAACTCTACCTTGATCGTATCGATGAATATGAAATCAACCCACCAAGCGAAGATTGGGACGGCGTGTTCATTGCGACGACGAAATAGAAGGGGCTGGACCAGATAACACATAAAAGGTGTTATCACGGTCTACATGAGAAAGAACCGATTGCGTCAGCATAAACAGGACCGCCAGCTTGAGCATTTTGTTGTCGGTACGACAGCCAGATGTGCCGCCTCACTTGTGAACGTCAACTTCAAAACAAGTGCCTCTTAATTTTCACAGATTGCGCGAAATCATCGCGWATCGATGAGACGCGGAAGCCGATACGGTTTTGAGCGGCTATATTAAAGTCGATGAAAGCGGCTTTAGCGGCAAGCGTAAAGGGAAGCATAAGGGGAAATATGGCCAAGATACCGCCTGAAAAATCCCCGTATTTGGCTTTTTAAAGTGAGGGTACGGTCTACACGAAGGTTGTCCCAGGTCGCATTGTTTTATTCTGATGGCTGGCGCGGTTTTCATGCGCTGGACGCATCTGATTTCAAACATGACCGCCTTCATCACACCGAACTTTTTGCTGACCAAAAAAAATTATATCAAAGGAACCGAGAATTTTTGGACCCAAGAAAAGCGTCATATGCGGAAATTCAACGGTGTTCCGAAGGCCCATTTGTCCGCCCCCTGGAAGCTCTTTGTTTCCATAAGTTGGGCGGCGAAGGTGTATTTTTAAAGGAATGTGAGTGGCGTTTTAACAACAGGGACCCATCAACTCAATTGTCGAAATTGAAGCAATGGGTTAAGGGAAGTTTGAACGCGTTATCTGATACAGCCCCAATCAATAATTTGAATTGAGTTCTGACCCTAGGTGTTTAGTCCCCGACTTTGATGGTGCATTATATTCCCTAGAATGGAAGGAAGCACTATGGGACAAATTCTACACGGCAGCGCCAAAACGACAGAGGCGATCCGTTGAGCAATACAATAGTCAAGAGAGCTTGAGGGTATTTGCGCAACGCTACAGCATCGATCAAAAGACCGTCGCCAAATAGAAGAAGCGAACTTCGGTGCAGGATTTGCCGACCGGGCCGAAAGAACCAAAATCGTCAGTATTATCGCTTGAGGAAGAAGCAATCATCGTGGCCTTTCGGCGCCCTACACTCCTGCCGCTTGATGATTGTCTTTACAGCCTTCAAACAACGATCCCTTATCTTTCTCGTTCACCGCTGCATCGGAGGCTCCTGGGAACGATGTTTCCCTCCCTTGGGGCTTTGCTCCAGAAGAGGTCCTGAGAGACGAAGGCGCGCTAAGGCGTGTCTATTTTCATATTAATATCGCCGAAGTCCGCACGGAAGAGGGCAAGCTGTATCTATGTGTTGCCATTGATCGGACATCAAAGTTCACCTTTGTCCAACGGGTGGAAAAAGCTGGAAAATGGCGGCGGCGGCATTTCTGCGCGACCTGATCAAGGTCGTGCCTTATATAATCCACATCATCCTGACAGACAACGCCATCCAGTTCACCAACCTTGCCCGTCACAAATATGCGGGCATTCATATCTTTGATCGTGTCTGTGCGGAGCACAACATTGATCACCGGCTGACAAAAATCAAACATTCATGGACAAATGGACAGGTCAAACGTATGAACCGCACGATCAAGGAAGCTACGGTCAAACGGTATCATTACGACAATCATAATCAACTGAAGTAGCAGCTCGATGACTTCATTAATGCCTACAATTACGCCCGCAGACTGAAGACACTGAAGGGGCTGGCGCCATACGAGTTTATCTGTAAGTGCTGGACAAATGAACCCAATAGATTCACAATCGACTCGATCCATCAAAGTCCAGGACTAAACACCTAGGTCGTCGTGACCACTTAATATTTAGAGGATTCCCTCAGGTACAGATTTGTGATTAAAGATTATTTTTTGAGAGAACGATTTTGGATACAGACATAAAATGTGACGAATTGCAGGATAATCAGGGGATCAGAATTGCTCTCTTAATTTCTGGCGGGAGCCAGGGAATGGTTGATGATTGAGGGTACGATCATTCGAGCTGAGGAACACGCCGTCGGAGTATGGCGAAAAAAAGGGGCGCGCTGTCCAGGGCTGGGGGCGCTTTGGAGGAGGCTTAAGCTCTAAAAACCATGCCGCCAGAGATGGTTTGGGCAGTCGTGTACGTCTGATTGGCGGGCCGGGGAAAAATCTGTTATTTTGCCAACGCGGAACTGAAAAGAACAGAGAAACGACAATAGAACACTCTACACAGAACGTAACCTCATTGAGCGCTTTTTCAATAAACTTAAGCAGTTTAGCCGTGTTGCTCGGCATGATGATAAACGGCTCGTAAATTGTCACGATGACCTAGGGTCTGTTGACAATTAGAGGGTTCCCAATCTGCTCAAAATGTGATTCAAGCTTTCTTTTAGGAGAAAGTACTGATGAACCCAGATCGTTTTGTTA
>JAESSB010000022.1 GCA_016764335.1 Magnetovibrio sp.
GCTTTATTTATAAGCAGTTGCAATGCAGAAGAAAAAGCCCGCGCGAAAATAGAAGATCACATCGGTGCTATTGCTGCTTCAATCGAGAATGCGGAACGACCTATTAAAGATAAAGAAATCACCCCTAAAGTAAATATGGATTTAAGAATATTGAACCCACTCTTTGGGTAATGACTAGCGAAATAACCAATGAAAATAAACAATTATTATGTATATTTACTCAACATCCATTAACCCATTAATTTATCTATTTTCGGACCCTAGGTCCCAAATATGTTGTTTTCAGGTCAAGCCCTAGGGCGCGTTTGATTGATCCTATCCACGTGCGTAACGTAATAGGTTGATTTAACTACATATGAATTCATTCATGTAGGTTTACCATTTTGGTCACCCCTATAGGATCTGGGCTGTGGGCTTTCTGGCGACACAACCATGATGTGATCTGTGTTTTCGCGTGTACATTTTCACATGGGCCCTCTGCGCTGAGTGGCTAGAGAGGGTAAGGCGTGTTTTCGATAGAACATTGAACCCGGTCAAAGTTTGCCTTTTGTTAACGATGAGATATTTTTACAGCCGTGACGCTCTCTTATTTCAGGTTCCTTATCAAGACTCTAAAGTGCTTCTTTTGTACATGTTTAAGTCATAAATGAGCAGGCCATCGGCTTTGCCAAATATCCAATACTTTGATCTCTGAAAGGTATATTCGAATACGAAACTATTTTCTAGGGCCTGTTGACAATTAGGGGATTCCCAACGGGGCTAAAATGTGATTCAAGCTTTCTTTTAGAAGAAAGCGTGAACCCAGAACGTTTTGTTATCACCGATAAGGTTTGGATACAGATTTCCCCCGTTTTATCAGGAAAATCTACGGATTGTGGCGTAACGGCCAAAAATACCCGTTTATGTCTAGAGGCTGTGTTGTGGCGTGTGCGGACAGGCTCCCCTTGGCGTGATTTGCCTTCTGGGTTTGGACATTGGAACAGCACCTTCATACGGTTTCGRCGTTGGGCRCRGCGTGGCGTTTTTGATCGAATATTTGAGAGCCTGTCCAGCGAKKCCGATTTTGAATATGTCATGRTTGACGGYACCATCGTWAGCGTTCACCAGAAGGCCAGCGGCGCAAAAGGGGGACTCAGAATCAGGCTATCGGACGATCAAAAGGCGGTTTAACCACCAAAATTGTAGCTCTTGTCGATGCCTTGGGAAACCTGATCCGATTTACGCTTCTCCCCGGTCAACGCCATGACCGGCTTGGGGTTGAGACTGTGATCAAGGATATAGAATTTGCGGCCTTTCTCGGTGACAAAGCCTTTGATGCAAATTGGTTACGTGACGAACGGGCAGAACGCAAAGCCAGTGTTGTTATCCCCTCAAAGAGCAACAGAACGTTACAAATTCCACACGACAAGGAAGTCTATAAATGGCGGCATCTGGTCGAAAACTATTTTGCTAAAATCAAGGAATTTAGGGGCATTGCTACGCGATATGACAAAACTGATGTCAGCTATATTGCAAATTGGAACCTAGCAGCGGGCATAATCGCCGCTAGGTGATTGTCAACAGGCCCTAGATTAGATTTTGAGATCAACGCTGAGTTCTTTCAATAGGGGCTGAGCTGGCGTTTTAAATCCGATGTATTTTCTGGGCATCAGATTGTGACTGAGGATGATACCTTGAAGGTCGTCTTCGCTCATTTTGTCGATATTTCGCTTTCTTGGTCAGTCTCGTCGCAAGCGGCCGTTGAAGTTTTCGACAGCACCTTTTGCCAAGCGCACAGGCATGACAAAATCAAGTAGACATTTTACAAGCCTCTTTAACCGGTTTGTGTTTTGCAAATTCGCCGCCATTGTCAAAGGTGATGGACTTGCGAATTTCAGGGTTCAAGCGACGGAAGATATCCATGATAGTCGTCGCCGTTTCTGTAGCTGTTTCTCCACTCAATTTCGCCACGATTACATAACGGCTTTTTCATTTTTTCAAGACAAAACCGGCCGTGTATGGTGGTAAATGATCACATCACCTTTCCCGTGACCGACGTGTTTGCRTCYGTTGGTTTCTGCGGGTCTGTCATGGATTTAAGCCCTGTCGGCAATGGGGAAGCGGGGGGTTCAACGCACGCGACCAGCTCTTTTGCCGCGCGCAACCCGCCTGAAATTTGTTCCGCCGTCCAGCCATCTTGCCGGCGTTCTCGAATGAATGCGGCAGGGTCTGGGTCTGGGTTTTGATCCAAAATGCAATCTTGCGGACGGCGGTAAAAATATCGGCCTTCCGCAGAGCCTGGTCGATAGCTCCCATCTTGATTTGAATTCCATTTTAACGCTTGGCTAATCGTCGCAGCCGGTCGCCCCAGTTCCCGTGTCATATCTGTCCCATAAGTCCTCCCGTGATGATTGGTCAGTATAACCGACAACATCACAGGCCGGGACTAAACAACGAGTACACCCCGGCATAAATTCTAACGCGCATTTCAAACGGTCAGAGGTTTTCCTGTCATTGTCCATTTGAATGGTTTTGCTAGTGTTGTATTGTAATACTCGATAAATTTCTCGATACGGATTTTCAGATCACGGCGCGAGCTGAAACTGGATCGGCTCAGAAGTTTTCGCATGAGAATAGAAAACCATATTTCAATCTGGTTCAACCACGACGCATGTTTTGGCGTATAATGAAAAACGATCCTGTGACGCTTATCACGCAAGAAATTTTCCCGACTGGCTATGGATTTAAGAATGCCATGTTTGCCCTTTTTGCCAAGGTCTTCTTTGATATGTCCATGGTGGGCGACAAGCCGCACAACACTTTCTGAAAGATGCGTATTTAAGTTGTCACAAACAATTCGCCAACGTGTATCTGGTGTTTCTGAGGAAATTATATTTTCCAGAAAAACAGCGAAGTCTTCTTCTTTACGATGATCTTTAACCGCGCCCAAAACCGTTCCGCTGGCCACATCAAATGCGGCGATCAAGGTTTGCGTTCCGTGGCGACGATATTCAAATTCGTGTCGTTCTATTTTGCCGGGCTTTAAAGGCAGATCCGGCGCGATACGTTCACGGGCTTGAACGCCCGTCATTTCATCAATAGATACAGTGCGTACGGTGTTTTTATTCCGCCGAGCATTCTGATAAACGGTGCAAACACCTGAACATTTAATGTCAAAATCTGGATCAGGACGGGGCGTCAATCAGAGCCGTATCCGGTGGGGCTTGAGGTCAGATTCTTTTTAAAAAACGCCCCGCCTGACGCGGAGAAATGCGATCCACAAGCCCTCGTTTCACGGCCTCTCGGGCAAGGTCAGAGGCGCTCCAATGGCTGAGCGGAAGATCAAGATTAGACGGAGATTCGCAAGCCAGCGCAATGATCGCACAGACTTGTTGGGGCGTAATCCGGGCTGGCGCACCTGCACGCGGCTCATCACTTAACCGTTCAATGACGGTTTGCGTTGGTCCCAAAAGCCAGCGTTTGCGCCAAGTGCTTACCGTTTTACGCCACACGCAAAGCATCTGTGAAACTTCAAGAATACCAAGCCCGGAACTTAAAAGTAAAATCATCCGCGCTCGCCCCGCCCGTTGCTGGCTCGTCGAATGAACCCTGACAAGCCGCTCAAGTTCTAACCGCTCATCTACTGACAAAACAAGACTTTCAGCTCGACGCCCCATAATCAATCCTCCAAATTTGTTCACAAATATCAGTGAATCAAAAAAGAATGGGGAAAACGTTAAAATCAGAGTCTTAATTTATGCCAGGGTGTACTAGGGCCTGAGGTTTAAGGTTGAGCCTGGACAAAAGTGCCCTGTCGTTGGCCGATTCGGCGTTGGGTGTGGTCAGAAGTTTATCGCCAAAAAACACCGAATTGGCCCCGGCGAAAAAGCACAGGGCTTGGGTCGCATCATCCAAGCTTTCACGTCCCGCCGACAGCCGTACATATGACCTGGGCATCATGATCCGCGCAACAGCAACGGTGCGAACAAAGATGAATGGATCAATCTTATCTGCATTTTCCAATGGCGTGCCTTTGACGCGGACCAACAAATTGATCGGCACACTGCCCGGGTGTTCCGGCATGTTCGCCAATTCCATCAAAAGGGATGAACGGTCAGATTCGGCCTCTCCAAGGCCTAAAATACCCCCGCAACATACATTTATGCCAGCGTCACGCACTTTTTCAAGGGTGTCGAGCCGATCTTGAAATTTCCGCGTGGTGATAATATTGGCGTAATGTTCTCGTGAAGTGTCCAAATTGTGGTTGTAATAATCCAATCCGGCGTCTTTCAAACCGCGCGTTTGGTCTGCATCTAGTGAGCCCAAAGTAACGCAACACTCTAATCCTAATTTTTTAACGCCTTTGATCATGTCCAAAACCAAAGGRAAGTCCCGMGCGTTYGGATTYTTCCAYGCCGCCCCCATACAAAAGCGGGTGGCCCCCCGATCTTTGGCCGCTTGCGCTTCGCCCATCACTTGATGCAATTCAACCAGCCGCTCTTTTTCCAGGTCGGTGCCATGATGAGCACTTTGCGGGCAATAGCCGCAATCTTCGGGACAGCCGCCAGTCTTAATYGACATYAGCGCGCTAAATTGGATTTCATTGGGATCGAAAGCTTGCCGGTGAACGGTGTGCGCACGGTACAGCAATTCCATAAAAGGTAAGTCAAATAGACCTTGAACTTCGTCAAGAGTCCAATCGTAGCGGCACGTTAAAACAGTCATGGAAAAAGCTGGCCCTATATATAAAGNANNGTGNGNTMACRGTTTCTGTTGGTAAGGTAAGTTTGCAACACCGACGGGGCAAGTTAATTATGACTAGGCCTTGAAAACTGTTCGGYAATCCTGCATTTTAGGGAAAAATTACCACATAGGAAAGTACACCATGAGAGGTTATTTTGGCGTTGGCGTGGAGGGCATCAGCAAATCTATGAACGTTGGTGCAATTTTTCGCACCGCCCATGCCTTTGGTGCAAACTTTGTGTTTACCGTTGATGCAGTCTATGGACGCAAGCAAGGGAGCGGCGCCGATACCTCTAATGCTTTGCAGCATTTGCCCTTTTACGATTTTCCTAAATTAGACGATATGGTGTTGCCCGCGGACTGTCGTGTGGTCGGCGTTGAACTCACAGATGATGCCATCGATTTACCAAGTTTCCGACATCCCAGCCGCTGCGCTTATATATTGGGGCCTGAACGTGGGTCATTGTCRSMAAAAATGGTTGRARARTGTGAGTTTGTKRTTAAAATTCCAACTCAGTTTTGTATAAACGTATCGGTCGCCGCAGCCCTTATTATGTATGACCGCACCATTTCGATGGGACGTTTTGCCGAACGTCCGGTCCGTGCTGGCGGGCCCATCGCGCCCATCGCCGATCACCAACATGGTGCGCAATTGATTCGAGGGGCCGCGCCATATTTACAAAAACCACCATTGGGGCAGGGTTTTGATCCAGATGGATACAACCAGCCATGAYAACTGTTCAGCTCGAGTTTTCGATGAAAATTTTGCGCCTTATTCTGGTCAGCACTGTATTGGGCCTTCTTGCCACGCCCAGTTACGCAAAAGTTTTRKCCAGCCCYGGYGATTGGCTGGCTTTCGATGATCAAGTTAATSASAACCTTGCCTGTGGTATGTCAAGCGAGCCAAAAAAATCAGCCGGAAAATACWCCAAGCGCGGRCTTATATACGCCGTCATTTCACACCGCCCTAGTGAATCAAGATTTAATGAATTTAGCTTTCAAGCCGGATATACCTTTGGCGAAGGTGTTGACGTTGGCATCTTGATTGATGAAAAAACCAGCTTTACCCTGTTTACCAAAGGCGGACACGCGTGGGCCAAAGACACCGAAACGGATAAGGCTTTAATCGCCGCCATGCGCGCAGGTGGCACCATGGTGATCACAGGGGTGTCATCACGCGGCACCAAAACCACCGATACTTTTTCGCTTCGGGGCTTTTCGGCGGCGCTCAAAATCATCAATGCGGCGTGTAACGTTAAATAGTATTCTTTGCGATTTCGTTCTAAAAGCACTATATGACCTTACATATGACCCATTTACGCACAAATCTTGTTGGCCTTAGCCGCGTGGACCTTATCGCAGTTCTAGCGTCTATTGATGAAAAACCCTTCCGTGCCAAGCAGTTATGGCACTGGATGTATCACCGTGGCCTAACTGATTTCAACTTGATGACCAATTTAGGGAAGCCATTGCGGGCCAAACTTGTGGCAGATTTTTATGTCGGACGACCTGAAATCGTACAGGCGTTGGTCAGCAATGACGGCACGCGCAAATGGTTATTGCGCCTTGAAGACGGGAATGAAATTGAAACGGTCATGATTCCCGATGATCGGCGCGGGGCTTTGTGCGTTTCGTCCCAGGTTGGCTGTACCTTAAATTGTGATTTTTGCAATACCGGSACCCAACGTTTGGTGCGCAACTTAACTTCTGCGGAAATCGTTGGGCAAATTTTGATCGCCCGTGATGAAATGAACGAATGGCCGTCAGGCGTTCAAGGCCGGGTGCTGACCAACATTGTCATGATGGGCATGGGCGAACCGCTGATGAATTTCGACAATGTTAAAACGGCACTCCACATCACCATGGATGGGGAAGGGCTGGCGATTTCGTGTCGCCGCATCACTTTGTCGACCTCTGGGGTTGTGCCGATGATTGAACGCGCGGGTAATGAGATTGGCGTTGATCTTGCCATCAGCTTGCACGCGTCAACTGACGCCCTGCGCGATGTTTTAGTGCCCATTAATAAAAAATATCCCCTTGATCAATTGTTGCAAGGCTGTGCCGCCTATCCCGGCGCCCGCAATTCGCGCCGCATCACCATGGAATATGTGATGATCAAGGACCTAAACGATAGCCCCGAAGACGCCCGGCGCTTGGTCGATTTGATGCGCCGTTACAAAATTCCCGCCAAATTTAACCTCATCCCCTTCAACCCGTGGCCGGGTACAAATTATGAATGTTCGTCCAACAACGCCGTGCATCGTTTTTCTCAAATCTTGAATGATGAAGGTTTTTCTGCTCCGATTCGCAAACCCCGTGGGCGCGATATCATGGCGGCTTGTGGACAGTTAAAATCAGCCAGTGAAAACCAAAAAATTAAAGATCGCATGGCTAATCGACTGGTTGAGGATACTGKTATTAGCCTCTAGAGTCCTGTGACCGCTTCGTTTTCTGTAGTTCTTCGCGAGGATTAATCGCTCAGTTAAAAATAATGGATTATTGTCCATGGCACGCCCACAATCTTTTGAACGCTCAACGGTCTTAAGTCAGGCCCTACGTGTGTTTTGGTCTAAGGGCTACAATGATGCATCCATTCAAGACTTGGTTGATGCAACCGGGCTTAATCGCGGCAGCCTGTATAATTCCTTCGGGGATAAGGCTGAATTATTTGCCGAAGTTATGCGCCTTTACGTGTCTCAATCCCCGACGCAGCTGTTGATTATAGCCCCAGAAGATGCGAACGCTCACCACCTGTTTACCAATTTCTTTCAGGCACTTGTTGATCGTGCACGGTCCGACCCTGATCATAAGGGTTGCCTGATGACGAACACCGCCGCCGGATTTTATGGATGCTCTGCTGCCATGAGCGAATCTGTGCGCGATTCGTTGGCCGGCATGGAAGTCTTATTTGTTAAGTTAATTTCCCAGGGCCAACACCGAGGAGAGATTTCAACGCAAATTGAGCCGCTAAAACTCGCCCGCTTTTTCGTATCCGCAGCCCTAGGTATTAATGTTTTCGCACGCACGCACGCCGACGAATCTGTGTTGCAGGACATTGTAGATGTAACGCTTCATGCGTTGAACTGATCACGGTGCATTTATATTGGAACGTTTGTTCAATAACGTGTTGACGGTCTGTCCTGACCTGATATTCTTGATTTATGAGTAAATGCTAATTTAATCGGATTTCAAGGATCTTGCGCATGTCTTTACAAACTCTTCATACCCCGTCCACCGCGCCCGCTGAATCTCATAATATTTTGCTGGGATACCTGGACCGTTTTGGTTTTATCCCCAATGTTGCTGCGGTCATGGCACAATCGCCCGCGACTTTAAAAGGGTATGTTGAAACTTATGAATTGTTGGGCAAAACGGATTTCACGCCTGCCGAACAACAATTGATCTTTTTRGCCGTTAGCCGCGCCAATTTGTGYMSCTATTGCGTTGCGGCCCATTCCACGGTCGGCAAAATGATGGGCTTGGACGATCAAACTATTACGGCGGTGCGGGACGGTATTCCGATCTTAAATGCCAAGCTTTCTGCGATTGCGACGTTTGCCACCAAACTTGTTGAATCGCGTGGCTGTGTGAGCCAAAATGCAACCAATGACTTTTTAGCAGCCGGACATACCGAAGCCCAAATTTTAGAAGTCATTTTGGGCGTTTCCACGAAGACGATCAGCAATTACGTTAATCATATTTCTAAAACACCGTTGGACGCCGCCTTTGTGCCTATGGCGTGGGCGGCTCCTAGCTTAAACTTGGCCTGTGTAGGTTGACCGCCTTGATCAGATGAAAAGATAATTTTGGAGACGCTTAAGTGAACGATCTTTATGACGATATCCGCACCAACAAGCACCTTTTGTATTTTGGTGATCCTATGTGTTCATGGTGTTGGGGGTTTTCTCCGGTTCTGCGCCGTTTGGTCGATGTTTGCGCGGACAAAGCCCTTTTGCATGTTGTCATGACCGGATTAAGGCCGGGCACCACCGAGCCGTGGGATGCAGATATGCGCACCTTTATTCATCAACACTGGGTGAATGTTGGCGATCAAACCGGGCAACCCTTTAATTTTGAGCGGTTCGAGAATACTGATTTTATATACGATACCGAACCGGCATGTCGGGCGGTGGTGAGTGCACGGACCTTGGCGCCAGAGACAGCCTTACCCGTGTTCGAAGCCATTCAAAAGGCTTTTTATGCTGATGGACAAGACGTGAATAACCTTGACCAATTGGCTGATATTGCGGCCGTAAGTGGCGTGGATCGAACACAATTTAAGGACCTGATGCAGCGCCCAACCGTGTTGCAACAAACGCGCGACGATTTTACACAAACTCGAAATTTTGGGGTTTTAGGCTATCCCACAGTGCTGTTGGCCCAAGACGGTAAGGTGACAGCATTAACACAAGGCTATCAAAGTTTTGAGTCTCTTGCGCCTCTGTTGGAAGAATGGTTGAACGCCTAGGCATTTCGCCTATACTGCGCGCGCTTAAGGTGATTGCGCCTTCCCCTCTTTCGTTCAAGGAATTTCCATGTCCAGTGATATTAAAAAAGTCGTTTTAGCGTACAGTGGTGGCTTAGACACTTCGGTGATTTTACGCTGGTTACAAGAAACTTATGGCTGTGAAGTCGTGACGTTCACGGCGGACCTTGGTCAGGGTGATGAAATTGAACCCGCCCGCGCCAA
The DNA here is from genome assembly GCA_016764335.1 of Magnetovibrio sp. Lineage (GTDB taxonomy): Bacteria > Pseudomonadota > Alphaproteobacteria > Rhodospirillales > Magnetovibrionaceae > JANLGW01. The sequence goes on from JAESSB010000022.1 coordinate 9,413, forward strand.
AGCCGAAATGATGGGCATCAAAGACATCTTCATCGAAGATCTTCGCGAAGAGTTTGTACGTGATTATGTGTTCCCGATGTTTCGTGCCAACGCTTTATACGAAGGCACTTATTTGTTGGGGACCTCAATTGCCCGACCGTTGATCGCCAAACGTCAAATTGAAATTGCCCGCGAAGTCGGTGCCGATGCGGTATCACACGGGGCAACGGGCAAGGGCAACGATCAGGTTCGCTTCGAACTTGGCTATTATGCCTGTAACCCTTCCATCAAAATCATTGCCCCTTGGCGTGAATGGGATTTGAACAGCCGCACTAAGCTGATTAAATATGCGCAACAGCATCAAATTCCCATTCCAACGGATAAACGCGGCGAATCGCCTTTCAGTCAAGACGCTAATCTGTTGCACATCTCATCCGAAGGAAAAATCCTTGAAGACCCCTGGGATGAGCCAGACTATGACCTTATTTTGTCGCGCATGGTGACGCCCATGGCAGCCCCCGATAAGACAACCGAAATCACCATGGATTTTGAAAAAGGCGACCCCGTTGCCATCAACGGTGAAAAAATGTCCCCTGCCACCTTGCTGGCAAAACTAAATGGGTTAGGTGGCGCAAATGGTATTGGAGCCATTGATATTGTCGAAAACCGCTTTGTCGGCATGAAATCACGGGGTGTGTATGAAACGCCGGGCGGTACAATTTTATTCCAAGCGCGGCGCGCCGTAGAAAGCTTGACGCTAGACAGTGGTGCAACGCATACCAAAGACGAACTGATGCCGCGTTATGCAGAATTGGTTTACAATGGATTTTGGTTCTCCCCCGAACGTGAAATGCTTCAGGCGGCGATTGATAAGGCCAGCGAACGCGTGACGGGGACCGTGCGGATGAAGCTTTACAAGGGCAACGTCATCATCACCGGGCGTAAGTCACCTTTCAGCCTTTACAATCAAGAAATTGTGACCTTTGAAGAAGATACGGTGTACAATCAACGCGATGCAGAGGGCTTTATCAAATTGAATGCCTTGCGGTTCCGGTTACGCCAACCCTAAAAATAATACGGTTTCTCATCATTTTGATCCCACTCTTTACCCGCATTATACGTGAATTATTTTTAAGGTTATTTAAAAGTTTTAAATATATCGTGTAATCATCTGAATATTCACACTTAAAATGACATCATCTTGAATGAGTGACCGAACGTTAGTTTTATTTACGAGTTATTTATATTAGGTGTTATTAAATATTCTTAATTATAATTTGTACGCAGCCCCAAAATAGTCAAATTCTGGGCCGAGCTATCTTTTACCTCTTGAATATTGACTTTAATTAACCACATTAACAATAGAAATATAATATTATTACACTTATAGGTTGGTCAGGGCTTGCCGCATTGCCCTGTTTGTTCTTTCGGGCAATCACGCAGTCACTTCTATTTACACTGCGTCGTATTTTCAATGTCTTAAGGGAGCCTTATCATGTCTGACCACCAACATCCACAAACGATCGTATTGCATGCCGGTTGGCGTGCTGATCCCACAACGGGTTCAGTCGCCGTCCCTATTCACCAGACCACCTCGTATCAATTCAACAGCACCGAACACGCGGCCAACTTGTTTGCGCTTGCCGAAATGGGCAATATYTATACCCGCATCATGAAYCCCACSACGGATGTGTTAGAAAAGCGTRTCRCCGCCCTTGAAGGTGGAGCCGCAGSTTTGGCCGTGGCATCTGGACAGKCGGCGACSACRATTTCCATCCAAAACTTRGCAAAAGTCGGTGATAATATTGTCAGTTCCACSRATCTGTATGGCGGCACCTATAATTTATTCGCCAATACYCTAAGGGATCAAGGTATTGARGTTCGTTTCGTCGAYCCAACGGAYCCACAAGCCTTTCGCGCCGCCACWGATGAWCGCACCCGSGCCTATTATGCGGAAACKCTGCCCAATCCYAAATTACATGTGTTYCCCATYAAAGAAGTGTCCGACATTGGCCGCGAATTTGGGATTCCCTTGATTATGGATAACACCGCCGCMCCCRTCTTATGTCGYCCCWTAGAACATGGKGCYGCCATCGTCGTCTATTCGGCYACAAAATATTTRGCCGGTCACGGAACCACAATCGGTGGGATTATCGTCGACGGTGGGAACTTTGATTGGGAAGGAGCCGGAGCCGATCGCCAACCCGCMCTCAACACCCCCGATCCCAGCTATCATGGCGTGGTCTGGGTCGATGCGGTCAAGCCCTTAGGCCCGGTCGCTTTTATCATCAAAGCCCGGACCACATTATTGCGTGATTTAGGATCAGCTTTAAGCCCCTTTAATGCCTTTCAAATTATTCAAGGCCTAGAAACTTTACCTTTGCGCATGCGTGAACATTGCGTCAATGCAACGCAGGTTTCTGAATTTTTRGCSAAACATCCAGATGTCATCAATGTTGTCTACCCAGGGCAACAAAGTGGCGAAGACAAACGTCGGGCTGAAGCCTATCTTACGAACGGATTTGGCGGCCTTGTTGGATTCGAACTTAAGGGCGGTGCAGATGCGGGCCGAAAGTTCATTGAGGCGCTAAAATTGTTCTATCACGTCGCCAATATCGGTGATACGCGGTCTTTGGCTATTCATCCCGCAACCACCACGCACGCGCAGCTCACTCTAGAACAACAAAAAGCCAGCGGAGTTAGCCCCGGATACGTTCGTCTGTCGATCGGAATCGAGCACATTGATGATATTATAGAAGATTTAGATCAAGCCCTAAGTGCGGGTTAAGGTTAACCCACCAACAGATCTGATTTTAGGTCGCAATTGGCATGATTTTTCGATTGCGACCTGATTTTAGCGAGCTGTCTTTAAGCTTATAAACGAACAGAGCCCGTCAAAAGAACTTGGCCGACGGCATAGCTCCACACAGAGACCGGCATGAATCCAATTTCATGTTCGCCAACAAAACGCTTTCCAGACATGTTACGGGTCAGGGCTTTAGAGGGGGTGCTGGGGTTGTTTTCATCAAGGAATTCCAGCATATCGCCCAAAACGTCATGGGGCCGCGCAATGGCTTTATTGGACCAATCTAATTCAATGCATTTGACCGGTTTATCACCCTTAAGCGGCATTTCCACCAGGGACACATGCTTGTCCTTACGGCCCTTTTTCCAAAATGCATAAAACAAGCGTTGAAACGTTGGCGAATGCATAAATTGTGAAATAACCGCCGTTTCTGCAAGACGTGCCATCGCCACGTCTTCCGCAGCAGCCGGGCCGGTGAGCCCGGATCGCATTGACGGCGACGTCAAATAGACCTTAAAGCGTGTTTGTCGTTGGAATCGTTTGCCTGTACCATCAATGCGCCAAATGCGCTTGATCAGATAGGCTGATTCCAGAAATTCCAAGTATTTACGGAGCGTATTTTTGGCTACCTTCATATCTTTGGATAAGTACTCAATGCTGGTTTCCAGTCCCGATTCTAAAGCGAGACGAGTCATTAATTTAGCCACTTCACGATGATCGGCAATGCCACATAAGCCCGCCAAATCCCTGTGGATGATTTTTGACACGACGTCGACATTACTGACTTGATGACCGCTAGAAAAAGCCACCTCTGGGAAACCCCCAAAATTCACATAATCAACAAAAGCCGCATTTAAACCCTCTAGGTCCACCAGTTTGCCATCCGAATCAAACAATTTTTCCCGAATCCGCAAAATATGCAGAAATTCAGCAAACAAGACCGGCGGCAAAATGGTTTGCACAAACGGCCCAGGTTCGACCTTAGCTTTGGCGGGCTTTGGATCCGTRCTGATTTGTGTCATTTCCGCAGAGGGCATCAACGCCGATACGCCCGTCAAACGGCACAATGGACGAGCTTTTGCTGCTTCGTCCAAGCGGTATTCCCACTCTGGCACATTATGAATATCATCAAAAAAGACATACGCGCCCGCGCCATCAGCCCCAAGGCCAGCGATGGAAAATGCATGATCCAGCAATTTCACCAATTCCATATTGGAAAATGCCGGATTAWCAAGACGCACATATATAAGGAACTTAGGGTCAAGATTCTGTTGCAGCATCAAGGCAATAGCTTGTTTGACCAAAACCGACTTGCCAACGTGGCCCGGCCCCGTCAACACAGCCGCTACGCCTTCGCCGCTGCGCACACGATCAAGAAAGGGATTAACAAAAGCGCGCCGAGCAAGGCGTTGCACAGCGCCTTCAACGGCGCCAGTTACCCACCAAGGGTTATCCAAAATTAACCTATTTTTTAATTCCGAATCAATCACCTAAGGCACCCCACGGGGAAATTTATAAATACGATTAAAGGTATACTCTAATTTATCACTCTGGATAGGAAAACCTATCTGATTTTATTTGCCACGGCAAGCATAAAACGTATACATAACATTGTATTCAATCAATTATTGGTCGGTACAAGCCTTGACCTAAAGTTGATGTAAATGATGTGCTATCTTCGGATAAATTGAACGTGAGTCAGAACTCAGTACCTTTTTATGATTCAAGAGCTTAACATCAAAATATATAGACTTCGAACTTTGGCACGAGGCTTTTGGCTTGCAGAGGATCAATTTTCACTGACTAAGCCGTATTTACCGTTACGGATGACGGCGCGGCGAAGATGATCGGCGCATGAGCAGTGGCCTCATTCATGTGCAACAATCTGGGTGTCGTTGGCGCGATTACCTGGCGGATATGACCTATAGACAACGGTTCACAACCGCTATAAGCGTTGAGCGGAGAAAGGAATATAATACTATATATTTTCTAAACTGACGGCAGCTCTGTCGGAAAACCCACAACAAATTTCCACTGACGCCTCTCATATCAAAACCGACCGATGTGCACGCCGGGAAAGGGGGGGGCTCTTATTCAGGCCATTTGCCAAACAAAAAATGATTTATATTTTTGTACGCTTGTGCCGTTCTTCGGCAATAAAAGTGGCCTCTTTAGCTTGTTCTTTTAAAGCGTATCTATACCAATCGCCGTCTAAGGCTTTTTTGGCGACCCAAACGCCAAGCGATCCCCACAAGATGGCATTGCCTGTTGTTCCGATGAATAGAAAGAAATTCAGCACAAGAACAAAAGGAAGGTATATGCCCGCTTCGGAAATGGGGATGAAGGTCATGGGAGCGTCCCATTCGACAAAGAAGGCAAAGCGGACAGCAATAGCGGCCAGTGTCAGGGCGGCAACAACAACAGACCACCCCGAAACCAAAGTGGCGACTTTGTGCAGACTGCCCGCATACATTTTGAAGATGAATGCAGAGACAGCCAAAATGATGAAAAACCAAACCATGCGAGGATTATACTATGGCGGATAAAATTATCCACGCAAATCAGGATGATTTTGGCCCGGCCTATATGGCCCGCATTGGGCGTAATAATGACCAAGCTGATTTGCAAGAGGGAGACCGAAACACCAAACCTTCACGTCATAAACGACGTACTATGGCGCCCTCTGGTCTTTTATTGAACACCGGGTCAAACGGCGGATATTACGGGGGCCTGTCATGAGCAAAGCCACTTTCGTCGAGGTCAACAATTGGCCTGCCATTGGCCTTGTGCATTTCAATGTTTTGCTGAAAGAGTGGCCGTTTTACATCCGCAGCCAAATCCTCAAGATTAACTTTGTACATTCTCAAGGGATAAGCCTTAGGCTCAATATCTTTTGACCAACGGATGAGGTTTGCAATCCCTATACAAAAACGAGTGGCGGCATCTTCAAATGTCAGGCTGTCTTTCTTGCGAACAGAGAGCACATGACGACAAAATTCAACAGGAATAAGTCATAAACAAGAGCATAATCAATATTCATTGGTTTGGATATATGATAAAAATTGCAGGGTCGCCTTAGGCTTCGCAGCACTCATTTACGACTGGATATGAATGAGTCTGGACCCTAGGGCCTGTGGTTATCTCAATTTTAAGGGGGATAAAATGTTGCGCGCACTTATCGTACTCATAATCATGCTCCTTATAGGCGGGGCGGGACTTGCATGGTCTATATTTTCGCCATTGAGCCCAACCGTTGCGATGCAAATCCAAGCTGCACACGAGGTTCTGGACCGTGCCCGAAGCCAGCATTTGGTCCGCTATAATCCCGCCCAAAACTGGCGGGTTTTGCCTTTTGTTGATCAGTCAGAGGACCGCAAGGCCCTCTTCATCGCCACCATTTTACCCCTGATTGCCGAACAAAACGAACGCGTATTAATTCAACGCGCAAAGGCCAAAACGGCCCCCGTTGGCTCACCCCAATATAATGGTTTAATCCATACCTATGGGTTGAAAAGTGGGACAAGCCGGAGGGTGCTGCTGACCCATATCGATAAAATACCTGTTTCCCTCACCTTGGCCCAGGCCGCCATCGAATCGGGCTGGGGCACATCTCGTTTTACACAGATGGGGTTCGCCCTTTTTGGCGAACGGACCTATAATATGTCGATCCCTGGCATGGTGCCCAAGGGSGCTWCSGGATTYAAGGTCAAACGTTTTCACAGCACAATTGGCAGTATTCGATCCTTCATGTTGACCCTCAACAGCCACGGCGCTTATCGCGCGTTTCGTGCACGCCGCGCCGCCCTGCGCGCCCAAGGTCTTGACCCCACAGGCCAAGACCTTGCCCCTTATCTTGGATCTTATTCTGAAATCGGTGATGACTACATTAAGCGCATCCTCAGCACCATACGGACCAACAACCTTGATGAGTTTAACGACATCGCGCATGTTGATCATGCACAAAAATAAAGGGCTGGACCAAAGAATAGATAAAAGGTGTTATCATGGCCTAGATGAGAAAGAGCCATTTGAGCCAGCATAAGCAGGATCGTCTACTTGAACTTTTGGGGCCGTCACGATAGCAAGATGTGCGGTGCCCTCAGCTTCTTTAACCGGGTGCTTGTCGCCGTTCCGCATGGCTCGCCCGACTTCTGTACGGAAATCTTGCCACGTCAATATTTCTCCGCGTCGATCCGTACCACCCGGCAATTTATCCAAAGCGGAAATTTTGGCACCCCCGCCACCCACCAAGGCTTCGACCGGAATTTCGGTGGCAATGCCTTCGCTGTTCTTTTCGTCATAAAACGGGTATTCGATCAGATCTTGGGCAATCTGGTGGGTTCCACACTTTGAGATGGGCCGTCTACATCATCGGGAAAGAATGCTTTAAAGTCTTTTTCTACACCCAAAGCTGACTTGATTTTCTTATCCCCATGCTGGACTTGTCACGCGCCAACGGTGAACCCGGTGTCGTTCACTAAATCATCCCAGGTCTGTGCCTGACGTGTAAACGCGCGCGGCCAGCCCGACCCTTGGGTGCGTTAAAAGGGACACCCCTTTGCGGTATCTCCCCTTTGCCACTGTCCAATGGTGAGGATTCAGAATTGGCGGCGCGTTTAAAATTCTCCCCCAGCATTGAACGTAGTTCCGACAAGACACGCTGATCAGGTTTGCGTGAACCGTGACCAGGTGTTCCAGTTCGTCTTGTTTGAGCATCTTCTTAACCGCATATTTTCACAGATTGCGGGAAATTATCGCATATTGATTAGATCTGAAAGCCGATACGGTTTTGAGCGGGGATATTGAAGTTGGTGAAAGCGACCTTGGCGGCAAGCGTAAGGGGAAGCATGGCTAAGGTGGCGCTGGAAACTCTTCGTTTCCATAAGGTGCGCTATAGCGTATTTTAAAAGGTATGTGAGTGGCGTTATAACAACAGGGACCCATAAACTCAATGGTCCCAATTGAAGCAATGGGTTAAGAGACGTTGGAACGTGTTATCTGATACAGTCCCAAAATTAATGCCAAAGGAGGCCAGGGTGATTAACGTTTTATTTGTATGTTTGGGCAATATTTGTCGCTCGCCAACCGCCGAGGGTGTCTTTCGCGGCCTCGTCCAAAAGGCGGACCTAACCGAACACATCCGCATAGATAGTGCCGGCACCCATGCGTTTCATATCGGAGCCGAACCGGATCGCCGTGCCCAGGCCGAAGCCAAGCGACGGGGCAACGACATCAGCCACCTTCGTGGTCGCCAAGCCAAAACCGACGACTTTACAAACTTTGATTACGTGCTGGCGATGGATAGCGAAAACTATCGTAATTTGTTGAGCATTTGTCCTGCGGATGGGACAGACAAATTACACATGTTTTTGGACTTCGCCCCCCATTTAAATCGTCAAGACGTGCCCGATCCATACTACGAAGGCGGCTTTGATTTGGTCTATGACATGATCGAAGAGGCGGCAAAAGGGTTGCTGGCTGACATTCAAGACAAACACCTGTAAATGCAGGCCGTTGCCGCCACGATTGAACGCCTTACCGGCTTTCGCCCCAATCAGGTTATACGGCTGTCGGGCGGCTGTGTTGGCGATGTTTATCAAGTCTCTTTCCCGGATGGCCGCGTATGGGTGGCAAAAATTGGCGCCCCTGGCAGCGGCTTGACGATTGAAAGTGATATGCTGACGTACTTGGCTCAGTATTCCGACCTTCCTGTGCCCAAAGTGCATTTTGCCGATGAGTCTTTATTGCTGATGGATCGGCTTGAAAACCGTGGCGACCTTGATGCCGCGGCACAACGTCACGGGGCCACCATGCTCGCCGACCTGCACAGTCTCACGACATCCAATGGCTTTGGATTCGCGCACGCTACCGTCATTGGAGGCCTGCACCAACCCAACGCTTGGACGGTATCTTGGATCGATTTTTTTCGCGACCAAAGACTTCTTTATATGAGTGGTGAGGCCGAACGGGCGGGTCAATTACCAACCTCATTACGTATTCGAATTGAAAACTTTGCCGCTCACCTTGACCGTTGGCTCACCGAACCGGATCAACCCGCCTTGCTACACGGTGACCTGTGGACCGGCAATATACTATGTGCCAACGGACGCATCACGGGCTTTATCGACCCCGCGATTTATTATGGCGACCCGGAAATCGAATTGGCCTTCAGCACCTTGTTCGACACCTTTGGGGCCTCATTTTTTGACCGCTATCAGGACCTTCATCCCCTAAATCCAGGGTTTTTTGAAGAACGTCGTGCGCTCTATAATATATATCCATTGTTGGTTCATGTCCGACTTTTTGGCGGTGCGTATGTGCAATCTGTTGAACGCACGCTACAGCGGTTCGGCTATTAAGCCTTCAAGTCCATAATCTTTGACGCCTTCATATTGTGCGCCGGCGTGGGTGAGRTGACTTTGAAACAGGGTAAAGGCTTCTACCTTAAACGGGKCCATGACCAATTCAGWGTGACTTTTRATAAATCTGGATAAATGTTTTTCRCGGGTTCTTTTGAKTTTCGCCAAGGTGATGTGGGGGGTGAATTTTCGTCCCTCAGGCATTAAGCCCGCACGGACCAAAACGTTTTCCACGCGGTCTTGTAACGCCGCCAAGCCGCCATGGGATTTATCTTTGACCCCCAACCATAATGCGTAGGCTGGATGGCCAAAGGTCCCCAGGCCACCCAGGCTAAGATCAAAGGGTATTGCCTGAACTTGGTTCAGGGCCGCCAGCGCGTCTTCGGCTATATTTTCATCCACGTCGCCGATAAAACGCAAGGTCAGGTGAAGGTTTTGAGGCTCGACCCAGCGCGCACCCTCAATGCCATGGCAGATCAAACTCAGCCGTTCATTGTGTTGCTGAGGCAACCTTAGGCCGACAAATAAACGGATCAATTTGGCTTTTCCTTTGTTAAAGTTGATACAAAGTTCTGTGGTAACCTCCGCGCTTTAAAGCGCGCCTTTTTGTTACGGGGCGCGCTTTTTCTGTTTAAGCACAGCCAACAGTTGGGGCACCAAACGTTTGACGATCACCGCTACGCCTTGCGCATTGGGGTGAAGTCCATCGGCTTGGTTCAAGGTCGGGTCCGCGACAACACCTTGTAAAAAAAACGGGTCAAGCGCAATACCGTGCTGTGTTGCTAGTTGGCTGTAAATCGCATTAAATTCAGCCCCATAATCCGCCCCTAAATTGGGCGGGGCCAACATCCCCGTCAGTAAAATCGGCACCTGTTTTGCCTTAAGGGTGCGGATAATCCAGTCTATATTTTGCCGCGTACTTGCCGGATCAAGGCCACGCATTCCATCGTTAGCCCCCAATTCAATAATTACGGCGTCTATCGTTCCGTCAACCAGCCAGTCCAACCGCGACCGCCCCCCCGCCGACGTATCGCCCGATACGCCGCCGTTGATGATGGTCACATGATGACCCAAGTCACGCAACGCCGCTTCCAATTGTCGGGGAAAAGCTTTTGGTCCAGCCAGGCCATAGCCCGCCGTTAGGCTGTCCCCTAACGCCAAGACCTTGAACGCTTCGCCCGCGCGTGTGGGTGAACTTCCAAGCCCCACCAGGGCCAAAACGCCCAAAACATTGACAATACGGCCGATAACGCCATATCTCTTGAAGACTATTTTATACAGCATCAAAGGCCTTTCATGACCAACGCAAACCCGTCACCCGCCATCCATCTTAGCGATATTCACCTAACTTTGACCAGCGATGCCGGTGAGGTCAATATTCTTCGAGGGCTTGACCTTACAATTGCGCGTGGAGAAACGGTGGGGTTGGTCGGGCCAAGTGGCTCTGGCAAAACCTCATTGCTGATGGTTGCCGCCGGATTGGAACGCCCCACATCGGGGTGCGTAAAAGTCGCTGGTTTGGATATCACCAATCTCAATGAAGATAAGTTGGCGTTGTTTCGTCGCGAACATACGGGCATCGTGTTTCAAAATTTTCACCTTGTTCCGACCATGTCGGCGCTGGAAAATGTCGCGTTACCGCTTGAATTTGCCGGGCGGGCTGATGCCTTTGATGCCGCCCGCGATCAATTGGCGGCGGTCGGGTTGGATCACCGCCTAGGCCATTATCCAGGCCAATTGTCGGGTGGCGAACAACAACGGGTGGCGTTGGCACGGGCCTTTGTTTGTGAACCAACCCTTTTATTGGCCGATGAACCGACGGGCAATTTGGATGGGGCCACCGGGGATCACATCATGGACTTACTGTTTGATTTGCATGCGCGCAAGGGCACCACATTATTATTGATCACCCATGCCCCGGCCTTGGCCCAACGCTGTGCGCGTATTTTGTCAATGAGCGACGGCAATATCACCCGTGATGAAACCAGTTCATGAACGATTTTAGTCTCGCATGGCGCATTGCACGCCGTGAAATGCGCACGGGGTTGAAAGGCTTTCGGGTCTTTTTGTCGTGTCTAGCTTTGGGCGTCGCAGCTATCGCCACCGTTGGCTCAATCAGCGAAGCGGTGACGGCCGGGTTGATGGCGGATGCCCGATTTTTATTGGGGGGCGATGTCAGCATACGGTCCCAACAACGTCCCTTTGACCGCGCAGCACTTGCTTATCTGAACGCCCAAGCCGCCAAGGTATCGGCGGTTTTGGAAATGAAAGCGATGGCTCAAACACCCACGGCCCGCGCCCTGGTCGAACTCAAAGGTGTTGACACAATTTATCCCTTGGTTGGGGCTGTCACCATGACCCCCAGCGGTGATTTGCAAGCTAGACTTGCCAAGCAAGATGGCGTTTGGGGGGCCGTTGTTGAAGCAGGGCTTTTACCCAAACTGGGTCTTCACACCGGCGATAAGGTCCGCGTTGGCCAAGCGACTTTTCAAATTCGTGCCGTCTTGGATAATGAACCTGACCGAGTTGCTAGCATCATTAACTTTGGCCCCCGCTTTATGGTTTCAAGCCTTGCCTTGCCTGAAACCAAATTGGTCCAATTGGGCAGCCAAATTCGCTATTATCAACGTCTGCAATTGCGGCCAGGCCATGACCCCTTGGCCTTTATCGAAGTCCTTAAACTTAAATTTCCGCACGAGGGATGGCGCATCAATGGCCCTGATAATGCAGCGCCAGGTTTACAACGGTTTGTGCGCCGCCTCAGTTTGTTTTTGACCTTTGCCGGATTGACCGCGTTGTTGGTCGGCGGCATTGGCGTGCTGGGTGCGGTGCGCAGTTATCTTGACACCAAAACWTCKACCATCGCCACCCTYAAATGTYTGGGGGCTCCTGGKGGYTTGGTKYTTTTAGCCTAYCTGYTKCAGGTRTTCGTGCTGAGTCTTTTGGGGATCTTCATCGGCCTTGTGATCGGTGCAGGTCTTCCCCTGATCGGCATCGCCTTTATGGGCGACCAGCTTCCGGTTGCCCCACAGGCTGGCCTATACCCGGCGGCTTTGTTTAAGGCGGCGGTGTTTGGTCTTTTGGTGTCTGGCACCTTTGCCTTATGGCCGTTGGCCCAAGCCCGAGAAACCCCTGCTGCCAATCTTTTTCGCACGACCGTTTTGCCCATCACGGTGTGGCCACGACTTAAATATATCGTTGCCATCGTGATCGGCGTTTTAGCCTTGGCGACACTGGTGGTGTATTGGGCCGCAGAAAAGAACTTTGCCTATTGGTTTGTGGTCGTGTCCATCATCACCATTTTTTTACTGCGCATGGGGGCGGTGTTGATTATGAAGGCGGCGAAGCATATGCCGCGCCCCAATCACGCCGTGCTGCGTTTGGCCTTAGCGAATTTACATCGCCCCAACAGTTCAACACCCGGCGTCGTTTTAGCGTTGGGTGTAGGATTATCMGTRTTGGTYGCCGTGRCTTTAATACARGGCAATATCAGTCATCAAATCGAACAGACGATYCCYGATAAAGCCCCGGCTTTTTTCTTCATCGAYATCCAACCCGGTCAAGTTGMTCAATTTGACCAAGTGCTKAAGGCCATACCGGGTGCCTTTGAGCTGACCCGAATGCCATCGTTACGTGGGCGTATCGTTAAAATTAACACTATACCCGTCGACCAGGCCGTCATTGATCCGGGCGTGCGCTGGGCTGTGAATGGTGACCGGGCGCTGACCTATGCGGCGACCCCATCCAAGGGCACCGTGTTTACCGCCGGTCAGTGGTGGCCAGAAAACTATACGGGACCACCCTTAATTTCGTTTGATGCGCGGGTTGCCAAAGGATTTGGCATCGGCGTTGGCGATACTTTAACCATTAACGTGATGGGCCGCGACATTCAGGCTAAAATTGGCTCTTTGCGCAAAATTGATTGGCGGACCCTTCGTTTTGATTTTGCCATTATTTTTGCGCCCGGAACCCTGGAAAAAGCGCCCCATACCCATATTGCGGCAATTAAGGCCGATGTCTCTGCTGAACCTGAAATTGAGCGCACGGTGGCACAGCTTTTTGCGAATATTTCGACCATTCGCGTGCGGGATGCCCTTGAAGCCGCCAGCCGAATTATCGCTGGCGTGGGGGCCGCCGTCACGGCTACGGCCAGTGTCACGGTATTGGCTGGTATCGTTGTGTTGTCTGGAACCATTGCCGCCGCACGGGCGCAACGGGTTTATGACAGTGTGGTGTTTAAGGTCTTAGGGGCCACGCGGCGCCAAGTGATGGGGGCTTTTTTGCTTGAATTTGGACTGTTGGGCTTGCTGACCGGACTTATTGGGGCGGGCATGGGCACGCTTATTTCATGGGCTGTCATCAAACATATCATGGCTATGACGTGGGTGTTTTTGCCCACGCAGGTTTTTGTGACCGTTTTCGCCGCAATCGCCCTGACCACCTTCACCGGATTTTTTGGCACTTGGCGCGCGCTGGGCGAAAAGGCAAGTCGGCATCTGCGTAATGAATAGATTTTGATTATTGCGTCTTTGCCCTTGATTCGCCTCAATTTCCTGACATATTAGGGTTAGAATCTAAGTTTAACACCCGTATGGAGTGATCGCCTCATGGCCTTCGATACCGAACATCAGTCAACATTACGTACCTCAACCCAAGCCCAAGCCGGGTCCATAGATATGGGTCTGCGGGCTTATATGCTTAAAGTTTACAATTACATGGCATCAGGCCTTGCGCTCACGGGTATCTTTGCCATGATCGCCGCCAACTATATGCCATTGGCGCGCCTGTTTTATAATTTTGAGGGCACGTATATCACCGGCATGACCGGTCTTGGCTGGGTGATTGCCGTGGCCCCCATCGGCTTGGTTCTGCTGTTGAGCTTTGGCATGAACAAGTTAAGCGCCCGCACCGCCCAGGGCGTATTTTGGTTTTATGCGGCACTGATGGGATTATCGTTGTCGTCCATTTTCTTCTTGTACACGGGCACATCCATTACACGGGTGTTTTTCATCACGGCCGGAACCTTTGCTGGGATGAGCCTTTACGGYTACACCACCAAGCGTGATTTGACGGGCATCGGGTCCTTTTTGATTATGGGCTTGATTGGCCTAATGATCGCTTCGGTCGTTAATATTTTCTTAGCCAGCCCAATGGTGYCTTGGGTCATTTCCATTGTTGGCGTCGGTATCTTTGTGGGCCTGACCGCCTATGACACGCAAAAAATTAAGTTGATGTACTATGAAGGTGAYGGCCATGAAGTCGCCACCAAGAAGGCYGTCATGGGSGCGTTGACCCTRTACCTCGACTTCATMAAYCTGTTTATTATGATGCTGAGACTTTTTGGTGATCGTCGCTAAATTCGTCTATCGCTTACATTAAAGCCGCCCAGTTTAACGCTGGGCGGCTTTTTTATGGACGGGGTTTAAATCAGCGCAATATCTCCATCGCGGCATTTAATTGGCTCATGCGTTGGTGACAGCCGTTTTTTCCATCGGGGTGATAGACCGTGGCTAACCGGCGAAAGCGTTGGCGCACATCCCTGGCATCGGGAATGTCACCCGGCGCAAAGCCCATCACATACATTGCATGTTCTTGGGTGTGCACGCCGCCCAGCAACGGCTCGAAATACAAAGACTTAATCGTGTTTTGCAAGCGTTCATGATCGTCGTGTGTTTTGCGTAACGCGGCGTCGGCATCCCGCAGAAGATGATTTTGCTCAGCCTGCTTTTGTTCATCTTCCTTCTTATCCTTCACAGATTTAACGGCGACGCTCATATCCCCATCATCAATAGCAAAGGCCAAGGCCAGGGCTTTGCGAATCGTTTCAAKGGCGAACCCCCGTGCCATGCGGACTTGCAGCCGTGGCTTGCGCCGCCACGGCTTTCCTTCGGCTYTGCCTGATTTCAAAATCACCGTTTCACGATCGTCACGGGCCGGACCACCGGGGTCGGGGAAGCTGTCAATTAAGACGATTGGCACCACCAACGCCACCGAACGCGCAAGATCCGCAACATTGCATTTTTTACGGCTTGCAAGGGCCATTGTCGCATCCCTAAAGGCGCTTGAGCAGGGAACAGTGTAGGAATGTTTTTGAGAAGATTTTTCTTTTGCTTTGGTCATACCTATTGCGTTCCCTTGGCTATTGCGGTGTTCAGCATAACCTTCGTTTGAATTGAGAGCCTGAGTTGAATCCTAGGCTAGTACCAGAGTTGAGCAACTGTAAGCACCAAGGCACCTACGTCAACTACATTTGTTGTTTTTATGATACTTTTGCCTATATTGTGATATTATAATTCATGTTATAGATTATAATAAGTATTCAATATAATGAAAATAAACAATTATTATGTATATTTACTCAACATCCATTAACCCATTAATTTATCTATTTTCGGACCCTAGGTCCCAAATATGTTGTTTTCAGGTCAAGCCCTAGGGCGCGTTTGATTGATCCTATCCACGTGCGTAACGTAATAGGTTGATTTAACTACATATGAATTCATTCATGTAGGTTTACCATTTTGGTCACCCCTATAGGATCTGGGCTGTGGGCTTTCTGGCGACACAACCATGATGTGATCTGTGTTTTCGCGTGTACATTTTCACATGGGCCCTCTGCGCTGAGTGGCTAGAGAGGGTAAGGCGTGTTTTCGATAGAACATTGAACCCGGTCAAAGTTTGCCTTTTGTTAACGATGAGATATTTTTACAGCCGTGACGCTCTTTTATTTCAGGTTCCTTATCAAGACTCTAAAGTGCTTCTTTTGTACATGTTTAAGTCATAAATGAGCAGGCCATCGGCTTTGCCAAATATCCAATACTTTGATCTCTGAAAGGTATATTCGAATACGAAACTATTTTCTAGGGCCTGTTGACAATTAGGGGATTCCCAACGGGGCTAAAATGTGATTCAAGCTTTCTTTTAGAAGAAAGCGTGAACCCAGAACGTTTTGTTATCACCGATMARGTTTGGAYACAGATTTCCCCCGTTTTATCAGGRAAATCTACGGATTGTGGCGTAACGGCCNAAAATACCCGTTTATGTCTAGAGGCTGTGTTGTGGCGTGTGCGGACAGGCTCCCCTTGGCGTGATTTGCCTTCTGGGTTTGGACATTGGAACAGCACCTTCATACGGTTTCGACGTTGGGCACGGCGTGGCGTTTTTGATCGAATATTTGAGAGCCTGTCCAGCGAGTCCGATTTTGAATATGTCATGATTGACGGGACCATCGTTAGCGTTCACCAGAAGGCCAGCGGCGCAAAAGGGGGACTTAAGAATCAGGCTATCGGACGATCAAAAGGCGGTTTAATCCCCAAAATCGTAGCTCTTGTCGATGCCTTGGGAAACCTGATCCGATTTACGCTTCTCCCCGGTCAACGCCATGACCTGCTTGGGGTGAGGGCTGTGATCAAAGATGTGCAGTTTAAGGCTTTTCTCGGCGACAAGGCTTTCGATGCAAACGGGTTGCGTGACGAACTGATGGATCGAAAAGCCAGCATTGTCATCCCTTCAAAAAGCAACAGAAAATCTCAAATTCCACACGATAAGGACGTCTATAAATGGCGACGTACATGATTGAACCCATCGCCCGATGGCGCGCCGAAGAAGTAGCCTACCAAATGGACGCACGCCCCCGCCCTAATTTAAAAGGCAAGCTGGTGCGCATAATTTTAGAGCCCACCTGTTGGTTGGTCGGGAGACTCATTGAAACCCTGCCCGGTGACGAAACCCACTTTCATCCCTTTTCACAAATGAAGAGGTAAAATGCAAGGATTACGGTGACAGGGGATTGCGGTGACAGGGATTGCCGATTGCGGTGGATTGCGGTGACAGTGCACTAGTGGATTGCGGTGAGGATTGCGGTGACAGTGCACTAAATAGACTTTCCATTCCGCACCTGCTATCATCGTCCTATGGCTAGACTTGCATGCGCACCAACACTCCCCACCATGTAACTCAGCGTGGCTATGGGCGGGCGCAGACATTCTTTTGTGATGCGGACTATGWTTTGTACCGTGACCTTCTGGTTGAACATKGCGGCATTAACGGCGTGAGTATTTGGGGCTGGTGCTTAATGCCCAACCATACCCACTTGATCCTGACACCGTCCGATGCGGACAGTCTACGCCGGGCACTCTCACAAGTTCATCGACGTTATGCCGGACATATTCACGCACGAGAAAAACGCACAGGCCATTTCTGGCAAGGGCGGTTCGGGTGCGTGGCAATGGACGAGGCTCATACGGTTGCGGCAATGGCTTATGTTGCGTTAAACCCTGTCAGAGCGAAACTTGTCCGGCGAGTTGAGGACTGGCAATGGTCGGTGATTCATGCCTATCGCAACCCATCCAAAAAGGACGATGTCACCGATTGCAAGGCCGTGGAACCTTATATCAAAGCCGTAAACCAGATCATTGATGCGGGCGAGGAAGATGCACATTTCAAAACCTTGCGCCAATCCGAAACCATCGGTCGCCCGATTGGAGATGATGCGTTTATTAGATAAGCTGAAGAATATACAGGTCGACAATTAAAGGCGGGGAAGCG
Source organism: Magnetovibrio sp. (assembly GCA_016764335.1). GTDB lineage: Bacteria > Pseudomonadota > Alphaproteobacteria > Rhodospirillales > Magnetovibrionaceae > JANLGW01. The sequence continues at coordinate 27,104 of JAESSB010000022.1, forward strand.
TGGGCCAAAGGTTAAGGTTGGAGTTTAATGCACTGTCACCGTAATTCCACCGTAATTCTGGAACGGTAGAGCCAGTCTCAGCCTGTTTTAAAATAGCGATGATTTGTGCGTCTGAATAACCGGGCTTTTCCATTTGAATCTCCTCAGGTTACGTTACGAGAACATTCTACTTATTTGTACCGCTAAAAATTAGGGGCATTACCTAATCAATGCCCCCCAATTTTTCCTGACCAAGGGCTGACTATCGCAAACATCCAGATGAAGGAGATTGTGTTATAGCGCCAGTTTTCCCAATACGCCTTCAGGCCCTGGTTCAACGCGTTGGTGATGCCATAATACAACCAAACTTCCCGCTGGGTGCGCGGACCTGCACATCATCATGGAAGTGATTCGACGACACGCCGGCCAAAATATGAAGTTCGTTTACAAGGCGATGGGGCACGTTTGATAACGAATAACAACGCGGCGCGCCACGGTAAATTGGCCTTCACCCGTCCAAGGCGCAATTTTTCCTTTCGAAGAGAAAGGAGTGGGGTATTTTATCCTAGGTTCAGCGGGAACTTTTTCGCCTATGCCGCCTTTGCAAATGTTGATACGTGCGCAGGTGTCGATAAATCGCCCCAATGGTCGCCAGGGTAATCTGCGTAAAACGGCCACGTCCAATATACGAAAATAATTGAAGGGTCGTCATGATCACTTTTAATAAGCCCTATCGAATGTGGCCCAAACTTCACCCTTTTGATGATACATATCATACGGACAAGGCTAAAAACCCGCAAGGCTTGTTGCCGTTGGGCGAACGCGATAAGGTGCCTAAAACTGTATCTGTATATTTACGAAAGACATGAGTTATGGATGAAGATCAACCGCCTGAACATGAACAACCGGTCCCCGCAGATGCGGAAGCCAAGCTGTACGCTTCTATTGTACGCTATTTGTCGGAACGCCTAACCGAAACCGAACCTGACGTCGATCCCGGTGATTTGGTGCAAACGGGAGAACTGTTTCGTGAATTGGCGGATGCCTTTGAGCACACAGGCGGGTTCGAATTTAGCCACGATCAAGCCCTGGTGCTGACTCATGCCTTTACCATGTTAGAAGGCGGTATGCGCATCTTATGTGAACAGGCCTCAGAATCGGACCATACCAACGCAGCTGCCAAAATGGAATGGGCTGCTATTAAGACCAAAGCCATGACCGCCGACTTAGAAACACATCACTTGGCCGGATCGGGTGGTTTTATCACGCTGTTACCGCGCGATGCGGATGATGCTGAGGTCAACTAAGACACAAGACCTTGACGGGCTAATTTTCTTGTCAATTGGCGCAGTTCGCGACGTTCAAACTTTAAACTTTGAAGGTGTTCACTTTGTTCGTCACTGTTGTCATTTGCTCCGGCGGCGGCAATGGCCTTATCCAATTGGACCATGACCATTTTAAGGGCTTCTTCGGCGGCCAGAGCTTGAGGCGGCGTAGCGTCTTCAATGATGACGTCTTGGTTCATCATCATATCGCTAAAGGCATCGGCATCGTGTTCGGCAAGCTCTGTTAAATTCGTATCCAGAGTACGCCATACATCGTCCCAGGCCTCAAAGAGCGAATCGGGATGATCTTCCAATTGCACCATCAAGCGCACGAATTGCCAAACCGTGAAGTGAAGTTCCATAAGGCGACCTTTGTTCGGTTTCGATGAAGAGCCCATGGCCATGCTTATCGCCGGGGTTGTGGGAGTGTAGACAAAAAAATGAGGATTGAATACCTTCTTTAGGGTTGTTCGTCTGGTCTCTAAGCAGGATGGATTATGGGTTTAATTTGCTCTGCAGTCTATAATGCTTCTATAATWAGAAATAWGAACATGGATAAATTGCAAATGTCTAAGGTCATACTTATCGTAGAAGATGATGTTATGCAGATGAAGTTGGTTAGCGATTTGCTGATCCGCGCAGGATATTTAACGGTTCAATCCATTGATGGCACCGATATTATTGCCTTGGTCGAAATGCACAGGCCTGATCTCATCATCATGGACTTACAGTTGCCCAAGGCTTCTGGCTTGGATTACACGCGGTTGCTGAAGGCCAACGATCAATCGAAAGATATACCCATCATCGCAATGACGGGCTTCCCGCTTTATGGCGGTCCATCCAGCATCACCGATGCGGGATGTGTTGAGTGTATAGCCAAGCCTATTACACCGCCCACACTCTATGAGGCCGTCAATCGTTACGTGATCTAAGGATGAAAACGTTTGAGCGTTGACAGGTTGCACAGCATGGGTAATGCTGTGAATATAAGACTGTATTTAAGATGATTGTAAAGGATTGACGAAGTCTTACACAATACAGCGCAGCCGGGGGGCACGGAAAGCCATAAGGGTCATTTTCGCGACGGTTCAACCTTTGTGAATCATGGGGAAGGTGCGCATAAAATCTACC
>JAESSB010000023.1 GCA_016764335.1 Magnetovibrio sp.
TGACGAAGGCATGACGCTGCAAAATATCTGCGATACTTTAAATTTAAAAGGGATACCTTCATCTAAAGGCAGAAAATGGATTCCCACGACCTTGATCGGTCAATTGGCGCGTAAAACAGGCCTTCTTCGTCAATCTTTATACAAAGGTATAGTGACATTTAACCGTATGGCTTATCGGAAGCATCCGGATACAGGAAGACGCCTTTCTTTTTTACGGCCAGAGAAAGACTGGCTTAAAATTCCTATACCGGAACTGGCACTTTTTGAAGAAAGTTATTTTGACGGGGTTCAAAAAAAGGTTGAAGCCCGTTCAACCCTACGAAAACAAAGGGTTTTATTAAATAAAGTATTGAATGAGGATGAAAAAGCCGCACAAGAAGCCCGTATGGAAAAACGCCGCCGCCAAAAACAAGCTAAAGTCCGAAAACTGCCAACATACATTGTCTCTGGTCGCTTGGTCTGTGCAGATCACAATGAAGCTATGAAAATTGGCCGTGTAAAACTTTACAATTGCCCAAATAGAAAATGTGAAAATAGAAATTTACGCCTAGGGCCTGTTGACAATTAGAGGGTTCCCAATCTGCTCAAAATGTGATTCAAGCTTTCTTTTAGGAGAAAGTACTGATGAACCCAGATCGTTTTGTTATCACTGATACTGTATGGGCGCAAATTTCGCCCGTATTGTCCGGAAAGTCCACAGATTGTGGTGTCACGGCAAAAGACACCCGACTATTTCTTGAAGCCGTATTGTGGCGTGTGCGCACAGGTTCCCCATGGCGGGATTTACCAACGGGCTTCGGGAACTGGAACAGTACGTTCACACGCTTTCGCCGCTGGGCMARRMGYGGCGTTTTYGAKCGSATATTYGARMGCCTATCSGSRGAMGCCGATTTTGAATATGTCATGGTTGACGGTACCATCGTAAGCGTTCATCAGAAGGCCAGCGGCGCAAAAGGGGGACTCAAAATCAGGCCATAGGACGTTCAAGGGGCGGTCTGACCACCAAAATCGTAGCTCTTGTTGATGCCTTGGGGAATTTAATTCGATTTACGCTTCTTCCTGGTCAACGCCATGATCTGCTTGGGGTTGAGACTGTGATCAAGGMTATAGAATTTGCGGCTTTTCTTGGCGACAAGGCCTTTGATGCAAATTGGTTGCGTGACGAACTGACGGACCGAAAAGCCAGCRTYGTCATYCCTTCAAAAAGCAACAGAAAAWCWCAAATTCCACACGRCAAAGAAGTCTATAAAWGGCGGCATTTGGTTGAAAACTATTTTGCTAAAATCAAGGAATTTAGGGGCATTGCTACKCGATATGACAAAACGGATGTCAGCTATATTGCAAATTGGAMCCTAGCAGCGGGCATAATCGCCGCYAGATGATTGTCAACAGGCCCTAGYYSYYKGGYMSGGKCATGACTTACGAATTTGCGGGCGCGGCCCCCTTTTCCGGAAGACCTTCATATTTATGCGGACCGTGGATATCAAGGCCTGCAAAAAGATTATTGTGCCATCGCCATCCCCGAAAAAAAACCAAAGCGAGGCTTCTGACGAAAGACGAACGTGCGTATAAACATGCTTTGAGCAGGTTTGGGGGGCGCGTTAAACACAGCATTGGTCATCATAAATATTTTTGTACTTTATCACAAAGATACCGTTATTACATACACCGTTATGCTGATAGAATCAGGACCGTGGCAGGCCCCATCAACATCCAAACCGGGCTCTAAACCCAGAATGAATAGAAAGCGTTGCGCCCGTGTCATCAAGACGGATCATTTGCAACAGGGTTAATAAGGTAATCTGACATGAACACGACATCCTTTCGATACTACCGCGTATTGGTTGCAGAAGACGATGCACARKGSTSRYRWTTAATKSCWYYRKWKYTGAAAAATCTTGGATTTGAAGACGTGCAAATGACCCAAAATGGCGCAGATGCGTGGGAGCTCTTCAACAATGCCACAGAACCCTATCATCTGATCATTAGCGACTGGAACATGCTGCATTTGTCAGGGTTGGAACTGTTACAACGTATTCGTAAAACAAATCCTCACATTCCCTTCATCATGATTACGGGGCGTGGAAAGCTAGAATCCGCCGTCGATGCGAAAACATTTGGCGTCACTCATTTTATGCACAAACCCTATTCACCACACCGTTTGATTCAAAAAATAAAGACTATTTTTGAACATGAATTTAGGCTTTAGCGGCCTTCAAGGCGATCAATTTGTGTTTGAGCCTTGGCCATTTTGGCCTGATCGCCCAACACCCGATAAGCATTGACCAATCGTTTCCAGCCGGCTAAGTCATCCGGATTGTCTTTAAGCTTATCAGCCAACCGATTGACCATGGTCATGATCATAGCCTGCTGATCGCCCGCCGACATGCTGCGCGCATCTCTGATCTGTTGTTGGGTTGGGCCCGGTACAATGACAGAGGAAGAGGAGGACGGAGAAGACTTCTCAAGTCGCTTAACCTGAGCTTCAGCCTCGGCCATTTTGGCCTGATCGCCCAACACTCGATAGGCATTGACCAGCCGCTTCCAACCGGCCAAATCATCCGGATTTTCTTTAAGCTTATCGGCTAACCGATTAACCATGGTCATGATCATGGCATTTTGATCTGCGCTCGACATATTTTGCGCGTCTTGCATTTGTGCGCGTGTGGGACCAGAGACCGGTAGCGGGGCTTTATCAGGTAATGCGGCCAACAGTGTAACGACGGGTACGGGCAGCCCGGACTTTTTCGCCAAGGCCTTCATGCGACCTTGGATATTGGGCACCCATTGGCCGTTAGACGGGGAAACATTGAGCAAGGCCGTGTATTCATTCATCGCACCCTGATCGTCTCCAGCCATTTGACGTTCTATCGCCAAGTAGTAATAGGTCATCGGGTTTTGTGGCATAGCGACCTTGGCTTCTTTAAACAGCACCACGGCTTCTGGTGTAACCACTTCTCCGGCTTCGACAAATAATGCTTCCCCCAACACCATCAACGCTTCGGGATTGCGCTTGGTCACAATCACTAACTGTTGATAAGCTTGCACGGATTCCGCCAAATTTCCGATCATTTGACTGGCTTGCCCTAACATGGCCCAATGGCGAGGCGTGTCGGGTTCTTTTTTGATCAGTTTTTTAAGCTGAACAATCATTTTTTCGATTTGGGCATTACGCGACAGCTTTTCACCCGGTGTAGGTATTTCGCGTTGCGCATACGGCTGATCCTTCATCGTTGGTTCGCCAAGGTTGAAATAAAGGGCAAACGCGCCCACCGGGATGACAATCAAAATAACAAGCATCAACCATTTAGGGGCTGGGGCATTGCTAAAGACAGCATCACCGTCATCGCTTGAAGCGGCCAACATGCGACGTTCAATTTCCGAACCGGCAGCGGTGGCTTGATCAGCCGATAAGACGCCCCGTTCGACATCACGGTTAATTTCGATCAGCTGATCTTTATAGACCGCCAAGTCAAATTGGGCGCGGGTTGGCTCAACACTGCTCCGTGACCGTAAAATCATCGGCAATAACAAAGCCGCAACAGTAAGAACGGTGAGGGCGGCTGCAAAAATCCAAAGGGTCGTCATACGTTGTCTTCTTTCATGAGAGCTTTAAGACTGCTGCGTTCAGCAGCACTTAAAGGAGCATCTTGAGCGTTCGTAACATTAGAGGCCTTTGTTTCGGCTTCTTCTTCATTGCGGCGGCGATAAAAACTAAACACCGCGAACAGGCCAAGCCCCGCAATCACGGCGGGACCGAACCACAACACCACCGTCGAAGCCTTTAAGGGGGGGTTCATAAGCACAAAGTCACCATAACGATCGACCATATAGGCCATGACCTGTTCATTGGTATCGCCCCGTGTAATGCGCGCGCGCACCAACACGCGCATGTCGCGCGCTAAGTCCGCATTGGACTCGTCAATCGATTGGTTTTGGCACACCACGCAACGCAAGCCTTTGCCCACAACACGGGCGCGCGCTTCAAGAAGCGGGTCGCTCAGAACTTCACTGGGTTCAATAGCAAAGACGATGGTCGGCGTAAACACCGCCACCGCCAACATAAAGACGAGGGCTTTTAAAGTCATTCTTTGCGGAGCTCCTGAATAAGTGGCCACAAGGTTTTTTGCCACACGGCGGCATCTATTACGCCCGTTTGCTTATAACGAATCACGCCTTTTTTATCGACGATAAAGCTTTCGGGGGCCCCCGTGACACCAAAGGAAATCGCAACTATAGATTCTGGGTCTGCACCGATTAAGGTATAGGGGTTTCCGTGCCTCGCCAACCACAGGGGTCCGGCAACCAGATCTTTTTCACGCCAATCAATGCCGTAAATTGGCACCAGGTTTTGGGACTTAATATGTACCAGGAACGGATGTTCCGCCAAACACGCAATGCACCATGAACCGAACAGGTTAACGATCGTTACCTGGCCCACAAGGTCTTTGCTGCCCCAACCCCGCTCTTGTCCACCGATGGCCGGTAAATCAAAGGACGGCACTTCACGGTTAATCAGGACCGATGGCAGTTCGCGAACCGACTTGCCATCGGATACCTGCTTCAACTGCATCGTCGCGAAAATGCCCAGCACGATCAAAACCGCCAAAGGAATGAAGTATGTAAGTTTCTTCAATTGCCCTTCCTTTGTTATTGGACCGCAGGTGGTGGAACGATCGCTTCAGCCGTGACCGTCGATTTTGGCTTTGACTCGGTCGGTGCCCCAACGCGGTGGCGGCGATCAGTCAAACTGACAATAGAGGCCAAGACCATCAACGCGGCCCCCATCCACAGCCACAACACCAACGGGTTATGATAAATGCGCACCACATAACCGCCACTTGGACCATCTTTGTTTCCCAAAGCGACATATAAGTCGGCGAAGAAGGTGGTTTTAATTGCCGCTTCGGTGGTCGGCATACCCTTGACGGGGTAAAGGCGATTTTCCGGATACATCACGGCAAACGGTTGGTCATCTTTGGTCACATCAAGTTGTGCAACGGTGGCCGTGTAATTGGGCCCTTGAGATTCGTGCACGCCACGGAAGGTGTACCCATAACCGCTTAAGGTCACAGTATCACCGACCTGCATAACCTGGATGCTTTCTTGCTTCCACACCGTAGACCCAATCATACCTGCCACGGCAATGCCCAAACCAGCATGGGCTAAGGTCATACCCCAAGCTGAACGYGGGGTCTTCAGGAGACGCCGCACATTTTCGCTGATCGGAGCTTGAAACAGCTTAATACGCACGGCAACTTCGGTCAGCGTGCCCATGACAAGCCAACCCGCCAAGCCACTGCCCAACACAGAAAGGACGCTGGCGTCTTTGATGAGGAAGCTGTTGGCAACCACCACCACGACCCCTGTACCCAAAGCCACAAACAACTGCTTGAAGGCCTTACTTAAGTTACCGCGTTTCCACGCCATCAAGGGACCAAAGGCCATAACGGCAAGCATCGGCGCCATCAAAGGCACAAACACCGAATTAAAGAACGGAGGGCCAACGGAAACCTTGCCGCCGCCAACCGCATCTAAGAACAAAGGATAAAGCGTTCCTAACAAAATCGCAGCAGCAGCCACCGTCATCAATAAGTTATTGAGCAACAGCGAGCCTTCGCGTGAGACCGGCTGAAACAGCCCGCCCGATTTTAATTTCGGTGCGCGGATGGCAAACAGCGTGAACGAACCGCCAACGACGGCCAGCAGCAAGCCTAAGATAAACACACCTCGGGTCGGATCGGAGGCAAACGAGTGCACCGAAGACAATACGCCGGACCGCACGATAAAGGTTCCTAAGAGCGAGAACGAAAACGCGACGATGGACAAAAATATAGTCCAGCTTTTTAACGTGTTGCGCTTTTCCACCACGACGGACGAATGCAGCAAGGCCGTTCCCACCAACCACGGCATAAACGATGCATTTTCGACCGGGTCCCAGAACCACCAGCCCCCCCAACCCAGCTCGTAATAGGCCCACCAAGACCCCAAAACGATGCCCGCRGTGAGAAATCCCCATGCCGCCAATGTCCATGGACGGACCCACCGGGCCCACGCCGCATCCACACGCCCTTCAATGAGGGCAGCAATAGCAAAGGAAAAAGCAATCGAAAATCCAACGTAACCCAAATACAACAAGGGTGGATGAAACGCCAACCCCGGATCTTGCAACAATGGGTTCAAATCGTGACCATTTAAAGGGGCCGGGAATACGCGTGAAAACGGATTAGATGTGTACAGAATAAACAGATAGAAGCCCAAGGCGATTAACGCTTGAATCCCCAACACGCGAGCCTTCAAGGCAGGGGGTAGATTGCGACCAAATGCCGCCACGGATAAGCCGTAAATCGACAAANTCAACACCCATAACATCATCGAACCTTCATGGTTGCCCCACACGCCCGCGACCTTGTACAGCATCGGCTTATCGGTATGCGAGTTCTGAACCACGTTCAAAACCGAAAAATCGGAAACCACATGAGCATACGTTAAGGCGGCAAAGGACAAAATAGCCAAAATAGCCTGCACGATGGCGGCTGGCGTCGCAAAGTCCATCCATGCGCGTTCTCCGCGGTGGGCCCCCACCAACGGCACGACCGTTTGAAAAAAGGCCACCATCAGGCCTAAAATTAACGCAAAATGACCAAGTTCAACGATCWTGGGGTCGGCACCTTCGTTCCAATTGGGGCTCCACCATTTTCAGGCTTCCAGTTCCCAGATTTTTTTAAAGACTCCGCGATTTCTGGCGGCATATATTTTTCATCATGCTTGGCAAGGACTTCGGTCGCGACGAACACATTGTCCACAAAGTGACCTTCTGTGACGATGCCTTGGCCTTCGCGAAATAAGTCCGGCAGCAACCCGTTATACGAAACATTGACGGTATTTAGCATATCGGTCACGGCGAACTTGACTACGGTTGAACCTTCGGCACGCTTGACTGAACCTTCTTCAACCAGCCCGCCCAATCGCAACCGTTGCGTCGCCGCTGGGTGGTTTTCGACAATATCGGTGGGACTATGGAACAAGGATACGCCATCGCCCAAGGCAAATAATATCAACCCCGTAGCAACCCCCACCAAAGCCATTGCAATAATGACAAAGGTAAGACGTTTGTGTTTACGTTTCATTGCTATTTGAAGGCTCCGTTTTTTGCATTTTTTCTTTGCCCAAACCTAATTCGGCTTGCAAGCGCTTGTACGTGGCCGCGGTCGAATTGAGCGAACGGATTGAAACAACCAGTAACACCAACAACACAAAGGCCGTAAGTCCGTAAGATGGCCACACGTAAGCGCCATATCCACCCATATCTAAATAATTTTKCATCATGTGCTTCCTTTAACCGCCGTGTGCTTGCTTCAGGCGCAAGATCCGAACCTTGTTCGCGGTCAATTCCTGGCGCATACGCACCATTAAAACCCAAACATAATAGCCCTTAAACGCAATCGCCAATATAAACAGCGGCCACAGCATAGAAGAATCAATGCTAGGACCACCCATYTTCATCACGCTGGCCGGTTGGTGTAGGGTATTCCACCAATTCACGGAAAACTTAATGATTGGCAGGTTTACAGCACCGACCAAGGCCAAGATCGCCGCGGCCTTAGCCCCGCGCACACGATCATCGAATGCGCCGTGCAGCGCCATATATCCCAGATACAAAAAAAGTAAAATCAGCATCGACGTCAGTCGAGCATCCCAGACCCACCAAGTGCCCCACATGGGCTTACCCCACAAAGATCCGGTGACCAACGACAAAAAGGTAAAGGCSGCMCCKATAGGWGCSGTCGCCTTAGCGGCCACATCGGCCAGGGGGTGCTTCCAGATCAGAGACGACGCCGACGCCAACGCCATAACCCCATAACAAAACATGCCCATCCAGGCGGCGGGGACGTGCACATACATAATCCGCACACTTTCGCCTTGCTGATAATCGGCGGGCGATGCAATCAGCGCCATATACAGGCCAACGCCAAAAAGGATTACGGTAAGACCCATAACCCATGGCTGAATCGCGGTGGCAATTTTAAGAAAACGTGTGGGGTTGGCAAAACGGTGCATGTGTATCCTGGTGATGTTGTTCGTGTATTTTACGTATTGTGAGATTCGATTATGGGATTTCTTTTAACTTAATTTTGACAACGTTTCCCATAAAAGCATGGCGCAAATGAGGCAAATGCGTTCTTTTTCCACTTTATTTGTTCTAAAACTTTGCTATTCCAAGGCTTGACGCAAGGCCGCAGCCGATGCCCATGGGGTCAAAGCCAGGCTGCCGACCAACAAACCAGCCAAAATCAGCACGTGTGGGCGCACCGACAAATCGCCGATCGCCGCATCCACAGCCGATACGCCAAAGATCAAAATGGGGATATACAGGGGTAAAATCAGCAACGATAACAACACCCCACCCCGCCGCGACCCCAAAACGAGCGCCGCACCCACAGCCCCGATCAGACTCAGCGCCGGAGTCCCCAACGCCAAACCGATCATCAGCACCCAAAACCCTTCTGAGGGCAACTGCATCAACACCGCCAACAACGGGGCCGTAAGAATCAAAGGCAAGCCGGTGGTCAGCCAATGCGCCACCACCTTGGCAATCACCGTGACCTCAAAGGCAACCGGCGACAGCGCCAAAAGTTCCAGCGATCCATCGTCATAATCTGTTTGAAACAAGCGTTCAAGAGATAACATCGACGACAGCAACGCCGCGACCCAAATGGTGCCCGGTGCGATGCGCGCTAAAATGTTGGTTTCCGGGCCGACGCCAAACGGAAAYAACACAACAGCGATGACAAAAAAGGCCACCACCATGAGCGAATCGAAGCCTTGACGAAAAGCGAGATTGAGATCGCGTTTAACCAAAATCAGAAACAAGTTCATGGACAATCCTTCATATCAGCACCTCTTCATCAGACGTCGGCGTTGCCGCAAAATTTGAAACGTCCAAGATCTTCGCGTCCACTATATTCACATCGGCGTGGGTCGATAACACCACCATGCCACCACCATCTCTGTGCTTTTGAATGGCAGCTTCCAATCGTTTAATAGTGTCTCTGTCCAAGGCCGTGGTCGGTTCATCAAGCAACCACAAAGGTGCGGGTGCAGCGATGATACGGGCTAGGTTGACGCGACGCTTTTGTCCAGCAGACAAAAATTGACCGGGCATGTCGTATAGATGCTTGATGTCGAACGTCKCCAAGGCTTCTGCGATACCCGCAGCATCCCCCCCCCGCAATTCAGACCAAAATTTAATATTTTCCGCAACGCTCAACACCGACTTAACCGCATCGTGGTGCCCGACGTAGTGTAAATGTGCCCCATGTTCGTCAAAATCATCCCGCACATCTTCGCCATYCCAYAGCATTTGTCCGTCATAGGGCTTTAATAAACCTGCCATCATGCGCAGAAGTGAAGATTTTCCGGCGCCGTTGGGACCGATAAGCACCAGCGCATCGCCACTGGATAAGTCAAAGTCGAGGCCGCGAAACACCATGTGTTCCCCGCGCACGCACACCAAATTTTGTCCACGAAATCGAGTCATTCATTTGCATTCTTGTTGGGTTCAACTAGGCCGTGACCTTAAACGATCCGCCACAAATGACAAGCCACCTTGTGATAAACACATCGCCACCGTGTGAAGCAAAAAAATTGGCTGGGCCTTTTAAGAACCCAGTCAATTTGAGTTTGCACTGTAATAGGGGATATCACTGTGAAATGGTCGAGCRMGTYGYAAAACGACGCTCAAAGCTACATATTTTTGATCAAACGACGCAGCTAACCTAGGGGAGGGGGAACAAGGAAAGCCACGCCATTTGATGAAAGCATTTAAGCCCTTAAATGTGGCCAGTATGTGTCACAAACGAGGTCATATCATGATTTCAGTGATTGTTTCCCCCGTAAGGTTCTTACGACGCAGGCGCTTGCCATATGAACGTTTTCATCCCGCAGAACAACCCTTTATGCGAATTATTCAAATACATATTACACTTTTATGTTGACTACCGGGACAAATACAGTAATTGTGCAACCTGATTCGCGTTTAATTTTGCCTTCAACCATTATTAAGCGACCACAATATGAGATGAGGAAACACTGCAATGAACAAAATTGCCGAAAAAACGACAGACCTTAAAACCAGCGTTATGACTTTGGAAGACGCCATTAAAACGCGTCGATCAACACACTACTTTACCCCCGGCCCGGCCTTAACAGATGCACAGTGGCATCGTTTGATTGACCTGAGCGAACTCAGCCCCTCTTCTTTTAACTTTCAACCGTGGGATTTCATCATCATTGAYGATGAAGACCAAAAAACAGCCCTTCACCCCTTATGCTGGGGTCAGCAGCAGGTTCTCGATTGTGTTGGYGTAGTGGCCGTTCTTGGCGACAAAGAYCCACATCGCCGCGATAGCGAAATTTTGCAACAGTTTCAAGATAACGGTTATATCAACGATGAGGTTCGCCAAGCTTATATGGGTGCCGTTGATGTTGTTTACCCTGATGAAGGCCGCAAAATCGAACATGCGATCGGGGGGTCGTCTCTTGCCGCCATGACCCTGATGTTGGTCGCCCATGAAATGGGTTTAGCGACCTTGCCTATGATCGGTTTTGATCCCGCTGGCGTGCGTGAATTTTTGAAAGTTCCTGACGACTATATCATCACCATGTTGATTGCCATTGGTCATTCGGCCGATAAAGAATTACCCCGCCAACAACGCCGGGGCTTTGATGACATCGTTCATTGGGGTCAGTTTGGCAATCATAACAAATAAAGYAAGTTAAACTCCGGCAAGGAAATTGTGCAGATGMCCCCCCTCATAACCAATAGCGCGTTTGCCACAGGGCAAGACATGCTATTTGCCGGAGACTATGAAGTTGTTGGTCCCGACCCTAGACTTGGCCACACCGAAGTGGCCAGTCTAGGCGTCGATATGATCTTCATCCATTACCACCACAGGCATGAATTTCAAGGCGGTCACCCAAATGGTCTTTGGGGCTCAATCTGCGCCAAAGAAGGTGCCCCCCAGTGGGCGGAATTGGACCAGACCGTTCAATCAGCAACAGAGTCCTTTCGCCGGGTCGCGCTTTATCCCGTCGGATGGGCGCACATGGTTCCCAAACGATTGGGCACGACCGTGCAAGACGTCGATCCTGAAGTACTTTCCGATTGGGTTGTTGAAGTTGTCAGCCGCTATTGGCGACAGGTTGATCTGTTCCCCATTTTCTATGAAATGAACGTTTTCGACCTATTTTTCAAAGCCACCCATGGGCAACCCTACGAAGCCGAACAAAAAGAACATATCGTCAAATGCCTGACCCGGTGTGCGGAAAAGGTTAAGGAACAGGTGGGCGACGAAGCGTTTTCAAAATTAACCGCCGGAACTTTTGTTGAACTGACCCAATCAAGCTTTTATTGGATGAGCGAAGGAAAGTTGCTTGAACTGCCGCGTGGATCGTCGCTCATCGACGGTGCATTAAGCCCCTTTGACCTTTTAAAGACCGCACAAAACCTTGATGCCGCCAATGGCGGACCACCACGCCATACCTCTGCTGTTCGCCAATTGCTGCACACGTTCGTATTTTGGAATGCTGACGATAGCGGCGCGCCCAATACGGTGCGCGACGATCTATTGCGGCTTGTCGAACATGGTGGATTTTACGATTCTCGGACAAATCCGAACGGCTTTATTCATCATGTCATTGCGGGTTGGGATGCCCAGCCGCAAAATACCTATGAATACTTACTTCATAAAATGTTGCCTCAACACAAAGTGCCGACCTCGGCCGAATGTCTTGACCACCACTTTTCGGCCTTTACCGCATTTTGTGCCGACGATGGTCTATCACAAGCCGTTAAATCAGCCGTGGTTGGTTTCGTTCTTGACGATGTCTTTAAGTGTCGCAAACAATCAGGTATTACGTCTGCCGTGATCCCCACCGAAGTTATCGTTGACAACGCCCGAGTGGCTTCGGCCCCGGTCATTATAACGGATATCGGCAAGACCTATGCCCGTCTGATCGACGGCCATAACTAAAGGATATTTAAAAACTTAATCCACCCCAAGAGTTAGGTGATGTATGGAAAACTTACTTACAAACGGTTTAGCGCCCCTCGAAATACAATCTAAAGTAGGAAATCATAAAATTTCTGTTTCAGATGCACTTGTGAGGTGTCTGATTGAGGCCGGCGTCGATTACGTTTTCGGCATGCCCGGCGGTGCCACCATTCCTTTTCATAAAAGCATAGACGATGTGGATGAAATTGATTTTGTCCTGACGTCCCATGAAGGGGGCGCTGCCTATATGGCCGATTGTTATGCCCGCGTATCTGGAAAGATTTCGGTGTGTTGCGCGACCACGGGCCCTGGGGCGACGAACCTTCTGACGGGCGTTGCATCGGCTCTTCAAGATTCTGTGCCGATGCTCGTCATCACGGGCATGAACCCAATGGACACATGGGGGCGCGGTGATTTTCAGGAAAGTTCGCCATACTGGCTGCTTGATACGGTCAAGATATTCAGCACCGTGTGCAAGCTGTCAGAAGTGGTCGTATCTGAAAAGACGCTCCTGCACCGGGTGCAAAACGCGATTGCCACAGCGTTGCGGGGACGTCCAGGACCTGTGCATTTGGCAATACCTCGCGATATTTGGTCGAAAAAAATTCATTATAAGCCATTGGACCCGGTCATACTTTTACCCTGCGTCCCGGCCCCCAGTTCCGATGCCATCAATCAGGTCATATCAGCATTAGAATCCGCCGACCACCCGCTGATCATCTTTGGCAGCGGAGCTTCAAGCGAAGCCGTGGCATGCCTTTTCGAATTGAGCAAAAAACATTGCATCCCCATCATCAGCACGCCACGGGCGAAGGGCAAGCTCTTTACATCCGCGTCCCCATATTACCTTGGCAGCATGGGGATTTCAGCAACGCCCATGGTTGATGAATTATTTGAAGCCACTGAATTTGATACCGTTCTGACTGTTGGCGTTGGCTTTAACAGTTACGCCACCAATGCTTGGGATAAAATTGTCGAATCGACGGCCACAATGATTCAAGTCAATATTGCCCCTGAAGAAATTGGTCGTAATTATCGTGCCAATATCGGAATCGTAGCCGATGGGGCCGTTTTTGCCGAAAACCTGTTGGCCCGCGACAATGTTTTTTCCGCACCCCATTTTTTGTCGCAAAGGCGCAAGTGGGCGGATGGCTGGGCGGCACGTCCTAAATGGCCGCTTTCAACCACGCCACATAGCCAAGATGGTAAAGGCATTCACCCCCTAGATATTATTCGCGCCGTCGACAAAGTCGTGCAAGACAATGGTATCGTGTTGGCCGATTCCAGTTCCATCCTCCYGTGGGCCACTCACTATTTTCCTGACCGCCCCAATCGTCGATTATTAACGGTGTGGGGGTGGGCCAGTATGGGCCACGTTACGGCCGGCGCGATCGGTGCCAAACTTGCCGAACCAACCGCAGATGTGGTGGTGCTTACGGGCGATGGTTGCTTTTTAATGAACGGCAATGAAATTGCCACCGCCGTGGGGCTGAACCTTCCCATCGTGTGGGTGGTGAACGTGAATGCTCAGCTCGGTATGATTCACTACGAACTCCGAGAGAGCAAAAAAACCGCCAGTGCGACCATGCTYCACCATGAYTTTGCGGGATTTGCARARGCSCTCGGCGCRCATGGYGTGACCTGTTCCRAYGCARMCGAATTGCCCGACTTRATCGCGSAAGGGCTCARAAAATCYGCRCCAACGGTSATTCATGTCGAAGCCGAYGTTATGCCCACGCCGCCCGTTGGCAACAAGCGGGCCGGCGGCGCGCGCTGGAAAGAATATGTCGCAGGGATTTAAAGGGAAACCAAGATGAAAATTTGGATGGACGGACAATTGCTAGACGAAGATAAGGCCCGCGTTTCAGTGATGAGCCACACCCTACACTACGGCACCGGAGTCTTTGAAGGTATTCGATCATACGCCAGCGAGGACAGCACGGTCGTCTTTCGCTTAATGGATCATCTGGACCGTCTTGAGCGTTCGGCCCAGGCCATGAACCTGAAGGTCCGTTATTCCAAAACCCAACTCCGCGATGCCGTGATTGATGTGCTGTGCCAAAACAACCTGACGGATGCCTATATTCGACCGTTGATCTTTGTCGGTGCCGGATCGTTGTCTTTAAATTTTCATGCCGCACAAAGCCCCGTCGGCGTGCTGGTCGCGGCGCAAAAGTGGGACCGCTATTTTGAATCCGATGAATTGACGGGTATTACCGTTGCAACAAGCATTGGACGGCGGATCACAAGCCAACCTGAATTACACCAGGCCAAAGTCTCTGGCTTTTATGCGAATTCCTATGCGGCAACCATGGCCGCCCAAGCGGCTGGTGCTGTCGATGCGATCTTACTTGATGAACGTGGCTTCATCGCAGAAGCCGCCGTCGCAAACGTATTTTTGGTGCGGGGCGGCAAGCTGCACACGCCAACGTGTCGAGCTGCCCTGGCAGGGTACACCCGCGACAGCATCATACACCTTGCCGCAGGACTTGGTCTAGAGGTCCACGAAGGCGATCTTACCGTTGAAGATATGCTGGCAGCCGATGAGGTGTTTTTAACAGGCACCGCCTGTGAAGTTGTGCCGGTCACCAAGGTTGACAAGAAAATCATTAAAAACGGAGCCGCCGGACCAATCACGCGTCAATTACACACCGCGTATCAACATGCCGCGCGAAACCGTCACAGTTTTAAATCCAATGTTTCGATCGATAAAAAGTCAATCGCAGCCTGACGCGGCTCACGCCCTTCACTCTTTTCAAAACCCTAAACAAGGAATATTTTTATGAGTAACGAACAAAAAACACTTTATGAACGTCTTGGTGGATTTGATGGAATCCGTAAAATTTCAGAAGACGTCTGGACCGAACACACATCCAATCCGGCGGTAAAAGCCCGCTACCTAGACAGTGATGCCGAAGAAGTCACACGCCTTGTCACCGAATTTGTATGTTGGGGAACGGGTGGCCCACAAGAATACACCGGCAAAGACATGAAAGAGGCTCACCGCACCATGAACATCAATGCAACCGAGTTTATGGCCGTGGTTGACGACATCTCCACCGCGCTTAAAAAGAACGACGTCGGCGCACAGGAAACCAGTGAACTTTTGGGGCTGCTCTTTTCCCTTAAAGATGAAGTCATGCACCTTTAGACGATAGCGAGAACGGGAATCTTCCAGAGGCGTGCAATGCATTCACTTGGAAGGTCCCCGTTTGCGCGCATCTCACAACCCAACACTCCGACATAAAAGAATCATCTATTATTTAGTATCGGCAAAGCGTCATTTTGGTTATTTTGTGCTATAACACCTTAAATTGGAAGAACCCCACGATAGGAGCTAGTACATGGCCGGACACGATACCTTAAAGACACGCCGCACGCTTGACGTTAACGGAACCACTTACTCTTATTTCAGTCTTCAGGCCGCCCAAGATGCCGGCCTTGGCGATGTGTCCAGGCTTCCTTATTCCATCAAAGTCCTGCTGGAAAACCTGTTGCGATTTGAAGACGGGCACACCGTCAGCACCGACGATGTGAAAGCCGCTGCCGATTGGGCGCGAACCAGCCAAGGTGGACGAGAAATCGCCTTTCGCCCCGCCCGCGTCCTGATGCAAGATTTTACCGGCGTACCGGCAGTGGTCGATTTGGCGGCCATGCGCGATGCTATGGTGTCTGTTGGGGGTAAAGCCAAACAAATCAATCCACTGTCGCCGGTCGATTTGGTCATCGATCACTCGATAATGGTTGATTTTTCGGGTACATCTGATGCGCTGGAAAAGAATGAAACCTTGGAATTCAAGCGCAACCGCGAACGCTATGAATTTTTGCGTTGGGGCCAGCAAGCTTTTGACAATTTTCGCGTTGTGCCACCCGGCACGGGCATTTGTCACCAAGTCAACCTTGAACACTTGGCCCAAGTCGTCTGGACCGGCGACGACGATACGGTTTACCCTGACACACTTGTCGGCACTGACAGCCATACCACCATGGTCAACGGACTCGGTGTTTTGGGGTGGGGCGTTGGCGGTATCGAAGCCGAAGCCGCCATGTTGGGCCAACCCATTTCCATGCTGATTCCCCAAGTCGTCGGCTTTCGGCTGACGGGAGAAATGAGCGAAGGGATTACCACCACAGATCTGGTGTTGAAAATTGTTGAAATGCTGCGCATCAAGGGCGTGGTCGGTAAGTTTGTCGAATTTTATGGCCCCGGCCTGAACTATTTAACCCTGGCCGATCGGGCGACCATCGCCAATATGGCCCCCGAATATGGGGCCACCTGTGGTATTTTCCCGATTGATGCAGAAACCATCTCCTACCTTCAATTGACCGCCCGCGATGATCAACGCATCGCCTTGGTCGAAGCGTATGCCAAGGCTCAAGGTATGTGGCGAGATGCCGACACCCCAGATCCGGTCTTTACCGACACCCTGGAACTAGACATTGCAACCATCGAACCAGCGATTTCGGGACCCAAGAGACCCCAAGACCGTATTGATTTAAAATCCGCTGTTCCTGCCTTTGCCACCGCCCTAAAAACCTTGTCCGGGGCTGATGCCCCACGCGCGATGCCCGTCAAAGGTCGCGATCATGAATTGCGCGATGGCGATGTGGTCATTGCCGCGATCACCAGTTGTACCAACACCTCCAACCCCAATGTGCTGATCGCCGCTGGGCTCGTTGCGCAAAAAGCTCATGCTTTGGGCCTTAAATGCAAGCCGTGGGTCAAGACCTCGTTGGCCCCCGGCAGTCAAGTGGTCGCCGATTATTTACGCAAAGCCGGACTGCAAGCGCCCTTGGATGCTTTGGGCTTTAACATCGCGGGCTTTGGCTGCACCACCTGCATCGGAAATTCCGGCCCCTTGGCCCCGGAAATTGCCACCGCGATTACCGATGGCGACCTTGTTGCCACCGCCGTATTGTCGGGCAACCGCAACTTTGAAGGACGGATCAGTCCCCATGTGAAGGCCAACTATTTAGCTTCGCCGCCGTTGGTGGTCGCTTATGCCCTGGCTGGATCGCTGACGCACGACATCCTTAAAGACCCTTTAGGCACTGATCCCGATGGCAAGGCCGTCTAYCTTAAAGACATCTGGCCCACCAACGCCGAAATCAAGGAAACCGTGGCCCGTGTGGTCACCACAGACATGTACCGTAAACGCTATGCGGATGTTTTCAAGGGMACYCCSGCGTGGCAAAATGTGGCCGTGACGCCGGGCGAAACGTTCACTTGGGAYAAYACCTCAACKTATATCCAAAACCCGCCATTCTTCACAGAYTTGAARCCTGAACCCGMMCCCGTTACCAACATTAAAGGGGCCAAATTGTTAGCAATTTTGGGCGATTCTGTGACCACCGATCATATTTCCCCGGCAGGCGGCATCAAACTTGACGGACCCGCAGGCCAATACCTTTTAGACAACAAAGTCGATCKTCAAGACTTCAACTCGTTTGGGTCAAGGCGTGGCAATCACGAAGTAATGATGCGCGGGACCTTTGCCAACATTCGCATCAAAAACGAAATGTGYCCYGGCACCGAAGGCGGRGTCACGACCTATAACGGTCAGCAGACCTCTATCTATGACGCAGCTATGCAACATCAGGCGGATGGGACCCCCTTAATCATCGTTGCGGGTAAAGAATACGGCACCGGSWSWTCRCGYGAYTGGGCSGCWAARGGCACTAAACTGTTGGGTGTTCGCGCGGTGATCGTCGAATCCTATGAACGCATTCACCGGTCCAATTTGGTCGGCATGGGTGTGTTGCCATTGGAATTCAAAGATGGGCTAACCCGCGCAGCCCTGAACTTGGATGGCACGGAAACGTTTGATCTGGGCAATTTGGACCATGGCATTAAACCTGGCCAAGATGTGCCCTGCACCATCACCAAAAGCGATGGGTCCAGCGAAACCCTGACGCTGAAATGTCGTATCGATACCTTGGATGAAGTCGAATACCATCGCAACGGCGGTATTTTATCTTATGTTTTGCGTAACTTAAACAAGGCTTAAATGCGCCATGAAGCGCTTTGTCCTGCTTGTCCTTCTGTGTTGCATGATGGTGCCCACGTACGCGCGCGCGGGCGGTAACTATACCGATGCCTTATTGTTGGTGCAAAAAGGAGAATTTGCTCAGGCCCTGAAGGAATTTAAACAGCTTGCGGCTAGCGGTCATGCTCCATCGCAATTTTCGATCGGCCTGATGTATCACCTGGGGCGCGGGGTACCTAAAGACACGAAGCTGGCCTATGAATGGTACAAAAAGGCACTATTACAAGACCACCTGCCCGCGCTAAACAATATTGGCATGATGTATTTGAATGGGCAGTACGTGGCGCAAAACCGCGACATTGCTTATCAACTGTTTAAAAAGGCCGGCACCACGCATGCCCAAGCCATGGACAACCTTGCCCAATGTTATCAAAATGGCTGGGGCACCGTCAGAAACATAAAACGTGCCATCAGCATGTACCAATTGGCGGGCGAAAGCGGCTATTTATTAGGCTGGTTTCACTTAGGCCAGATTTACGAAAAAGGCTATCCTAGCGTCCCCAGGGATTTTGAAAAAGCCGTCGAATGGTATATCAAGGCCGCCGAAAAAAAGCAGCAAGCCGCCATAGCCCGGCTCAAACGCCTAAAGCGTTTGCCCGCTGGTTTAGATCGGTAATCGACAGGTTGGTCATTTTGACCGCCGTAGATCACAATTCATTACAACAGGAAATTTGAACAAATTCGGTAGCTTCGTTGATAGACCAACCCGCTTTGGGTTTGTCCTTCATGTGTGCATACCATGCGGTGAACCGGTGGCAGGGTCACATGCGATAATCAGACCCATGTGACCTATATCAGATTCTTCCCTGCATCACGGATTGTATAATTGACTCCGTCCAAATTTCGCTCGCTCATATGAAACAGCATTGACGAATTTTGTGTTTTATCTAGGTGTTTAGTCCTATCCTGTGATGTTTTGGATTTAGTTTGAATCGTTTCGGCTCTTTTGTCCCTATTTTGCAGATATATTCGTGCGGGGTTAAACCTTTCAAGGTCTTTAAACGCTTTGCGAAGTTGTTGGCTTTTAAGACTGTCTGCAGGTGGGTTCTGAGCGGGTCGTGGCTTTCGTCGTGATAGCATTTGACCGTGGTTTCGTTGATGGTGCGGTTCATCCTTTCGACTTGCCGATTGGTCCAGGGGGATTGATTTCGGTCTTGCGGTGGTCAATCTTGTGCTCATCGCACACCCGACAAAGATGTTCTGGAACGCGCGTTTCTAGCGGGCCTGATTTGAAAATTGAATGCCATTATCCGTCAAAATCGTATCAATGTGATCGGGGGTGATCTGAATAACATTGCTTAAAAATTCCGCGGCAATCGCTTTGGTTTGGCGCTCGTGTAAGTCTACATAGGCCAGCTTTGACGTGCGTTCATTCGCCATAAAAAGATACAATGTTCCGTCCTCTGTGCGGACTTCAGTGATGTCGATGTGAACATAGCCAATCGGATATGTTTTGATTTTTTGCTTGGGCTAGTCCGCGCCCAACTTCGCTAGACGAGAGATCCCATGGCGCCGTAAGCACCGATGTAATGAAGATCGTGTCAAGTGAGGGATCGTGACTTGTCGGGCATACAGGCAGTTTGGACTTGTCTGAATAAGGTGAACAGCACCTTCAAAATTAATCAACGTTACCTTGGAAGGATTAAATGACACACAAGAAATTTACAGACGCGTTCCGAAAGAAGCCGTGCAACTGGCTTTGAACAGTGATTTAACACATCAACCAATTGCTGAAAATCCTGGTATTAGCCAATCCACATTGGGCAAATTGATCATATAATACCGTCATGATGGTGTCCAACAAGAGCTCAAACGGCTTCGCACAGAGAATAAATATTGCGTGAGGAGCGTGACCTCCTTCCCTTGGAAGCTTTGCTTCCGAAGGAGCGCAAAGGCGTAAAAAGCCACAGCCTTCTTCACAAGCCAAAAATGATGAGATACCAGTGCATCAAGGCGAATAGGACCGACGACAATGCAGGTCGATTGTGCGTTTTATTCAAGGTTTCACGTTCCGGTTTTTACGCATGGGATAGTCGGCCTGCAAGCACGATGCAACGTGAAGGTATGGTTTTATCGACCCATATTCGAGCTCAATTTAAAGCCAACCTGTATTCTTACAGGTGTCCAAGGATGGTGGAAGAATGACGAGAAGCAGGCTTTCAAGTTGGCCATCATCAAGTTGGAAGGTTAATGCGTGAAAATGGTATCCAAGCTGTTAGAATGCAAAAATCAAAGCGTTACTTCAGTCATCCACCCGTAATGGACTTTGCACCAAACCTGCTGGACCAATATTTTGCGGCAATGGTCCCCAATCAAAAATGGTCGGTCGATATATCGTATATTGAGACTCGCAAGGGTTGGCTTTACCTCGCTGTTGTTATCGATCTTTATTCTCGTAAAATTGTCGGCTGGGCTGTGAGCGACCGAATGAAAAGGGATCTCGCCTTGCGAGCCTCACGCATGGCGATAATTCTGCATCGACCAAAGCCGGGTCTCATGCATCATTCGGATCGTGGCAGTCAATATTGCGCAACGAAATATCAGGTGGGACTGAAACGACATGGCATCAAAATTTCAATGTCGGGAAAAGGGAGTTGTTAGGACAACGCGCCGATGGAGGCTTTCTTTGAAACCTTGAAGGCTGAACTGGTTTGGCAGACAAAGTTCGAAACTATATCAATAACTTTTACAATAGTCGCAAGCGCCATTCTGCATTAGGAAATATCAGCCCAATGAGGTATGAAAATATGGCAGCCTAAAGAGCAAGGTGCGGACCACTTTTTTCAGACAAGCCCATCCCTCACCATTGCAAAGGCGAGGTAACCTGCTTGCCAGATGGTGAGCCTATGGCTGATTGTTTGGGCGACTAAGTCACGCCTTAGCGCACCTTCGTCTCAGACGACCTCTTCTGGGGCAAAGCCCTTAGGGAGGGAAATATCGTTTTCAAGGGCTATTCTCCCCGCTTTTTTATGCCAAAACTTCCCTTTGTCCATCCTTGCGGTCCAGTCTTCCAAACGCGGGGAATACTCAGAATGAAGGCTGATTTTGTGGTGAGCAGAGTGATGGAAATGGTCAARTTYWGTTTGARAYTTGGACCTSTCGRAGGTGCGAGAGTTCGTTTTCAATTGCGATACAGTTGCCAGTCTAACGGATCTCGTTTAGGATTTCCGAATGGTTGTAAAAATTATTTTCATGTTAACCTTTGCCCTGCTATTGGTCCCATCCTCCGTATCGGCCTTTGAGGCTACGCTGGAACAAGATCAATTGGTCGAACAGGGCGTGGCTTTTTATAATGATAATGAATTTGAAAAAGCCAAAGCGATTTTGTTGCCGCTAGCAGAAATAGGGCACCCGAAGGCAATGAATATAGTGGGGCTAATGCATAATAATACAGGTGTCTTTCCCAATGATCCAAGAATAGCATGTGACTGGTATGAAAAAGCCGCCAATGCAGGCTATCCTTCTGCAATGTACAATATGAGCAATTGTTATAATGATGGCATAGGTCGCCCTAAAGACCCTGAAACAGATAAACATTGGCTTTTGAAAGCTGCAGATAATGGATATACACCAGCTATGATTATTCTTTCCTCTTTGGATAAATCTGAGGGGGAAGAATACAGATACTGGATGAACATGGCACGCGAACATGGCAGCGTTTATGCCAAGGTGTCTTTATATTTGCAAGGCTACGCGCACGATGTCCCGGATTTATATATCCAGGACAAAGTGTGTGTGTATGTGCGTATCATTATATTGGGAGGAGATAAGAGAGTTTGCGATTAAAGCTTATCCCCTCTGCGTTTCGGACGCGCCTTACCTTCCCCGCCCCCCATCGCTCCGGTCAACCCTTTCCCCGCCCCGTAGGCTAGTCCTTTTTCAATAACTTTGCTGAATGATGTGGATTTGAAAAGGTCGTTTGAAAGGAGGTTTATTTTTGCGGTTTTGGCGATGGCCAGGGGGGCTTTGACCAACTGCCCGCCCAATACATTCGCCGCAGCGCCGCCATACGCTTTGAAGATTGCATCCTTCGCCGATCCGCCCGCTTTGACGGTGTTGATCGCCGCTTCTCCGGCTCCGGATGTGAGGCCGCCAACGGGGTTTAGGGACCCGGCGAAGCCCAAAGTTTTGCCAGCTCCACGCGCCAGTCGAAGAGCAGGAGCAGACTTATAATTTTGCGGCACTAATCCTTCTATACGACCATTCATAGCCGATATTTGATCTCTGTTTAAAGGATTTCCTGACATGGCTTTGACACCGCCATACATGTCCATCGCACTTTTCGAGACTTCACCYKKAWAAMWTTCWARAKSWWWYCMWWWWRCCSYCSRMWTWAMWMYTRCGMKSAMRRMWYYKGCMTYTMKSYTRRYKRKGAWKYKAGYMTAATKTTTCTGRGCAATKRMAAAKGATTTAGGCTTTTTAAAGTCACTAGCTTTAGGTGCAGGGGGAATGTTTTGCGCGGCTTTATGGGCCATATAACCATCAGAAAACCGTTTCAGTTCCGCCGGCATTTTAGTTTGCCCATCCTTCAGATGACTCAATTCTTTGACCATAGCTGGAACATCAGCAGGATTACCATTACGCAACGTGTCCAGACTTTTATCCATGTTAACTTTAGCTTGATCCATATTATCTTGTGATGAATTTTTCAAAGCTGCCTTAGGTACAGATTGAGGCTTATCCAAACCCAACTTCTTCGCCAACTCATCCCCTGATCCTGGGTTCGCTTTGTTCATTCCTTGGGTCAAGTGCTGAACTTCGGCTTGGCCCTTTGCGCCACCGTTGTCCAGCGCGTATTGCGCGTCGCGCTGAAGGTTTGTGTGGTCGGTGGTTTTTGCGGATGCGGCGGCTGTTCGGTTGAGGCTGGCTTCAGCTTTCGGGCTGAGCGTTGGTGAGGATTTTGGCATAGAAGCTATCGCTGGGGCCAGTTTTGTTCTGGATTGGGCTTGTGGTATTTGAGGCGTGAGGACGATGTTTTGTTTGACGGCCTGAGCAGCAGGAGCTGCAAACGCTTTTGAACCCTGTTGATCGATCTTGTTGAACATGTTTTGGCYGCGTTGTTTGTCGCGCGTTTGCTGRTCGGTGAAGAGGCCTGTGCCGAAYGACKGAGTTTGGTTTAYCGGACGWTCARACTGAAGCTTGATCGCACTTTGTTGRGCCTGCATAGCTTTTACATTTTGGGCTTGTTGGACTGGGGTTCTTGTGGAATTTAGGGAATATTTAAGGCCAGAGGAAGCGCTTAAAGGTTCTGATGCGCTTGGCAAATTATCCGCCATGCTACCGCCTGCTATGTTACCGCCGAGGCCTGAAACTTGTGGGGTTTTGGTCTGCGTGAGGGCGTTGGATACGTGATCAGACARGCTTGYATTCATGTTGCTTCCAAAACCATTTTCRACCGCTTTTGCCGCATCTGAACTTAGCAACCCGTCTAGCTGGTTTTGTTGATCTTGCAGGTTGCTTAGCGGGTTGTCCGCTGCTGAGAGGTCTGAAAATGAATTGCTGATGCTGTCGCCGATTTCAGAAAGGCTGCTGGTGAAGCTGTCTCCAAACGAGCTAAAACTATCGGACAAATTGGAGCCGATGGATGAAAAACTGTTCGACATACCGGAGAAAAAATCACCCAAGAAAAATTCAGGCAGGCCCGTGTTGGGATTAAGGCTTCCGCCGTCCGTGACGTCGTTAAGAAGCTGGGCTTCGGCTGGCGTGATATGGGCTAAAATGGTGTCGCCGTTGCGGCCTAAACTTTGCAGCTTTTGCGCTGCCCCTTGGATACTCTTAGTCTCTAGATGGCGCGCTAAGGCGTGCTTCTTGATCGCCGTTTCGGTCTCGCCGTTCGGCTTCATAACCCCATCCACGCGAAGCCCTTGAGAGTCTTGAAAAGCTTTAATCGCATCGAACAAAGCGCGATCAGGAAACTGGCTCAGCCCCCATTTTGGGGCATGGTAATAACCTTGGTTGCGCAGATACAATTTGGTCGCCACCACGTCTTGGGGATGGGCAGCAGAGTTATCGGATAGGGTTCGGTTTAAATGTTTCAAGCGATTTCTCCAAAACGCACCAAACCCGCCTCAAATGAATGAGGCGGGTTTAGGCTAGACATTAAAAAACCGCCTTCAAAAGAGGCGGTGCTGAATGAGACGTAAATGTGGCTGTTCGTTCATTGGATTCATGACATGGGATTATGTAATTGTCAAGCTTTTTTTCCTATACTAGGAYTTACTTRCAATATTAAGGCGCTTATTTTKCATTTCCTTGCGGTGCGGGCATCCTAAAATTTTACCTATGACCGATGCTCTAATCACCCGCAAATATCCTGATCTGGCCGATGAACTTGCTCGAGTAGTCGTGCTTGGCGTGACGCTGAACATGGCGAAGGATATGGAACTCGCTTTGCTTCCAGCCTGACGGATCCCTTTGACCTTGTGGGCAGGAAAATTGTCCATAATGACGATATCATCTGGTGCTAGTTCCAGATAAGCACCTGATCCACGTAAGCGAGGAAGGCGCACCGCTCACATTGCTTCGCACGCACGCCCCGCAGACGAGCCATCTTGGTTGAGGTCCCGGTTTTATCGATAAAGACAAGCTTGCCGGGATCGAAATCGGGTTGACCATCAAACCAGTCCTGACGGCGGACTGCTTCGTCAGGCTGTTCCTGCTCGGTTGCGGGGACGTTTTTTTTAAAGCTGAATTCATGTTTGTCGAAAAAATATCAGACCGTCGGTGAACAGACAAATACCCCGCATTCAGACTTTATGCCAATTCCCCAAAAGTTTGACTTGTTAATAGCTTCTTAGGTCGGATGTGATTCAAGTATSAAAACATAGGCGTTTTCGATGRCACGTCCGATYCCTTTACGTACAGATTTTAATGCAGATRCTCTGCGTTGCCTTTCTCGCAACGCATCAGATAGCAAGMMRWYCMSMMRAMYKYYYYMWSYSGMSTKGMWKKAKKWYRRKWYYYMCGWYYTRWAGGMMMRYCGWYMKRMMWMTGKKWKYRWGMMGARKMYYSKAKMSKGSRWWWWACCAAGATCACACGCCGTTGGGCAAAACGAGGGACACGCCCAACAGTCCCCAAGGATCAACGCACGCGTTTGGCTTACCTTCTGGGTTTGGACATTGGAATAGCACCTTTATACGGTTTCGGCGTTGGGCACAGCGTGGTGTTTTCGATCGAATATTTGAAAGCCTATCCGAAGCAGCCGACTTTGAATATGTCATAATTGACCGCGCTATTGTGAGCGTTTACCAAGAAGGCTAGCGGCGCAATAGGCGGACTTAAGAATCAGCCCATCGGACGATCAAAAAGCGGTTTAAGCACCAAAACCGTAGCTCTTGTCTATGCCTTGGCAAACCTGATTCGGTTTACACTTCTTTCTGGTCAACGCCATGACCTGCTTGGAGTGAGAACTGTGATCAAAGATGTGCAGTTTAAGGCTTTTCTCGGCGACAAGGCCTTCGATGAAAACGGGTTGCGTGACGAACTGATGGACCGAAAAGCCAGCGTTGTCATCCCTTAAAAAAGCAACAGAAAGTATCAAATGGCACACAACAAGGACGTCTATAAATGGCGACATCTGGTTGAAAACTATTTTACTAAAATCAAGGAATTTAGGGGTATCGCAACGCGATATGACAAAACAGATGTTAGCTACAGTGCAAATTGGACCTTAACGGTAGCCATACTTGCGGCAGGGTCATTGTCAACAGGACCTAGAACGCCTGGACGGCAGAGCAAAGAAGATGTCACCGTAATCCACGTCGGTATCCAAATGAAATTGGGTGCACCTAAGGTCAGACGAAGTCTGTGGTACTGATCGTTCCCGTAATCCCTGTCATATCTACAATGGTGTCCGCAGCATTGAAGACACCGTTTCCGTCCACATCAATGGCCCACACGACGGAGCTGTCTGTGGTTGTGAATTGCATGGCATGAGTATTTGCGCCACCGACCAATTTAGAGGCTGAACTGCCATTGGTCGAMTTAACCAAAGCGTTAATGGCCGTTAACGTTAAATTGGCAAGGCTAACGTTGATGGCCTGATTGCCGGTTACGGTCATTGTGCCGACGATATTGGTATCGATTTTATCACCCGCGCCGCCCGCGAAAAAATTGGTGATGGAATCCATGGCACCAATGGCCGAATCCGTTGCCGTTGTATAAACAAATATATCCGATCCTGTGCCCCCCGTCAGCACATCAGCACCACCACCACCCGAAATTCTTGCACCAACGGCACCCGTAACCGTAATGGTATCAATACCGGTACTGCCGTTGATGTTTTCAGTATTGGTGACAGAGATCGTATTTGTTGTGCCTACGGCTAGGTTGAGCGTATCCGTGCCTAATCCCAAATCGACAGTATTTCCGGAAACCGCAGCTACTGACAAAGATACAACATCATTACCGCTTCCACCAATGATGGTTTCAATATTTGCCGCCCAAATGGCATTGCCGCCTGCCGCCAAGGTTAAGGTGTCGGTGCCGCCGGCCAGGTTAAAGCTTTGACTCGCCGTTTGGGCATTGGTCAACGTCAACGTATCGGCACTGGCTGTACCGTTAATGGTTTCGACGCTGGTGAGGGATATCGAATTGATGCCCGCTGCTAGGTTAATGGTATCGGTCGCACCAGCCAAGTTGAAGGCTTGCCCCGCCGTTTGGGTGTTGGTTAACGTCAACGTATCGACACCGGCTGTACCGTTAATGGTTTCAACGCTGGTGAGGGCTAACGAATTGGTGGCCACCGCTAGATTAATGGTATCGGCACCCGTGCCGCCGATAATGGTTTCGGTGTTGCTGACCGTTAAGGTATTGCCTCCATTGGCTAACGTTAACGTATCGATACCAGCGAGCATATCAACGGTACCCGAGGCTTTGGCTGCGAACAGCGTTAAGTTGTCATTGCCTGTGGTCCCGGTGAGGGTCGCACCATCCGCTAACATCGTAAGGGTTAAGGCTGTTGCTCCATAATTCGCAAGAATATTCCAACCCGCCCCAAAATTATGGGTAATGGCGAACGTCCCGGAAGAAGCTGTCGTATAAGTCAAAGGTGTAAAGCTATCATTAGCTACAGGGGTGTACCCGGCAACGGCTTTTAAATTCAAGGTACCGCTCATTGTTGTGACGCCATTAACGGTCAGCAAATCATAATTCGTTCCCGCAACCCCCGTTCCCGAAACATCAATATTCAAGACCGTGCTTGACGACAGGGTCAGAGTGCTTGCTTGCTGGTTCATATATAAACTGGCCACTGTGCCGTTTGTACCCGGATTCATAATACCGTTATAGGTCAAAGCGCCTGAGCGAAACTCACCATCCCCCTGAACAATACCCCCCGCATTCATTAAAGACGTACCACCGTTCACGGAGAACACCTTNAMCNCSTYRCSMNTMGMAATWGNNANTNNNCCGGTATTGGTAAACGTCTGTCCTTTGGTGACGTTGGACAGATCAATGGCCATATTGCCCGTGGCGGTCAGAGTGCCAGAATTGGTGAGCGATCCGATAAGGTTTAGCCATGTACTGGCATTACCGCCAGTGGCTCCGCTTACAATGGTGCCCGTATTGCTAAAACCACCCGTCGCCGAAACGATATTACCATACCCGATTGTGCTGGCAATATCAAACGTCATGGTGCCCGCGTTGCTCACTCCACCGTCAAAGTTGGTGTAGTRGGWAAAGRCATTTGCAGYGRCYGTGCCCGTGTTGTAGGTCGCCCCGGCCGCATTGGTGAACGCGCTGGCATAGGTCACCATGCCATTGTTTTGTATGATGGCGCCGGTGTTGCTAAACGCCCCGGTAAAGGTCGTGGTGGAAGAGATGTTTGTGGCGCTGGTGTCCAAAGTCATCGTGCCCGCGTTACTGAACGATCCCGCCGTCAACGCATTGGTGCCAAAAGCCAACGCCAAGGTGCCCCCGGCCGCGATCGACAGGGCCCCGGTACTCGTCACCGTGGCATTGGACCAAGTGTAGGTACTATTGCCCAACGTTAAGGCATTGGCCCCCATGGCCAGGGTGCCCGTGGTGATCTTCAAGCCATGTGTAGTGCTCGACAAACTTTGCGCAATGTTCATGTTGACCGTGGCATTGCCTATAATATTCAAGTGACCCGTGCCGCTAAACGTGGTCCCGACGTCAAAATTGGTAGTGCCCGCATAGATGTGGAACTCTTTGCCCGCCGCGATAGAAATTGATCCGGTATTGGTAAACGTCTGCCCATTGGTGACGTTGGACAGATCAATTTGCATATTGCCCGTGGCGGTCAAGGTGCCGGAGTTGGTCAGCGATCCCTTAAGGAACAACCAAGTACTAACATTACCGCCAGTGGCTCCGCTTACAATGGTGCCCGTATTGCTAAAACCACCCGTCGTCGAAACGATATTACCATACCCGATTGTGCTGGCAATATCAAACGTCATGGTGCCCGCGTTGCTCACTCCACCGTCAAAGTTGGTGTAGTGGGAAAAGGCATTTGCAGTGGC
>JAESSB010000024.1 GCA_016764335.1 Magnetovibrio sp.
CATGAATTTTATTGGTGTATTTCCCTACATTGTTAAATTGTGGGGAACCGATAATACATTTCAAGATGCCTTTGCCGTCACCGGCGATCTCGTCGCCATGTTGGTGATGTATTCTGCTTCCGCTTTTGGGTGGCTTCTATTCTTAGGTTTACCAAGCCTCATCAGCACTTTTGTCATCATTATTCAACAACGCAAAGTGGCTCAACTTCGCGGCGAACAAAAAGAACTCATTGAAGAATGGGGATCTGAAGTTGCATCCCTAGTAACCCAACAGCGCACAGATGAACAAGAACACCACATAAATGATGCTTTTCGCAGCCGGGCTTCATGATCGTGAACTTCACAGGCGCGGATCACCGTTGCCTCAAGCTTCCCATGCTTACGCCACCAAAATCAGCAACGGGGCTAAAATGTGATTCAAGTTTTCTTTGAGAAGAAAGTACTGATGTCAGGCGGACATAATCGCCGCTAGATGATTGTCAACAGGCCCTAATGAAGCTCATTATATAAAAACGGTTCATGGTGCACCAGCCTAATGGGCTATTTTCAGCTCAATCACAGCATTTTTCACAGATTTCTGAAGCTTTTCAAAGGCACTCGCTTCAATTTGACGAACCCGTTCACGTGAAATACCAAACGATTGGGATAAGGTATCCAAGGTTTTTGGTGTTTCGGTCAAGCGGCGTTCCGTCAAAATTGTACATTCGCGTTCCGAAAGCCCCTTCATCGCCCCAACCAACAGTTTACGGCGTTGAACAAGCTCTTGCATCTCTGACAATGTGTCTTCTTGGCTTGCGCTATCGTCTTCCAGCATGTCCTGCCATTCGCCTTCTCCGTCCATGGATATTGACGCGTTGAGTGAGGAATCGCCACCGCTCAGACGACGATTCATATTAACCACCTCATGCTCGGGTACGCTCAACTGTTCAGCGATCAGGGTGACCTGTTCAAGAGAAAGGTCGCCTTCCTCATAGGCCTTCATCTGGCCTTTTACACGGCGCAAATTGAAAAACAGCTTCTTTTGGGCCGCCGTGGTTCCCATTTTCACCATTGACCAAGAATGCAAGACATATTCTTGAATAGACGCCCTAATCCACCACATGGCGTAGGTTGAAATGCGAAACCCTTTTTCCGGATCAAATCGATTGACCGCTTGGATCATACCGACGTTTCCTTCCGCAATGAGGTCTGCAATCGGCAATCCATAGCCTCGATTGCTCATTGCGATTTTCGCCACAAGACGAAGGTGGCTGGTCACCAATTTATGCGCGGCTTGTTCATCACCATGTTTGACCCAGCGATTAGCAAGGTCTTGCTCATCTTCAAAGGATAGCATAGGGAATTTGCGGATGTCTTGAAGGTAGCGCGACAAATTCTGGTCCGGGGAAACCCCCAAACCTGGAATGCTTGTCAAAGAAGGCGCCGTCTTTACCGTCCGAGCAACCGAAGGTCTGGATTTTTTTCCCTGAGCCATGCTGAAAACTCCTAAAATAAATAAAGCTAAATAATCATTGTGCCCATTGAGACAAGGGCTGCGCGCTGAATACCTTACTATTTTACTCAGGATTATATTTTTGTCAAACTGTTTCCAATTTAAGACATAACGTATTGATAAAATTATCTTTTATATTTTGTAGGAAAATTTTCTTTTTTGTTCTAGGGTGAATAAAGCCAAGTTCATAAGCATAAAGGGCTTGATGCTCAAGGGCATCTACGGCTTCGCGTGCGGGGCTTTTCAATTTTGAACGTCTGCTGCGTCCTGCACCGCCGTACACAGGGTCGCCAACCACAGGATGCCCCAACGATGCCATGTGTACGCGAATTTGATGCGTGCGCCCGGTGGCGAGTCGGCATTCGACAAGCGACACCACCCCCCCAAAGACCTTCAGAACCTTAAAGCGGGTCAGTGCATATTTTCCACCCCGCTCAACCACCGCCATCTTTTTGCGGTTTTGAGGGCTGCGCCCGATGTTGCCTTCGACTTCACCTTTGGGTGGGATCGGTACGCCCCACACCAAGGCTAGGTAGGCCCTGTTCATGGAATGGTCGGCAAATTGGATACTTAGGCCTCTGTGGGCGGCATCATTTTTGGCCGCGATCATCAATCCGCCCGTCCCTTTATCCAAACGATGGACAATGCCAGGGCGGGCCACCCCGCCAATGCCCGACAAACTGTTGCCACAATGCGCCAATAAGGCATTCACCAGCGTGCCATCAGCGTTCCCCGCCGCCGGATGCACGACCAGGCCTTGTGGTTTATCAATAACGATCACGTCATCGTCTTCATAAATAACGTCCAACGGAATATTTTGTGGTTCGGGTTCAGCGGCCACCACGGGCGGAATAAAAACGGTGTAAATTTCGCCGACGCGCACTTTTTTAGATGCATCGCACACGGGCTCTCCCGCCAACGTTACATGGCCATCATTCATCAACGCCTTAAGACGTGATCTGGAATAGTCTTCAATCTCATCGGTTAAAAACTTATCTAATCGCACCCCGGCCTTGTTTTCAGGTACCTTCACGGTGTATGTCGTCTGTATATCGTTATTTTTCATATAAGGTCTAAACTCATGAATGCACTCAAAGGCGTTGTTATTTTAATGAGCTTGCTGATCGCCACCATCATGGCAATGATGGCATACGGATTGTATCAGAAGTCACAAAATCCCGACTTTAAGTTTTTTAATTTAGGAACAACGGACAAAGCGCCAGCCAAAATCATTCCCCAAGCCCCGGTATCCGGTGGGCTTCAAGGTCTTTCAAACGCCCCCGTCGCCTTTGATGATATCACATTAAACCTGCCCAAAGGGGCGCGCATTATATCGGCGACTCCAGCGGGGACACAGATCATCATCATCACCGCCAGGGACGGGGTCCGCGCGGATCAAGTGTGGGTTTTGGATACGACCTTGGGCAAAATTTTGGGCAGCGTCCGCGCCGGTCAATAATGTGACAAGCATTAATGTGATAAGCATTATTTCCATCGGGGCCTTACACCTTGACGCCATAAAAGCCCAGGCCGAGCAAGCTTATCCTCAGGAATGTTGCGGATTGCTGGTGGGGCGTTTAAACGCAAGCGGTTTTCTATCCATCACCCGCGTGGTYGCCAGCGCCAATACATCCAACGCCAACACCGCCGACAGCTTTGAAGTCGATCCCAAAGTTCGCTTCGATGTCATGCGGGACGTCGAACACAGTGAAGATGACATCATCGGCCATTACCATTCCCACCCCGACCATCCGGCTAAACCATCACAAACGGATATAAACATGGCGTTCGAGCCCGAATTTATATGGCTAATCACGTCTGTCAACACAGGCCAAGCCGCTGACATAACGGCATGGCGACTTGATCAAAGCACGCGCACCTGCACGCCTTTAACCTTGCTCATCAGAGATCCAGGTTAGGGACCAACTTTAATTATCGACCAAGGACAACCCCTTCACGCCTTGGATCGGCCCCGCCCACCAAGCCGTTAGCCGTTATCAAAATCGCATGCAGGCCACTGTTGAGTTCACGCACCTTAACAACGTGGCCTAAGGCTTCAAGCTGGTGCACCAAGCCTTGATTATTCGCGGGCGACTCGATATCCACGGTGCCAAACCGATCGACAAAGTGCGGCATCGACACAGCATCGGCAACATCCATATGCCAATCTAAAATCGCAATCAGCGTTTTTGCCACATAACCAATAATGCGCGACCCACCCGGCGACCCCAGAACCAATTTCAGTTTACCATCTGGTCCATAAACAATCGTCGGGGACATGGATGAACGAGGACGTTTATGAGCTTCCACACGATTGGCGACGGGCAGACCATCTTTGATGGGAACAAATGAAAAATCCGTCAGTTCGTTGTTTAACAGGAATCCCCGCACCATCACACGCGATCCAAAGCCATTTTCAATGGTTGTGGTCATCGACACCGCGTTGCCTTGACCATCGACGATTGATAAATGGGACGTCGATGGAAATTCAAGAGCATTATCCGCCCCCCACTTTGCAGTGCCTGTGTGGGGGGGATCACCCGCCGTTACAGAATTTGCCGCCTGATGTGGATCAATTAACAATGCCCGTTGTTTTAGGTACGCAGGGTCCAGCAACCCCGCTGTTGGCATCGCTACAAAATCGCTATCTGCCATATAGCGGCCACGATCGGCAAAGGCTAAACGGCTTGCTTCAGCGATCAAATGTATGCTTTGCGCAGACGGGGATGCCAGATCAAAATGGTTCAACATGCCYAAAATTTGCCCCACGGTCAAAGCCCCCGAAGACGGTGGCCCCATACCACAGACCCGGTTCAACCGATAGGTCACGCACACAGGTGGACGTTCGATAACTGCATATGAGCCAAGATCACTTAGGCTGAGTAATCCTGGGTTATGGGCCGCCCCTTGCACAGCAGCCACGATGTCTTTGGCAATTTCACCTTTATAAAAAACCGCCGGTCCTTGCTGGGCAATCAGTTTTAGGCTGTTGGCATAAGCCGGGTTTTGCAAAAGTGAGCCGGCCCGTAGGGGTTGACCGTTCGAATCGAAAAAATACGCGCGCGTATCAGGATAGGTGGCAAGACGCTTTTGATCCTTCACAATCAATTTCGCCAACCTGGGGGATACCCTAAACCCCTTTTTTGCCAAACGAATGGCCGGGGCCAACAACCGCGACCACGTCAACGTGCCATAACGCTTGTGCGCCTCATACATCAACATCAAGGTTCCGGGGGTGCCCACGGAYCGCCCGCCMACGACGGCATCAAAGAACTTAAGSGGYGWGCCATCGGGTTTAAGRAATAAAGAAGGTGTCGCACGMCCGGGKGCCGTTTCGCGCCCATCAARGGTGGTCAGTTGGTTYTTTTGCCCATCGTGATAGACCAAAAARGCTCCRCCCCCCAAACCACTGCTTTGCGGTTCGACCAGTCCTAAAACCATTTGTGCGGCRACCATYGCATCAACGGCACTGCCRCCSTCTTGCAAGACATCAAAGCCYGCCTGTGCRGCYAAYGGATTMGCGACSGCAATCATGAATTTYTTMGCCGYAACACTYACAGACGRTGCCCGCCCMGTGGCYCCTTCTGGGGCAACSTCTTGGGCCAMTGCGGGRCCGACRAACAGCCMGRTCAACASRCTAACCARGCTCCAAAYCCRTATAGAATMCTTGCGCATAATRTKCTCCTGSTTTAAAKACAATATCAGTCTAACCTAAACKTATARGTTTRYTTMAAAAGATAAYAAAAGGCCATRATYATGAATKTTYCTCACTTTAAAAKGCWCKTCCCCRCACMGGCCCTAGCGCGCCTTGGCATCACCTTTGGGGTTTTCTTTATGGCCTTAACATTCATGCCCGTCGAACGGGCAGCGGCTTTTGAAACGATTTCCCTCGCCACCGACCCYTTAACCRTTAAAGAATGCAGCGATTGCCACCCGGCTTATTCRCCCCRCTACCTTAGGGCCTATGCMTGGCAGAAAATTATGGGGGAYTTGGCCAAYCATTTTGGTGAARAYGCWACYKTAGATRAACAAACGCGCATAAAAATCGAAGAATATTTGGTCTACAACGCCAGTCGTCCTCGAAAAATCGGTCTGCGCATCACCAACAAAAAATGGTTCAAGCGCGAACAYGGCMGWMAGCGCGTGATGGCCCTCGTCAAGAAAAAGGCCATCCACCTGACAAACTGCACCGCCTGTCATCAGGWRAGAAYCAGCKCGAAAAAKACCTTRGACCGYCGCCCTAAATAGRCTTCTNATGTGATTTTNTTCCCGTGATGGATTTTTTTTGACGCATACGTCATTTAGGTTCACCATATGTTTATAGGCGTTCGTCAAAACATATGAAGGTCCCTAACCATGATCCAAAGCCATGGAAGTTTTGATCTGAATGAAGGCGCCTATGATTGGTGTGTGAAGACATTTCACGCGCTTCGCAATACTCTGGGTGTCAACGTTAAAGTGCATCATGATATGAGTCAAACTGAACAGGGCGACATCTTTCTGTTCAACCATTTTGCCCGTTTTGAAACCATCA
Organism: Magnetovibrio sp.; assembly: GCA_016764335.1. Classification (GTDB taxonomy): domain Bacteria; phylum Pseudomonadota; class Alphaproteobacteria; order Rhodospirillales; family Magnetovibrionaceae; genus JANLGW01. The sequence continues at coordinate 6,027 of JAESSB010000024.1, forward strand.
TTCCGGCGTATATTATTCACCAAGCCACCGGGGCTTATTGTCGGACCATCGCCGATCATGCGCTGTTTGAAGGCAATGAACGCGTTGGTTCGTTCCTGCGCAGCCTGGGGGCTGTCCCCAATGACATGCCTGGCCTATTACCCTTTCTTGCCGCCGAAATTTTAAGGGGGCGCAAAGTCGTCATTTTCCCCGAAGGCGGCATGGTCAAAGACCGCCAAGTCATAGACAATCACGGCGACTACAACATCTATTCCCGCACCGCCGAAGAACGCCGCAAGCACCACAGGGGGGCAAGCGTTCTTGCCCTAACTCTTGATATATTCAAGCAGCGGATCCTCACGCTGCAAAGCAGAAGCGATAACGTTCGTATAGACCGCTGGACGAAGGCCTTAAGCATGCCCTCAAGCGACGCCCTTTTGAAAGCCGCTTCTAAACCCACCGTGGTGATTCCTGGAACGATCACATTTTACCCCTTACACATCGACGAAAATGCCTTTAGCCGAACGGCCGAATTTTGGTCCAAAGGGTTAAGGCGTCAGTTCATCGAAGAGCTGGTTGTCGAAGGCAATATATTGCTTAAAGACACCGATATGGACATTCGCCTAGGCRMCYCCCTRTACACGCACAAAAAATGGCATTGGTGGGAACGRATGCTTTTGGAACGCTACTTTAAAAAGGTCAGTTCATTACAAGACTTGTTCGATTTGCGTGCACAAAATGGCGACGATTGGACTGAACGCATGTTGATCAAGTGCATTTCCACGGAAACCAAGCACATTCGCGATCTTGGCATGAAGGCCCTGTACACTGGCATAACCGTAAACCTTAGCCATGTGGCCTCGTCTTTGATCATCTGCCTTGTCAAACAAGGGCGACAATCCATCGACTTTAGAACGTTTCATTACACCTTATACTTGGCCTTRAAGAAGCTTCARKCACAACACGACGTCGCCTTACATCGCAGCCTGYTTTGGCCTGACCGTTACCGTGGCTTAATAGATGGSCACTGCACCGAACTTGACCGTTTTTTATCCACYATWAAATCGGCTGGGCTYATCGGWATAACGAATCAGTCCTATCGCTTCTTGGCCCCCCTCTTCGACACGTTTGATTTTGATCAGGTACGTTTAAGCAACCCCATTTTGATTTATGCCAACGAAGTCGCGCCGCTGCCGTCTGTTCGCAACATTATTGACGAAGCTCTTCTCGAAGCCGACCAGATCACCGAAGCGCAGCTTTCTGACTTATTATTGGACGATGAAATGCGCGCTTTTGAATGGAATCAGGAGCACTTTCAAAAACCCCATCATGCCGCAATCAACGACAAGGAAACAGCAACGGTTAGGGGTGCGCCGTACCTTTTGTTGCCCAAAGAAAACAGCCGCGTTGGCGTGCTGCTGGTTCATGGTCTTTTGGCTTCACCTGCCGAATGGGCCGGGTATGCTCATAAACTTCAAAACGACGGCTATACTGTATTGGGCGTGCGGTTGGCGGGCCATGGCACGTCCCCTTGGGATTTGCAGAGGCGCACCTGGCAAGAGTGGTTGAATTCTATCGAACGCTGCCATCGCATTTTATCCGCCCACTGTGATAAAATATTCGTCATGGGCTTTTCTTCTGGTGGCGCATTGGCGTTGATCCATGCGGCCAAGCAGCCGAAAAAATTAATCGGCACCGCCAGCATCAATGCCCCCCTTAAATTTCAAGACAACAAAATGGCCCTTGTCCCCTTGCTTCACGGTCTTAACAAAATGACCGATTGGTTGCCAATGGTCGATAACGTCATGCCCTTTCGCGACCATGATAGCGAACATCCACACATCAATTATCATTCCATCCCCATTCAAGCTTTAAATGAATTGCGCATCATGATCAATGAAATGCAGACTCATTTGCCCGACATCAAAACCCCTGTGCTTCTGATCCAGGGCGATGAAGACCCCGTGGTTCACCCCGACAGCGTCAAACATATCCATGACAAACTTGCAACGGACTGCCAATTAARATGGGTACAMAGCAACCGCCACGGCATCGTCACCGACGATGGTTCTGAAAGCTGGACTATACTTGATACATTCTTATCCACCGTTGAGAACATAAATGTGGAGGACACACCATGAGCCAACGTCCGCCTGACGGACCTGCAAGCCAACGTCCGCCCGATGGACCCGCCACGCTAATCTTGTCCGATATGGCAAAAGCCAATCCTGATTTACCGTGCCTTGATTTTTTGGACAACACCCAAACCTATAGCGAAGTCTGGAAGACCGTACGCCACGCCGCACGGGGTCTGCAAGACTTAGGCATTCAAAAGGGTGACCGGGTCGGTCTTTGCCTGCCCAACTGCCCCTATTATGTAATTGCGCACTACGCAACACTGTTGGCCGGCGCCACGGTGGTCAACTTCAATCCACTGTATACCGAAGAAGAAATCCATCACCAAATCGTCKATAGTTCCATCGTCATCATGTTCACGCTTGATCTAAAATCCATTTATGGRAAAGTCGCCTCGGCCCTGCATTGCACSACTTTACGCTCAATCGTGGTCTGCCCCTTAAGTGAGGTYTTRCCCCCYGTTAAAAGCCTGCTGTTCCARGTTTTYAAACGGGCCGARGTCGCCTCTATGSCAAAGGACTTRGGCCATGTCYAATTCAGCCTTTTGGTTGCCGACAACGACGAGCCAACCCCCGTCACCATTGACCCCAAAACAGATATCGCAATTATCCAATACACTGGCGGCACAACGGGCACCCCCAAAGGCGCCATGTTAACCCACGCCAACATCCGCGCCAATACCGAACAAGTGCGATTGTGGTTGGGTCATACGACCCCCGGGCAAGACAAGTTCCTTTGCGTCATCCCTTTTTTTCATGTCTTTGCCATGACGGCGGCGATGAATTTGGGTTTGGTCACGGGGTCGCAATTAATCTTGTTACCTCGGTTTGAATTGACCAATGTTCTTGACACCATCACACACAAAAAGCCAACGATCTTTCCGGCTGTGCCAACACTTTATGGGGCCATCATCCACGCTGAAAATTTAGACCAATTTGATTTAAGATCAATCCGGTATTGCATCAGTGGCGGAGCGTCACTTCCGGCCAAGGTCAAAATTGGTTTTGAAAAATTAAGCGGTTGCGAACTGGTCGAAGGGTATGGATTGTCTGARACRTCCCCCGTTGTGACSTGCAACCCGCCMAAAAGCACRATSAAGACGGGRTCCATTGGCTTGGCYTTGCCYTGGACAGAYMTTGAATGTCGCGACTTAGATCATTGTAAAACCCCTGTCGCACAAGGTGAAGTGGGTGAACTTGTCGTGCGCGGACCTCAGGTTATGGCCGGCTATTTAAATCAAGCTGAAGAAACCAAACGGGTGCTCCGTGACGGTTGGCTCAGAACCGGCGATGTTGGATACCAAGATGAAGACGGTTATTTTTACCTCACGGACCGCATCAAAGACTTAATCAATTGTTCCGGGTTTAAAGTTTATCCGCAAAACATCGAAACCGTTCTCTACCGCCATGCTGATATTCACGAAGCGTCCGTGATCGGCATTTTAGATGAATATCGCGGCGAAGCCCCAAAGGCTTTTGTCACCTTAAAGTCCGGAGCCACCGCAACGGAAGAAAGCCTTCTGGCTTTTGCCAACGCAAACCTAAATCCCATTGAACGSCTCACCGCTGTCGAAATTCGCRCMGAACTTCCCAAAACCCTTATCGGAAAGCTATCGAAGAAAGAACTGAAAAAGGAGCAATCCCATGGATAAGTTCTCTTCCGTTTGCGATCTTGCCGACACTTGTTCTGTCACCCCACGGACGGTGCGACTCTATATTGAAAAGAAATTATTGTCGCCAAAACGGGTCGGACGCAGCTTCATCTTTACAGCAGAAAGCATCGATCAAGTGCAAACCATTTTACGCGATAAATGCATTGGCCTTTCGTTAGACGAAATAAAAAGCCGCCTAGAGGCCAAGTCCGCACCTGAATTCAAACGTCTTATCGCGCGCGTTGACAATGTCATTTTAGCCGCTCACCAGGACCACGAAGTCTTATGCAAGCCATTATCCCAATCCGGTCAACACAGGAGCTAGTCCCATGAAATCCATCGTCATTGCCGGGTATGCCCGATCCCCCTTTACCTTTGCGACAAAAGGTGCACTTGCCCGAACACGCCCCGATGAAATTGCCGCCCAAGTGGTGCGCGGCCTTATCGTGCGGTCYGGKRTYGATCCCAAAGATATTGAAGACCTCATYATGGGCTGTGCGTTTCCAGAAGGCGAACAAGGCTTTAACATCGCCCGCTTGGTTGGCTTTATGGCTGACCTGCCGTTGACCGTCGGCGGAGTCACCGTCAATCGCTTTTGCGGGTCTTCTATGCAGGCCATCCACATGGCCGCCGGAGCCCTGCAAATGGGGGCTGGCGATGCTTATATCTGCGCTGGTGTCGAAAGCATGAGCCGCGTCCCCTTGGTCGGGTTTAATCCGTTGCCCCACCCCGAATTAGCCAAACGCATGCCGGGGGCCTACATGAGTATGGGTGAAACGGCGGAAAATGTTGCCAAGAAATATAATCTCAACCGCGAAGAACAAGATGMMTTTGCCTATAACAGCCATCAAAAGGCGGCAAAAGCCCAAGAAGCAGGCCGCCTTGCCGATGAAATCATCCCCATTAAAACTTCAAATGGAATGGTCAGAAAAGATGGCTGTATCCGGGGCAATTCTCCGCTTTCTGCACTTGGTGATTTGAAACCTGCTTTTTCTCCAACGGGCACCGTCACAGCGGCAAGTTCATCGCCCTTAACGGATGGAGCCGCCGCCGTTCTTGTGACCACCGAAGACTATGCTTTAGACAACAACCTAACCCCATTAGCGCGCATAAAGTCCTTTGCCGTTACCGGATGCAAACCGGAAATCATGGGTATTGGCCCGGTGGCTTCGACCGGGAAGGCTCTGAAGCGGGCGGGGATTTCCGTGAGCGACCTTGACGTTATTGAACTGAACGAAGCCTTTTCCAGCCAGTCCATTGCCAGCATCCGCGATTTACAGCTCAAGGAAAGCATCATCAACATTGATGGCGGAGCAATTGCCTTAGGCCATCCGCTTGGGGCCACGGGGGCGCGCATCACCGGCAAGGCCGCCCAAATTTTACAGCGCACWGGCGGCAAGTGGGCACTATCCACCCAATGCATCGGCGGCGGCCAGGGCATCGCCACGATATTGGAGGGGATGTCATGAAAACCGTCAAAAAAATAGGCGTGATCGGCGCAGGTGTCATGGGGGCTGGAATTGCCGCCCAAGCTGCTAACGCCGGAGCAGAGGTGATCTTACTTGACGTTGTCGACGGAGCCGCAGCAGGGGCCGTGCAAAAAATGTTAAAGGCCAAACCTGCCGTCTTTATGCATAAAGATTTTGCCCATCGCATCACCCCAGGAAGCTCTATACACGACCTGCACTTGGTCAAAGATTGCGACTGGGTTATTGAGGCGGTTATCGAAAACCCCGCCGTTAAACAAAAGCTCTATGCCGATGTGGCCCAACATATACGAGCAAATGCGGTTTTGTCGTCCAACACGTCAACCTTGCCCGTTGAAGTGTTGACCCAAGGCATGACCGACACATTAAAAAGCCGTTTTTTCATCACACATTTTTTCAATCCGCCAAGGTACATGCGCCTGTTGGAAATTGTCTTTGGTCCAAAAACTAAGCCTTCCGCCGTTGCYCCCATYATGGCGTTTGCCGATGAACGCATGGGGAAAAGCATYATCCAATGTCAKGATACGCCGGGCTTTATCGCTAACCGTATCGGCACCTTTTGGTTACACGCGGCCTTCACCGAAGCCATRGCCTTTGGCATTGATGTCGAACARGCYGATGCCGTGCTTGGACGGCCCATTGGTGTGCCTAAGACTGGCGTTTTTGCTCTGATGGATTTGGTYGGCTTGGACTTAATGCCGCATATTTTGGATAGCTTTCACAAGATTTTGCCCCCAGACGACGCCTTTCACGCCTTAGGCCCCGCCCCAGCTATTTTGAAAACAATGATTGACGGCGGTTACACCGGGCGCAAAGGCAAGGGTGGTTTTTATCGTTTAGACCGTTCCCGCAATAAAGAAGTCATTGATTTAAAGACCGGGCTTTATAGCCCCGCCAAGCGCCCCAAACCGAAAGCCGCAACGGTCGGGATAAAGGATGGCATACGAGCCTTGTTTGAACACTCAAGCGTGGAAAGCCGTTATGCTTGGTCGGTGATGTCAAAAACTTTGGCCTACGCCGTCCAACTGGCGTCAAGCATTGCCGACGATGTCGAATCCATAGATCGCGCCATGCGCCTTGGTTATAATTGGAAATGGGGACCGTTTGAACTGATTGATAAATTGGGCACGACCTGGTTTAGGCACAAACTCATGGCAAGCGGGCAAACGGCTCCGGCTCTGTTGCAAATTGCGAATGGTCGGCCCTTTTACGAAACAGCATGGGGGCAATTGCACATGTTGGCCTTTGACGGGTCTCATACCCCGGTCACGCGCCCACCCGGTGTGCTGTTGCTGCAAGATGTTAAGCGCAGCGGCCCGCCCCTTTTCAAAAACAGCTCCGCCAAAGTATGGGACTTGGGCGATGGAGTCGCGTGCCTTGAATTTTGTTCAAAAATGAATTCGCTCAACCCCTTTATCTTATCGTTGATGAACCGGGCTGTGCGCGAACTCCCACAAAGCGGCTTTAAGGGCTTGGTGATTTACAACGAAGGCACAAATTTTTCGGTGGGGGCGAACCTTGCGATGCTGATGGTGTGCTCAAAATTGCGATTATGGCCCGTTGTTCGCTGGATCTTGAAACAGGGCCAAGATACTTTTTCTCACCTCAAGTATGCGCCCTTCCCCGTGGTGGGTGCCCCCACTGGCATGGCAATTGGTGGCGGTTGTGAAGTGTTGCTGCATTGTGACCGCTTAACGCCGCATGCCGAAAGCTACATCGGGCTGGTCGAAGCTGGCGTCGGTATCGTACCGGGTTGGGGCGGCTGTAAAGAATTGCTCAGACGGTGGACTCTAAATAAAGACATCCCCCATGGTCCCATGCCGCCCGTGATGAAGGCATTTGAAACCATCGCTACCGCGCACGTTTCCGGATCAGCCTTTGAAGCGGAGGACCTAGCCTTTGTGACCTCCCAAGACACCATCGTCATGAATAAAGACCGCGTCCTTGCCACGGCTAAAACAACGGTCCTAAACATGGCCAAGGGTTACACGCCCCCAGCCCCCATTGAACTGCGGTTGCCCGGACCAAGTGGGCAAGCCGCTCTTCACCTTGCCATTCGCAATTTTGCCAACCAAGGCCTTGCCACGCCCCATGACGTGACCATTGCCACGGAACTGGCACGGGTGCTATCGGGGGACAACACCGATGTTTTGGATATCACCCAAGAGCATGATATTCTTAAACWAGAACGTGATGCTATTCTTMGACTTRTCAAAACYCCACAAACGCGAGCCCGCGTTGTCCATATGTTAAAAAYGGGAAAACCCCTTCGCAATTAGGAGACGTGCCATGCCTACCTTCACGCTGATCGTCGTCATAGGCGCCATTGCCCTTATCGCCCTTTTTGTCGTGGCCCCGTTGCGCCGGGCTATTGTAACCCAATTGGTCATGAAAATCGTTAGCCGGATTTTACCAACCATGGGGGACACAGAACGCATAGCGCTTGAAGCTGGCACGGTCGGCTGGGAAGGCGAAATTTTTTCGGGCAATCCTGATTGGAGCAAACTGCACAACTTTAAAATCCAGGACCTAACCGAAGAAGAGCAAGCGTTTTTGGACGGCCCAGTGGAAAAACTCTGCACCATGATTGACGACTGGCAATTGACCCAAGACCGCGACTTTACGCCCGAGGTGTGGGACTTCATAAAATCCGAGCGCTTCTTTGGCATTATCATTCCCAAAAACTATGGCGGGCTTGGCTTTTCTGCCCACACCCATTCCGCAGTGRTCACAAAAATATCCAGTTGYTCGGTYGCCACAGCCGTCACCRTCATGGTGCCCAATTCCCTAGGACCYGGYGAATTGTTGATGGAATACGGCACGGATGAACAAAAGAATTTCTATCTGCCACGGTTGGCYGTGGGTGAAGAAATTCCATGYTTTGCCTTGACCGAACCCAACGCCGGAAGTGACGCCGCCAACGGTCAAAGCAAAGGCATCATTTGCAAAGACCAATGGGACGGCGAAGAGGTCATCGGTATTCGCATGACCTTCAACAAACGTTATATCACCTTGGCCCCCATCGCCACCGTGCTGGGCATTGCCTTTAAATTGTATGATCCAGACGGTCTGTTAGGCGATCAAAAAAATATTGGCATCACCTGTGTTCTGCTGCCCCGCGATACACCAGGCGTTATCATTGGCAATCGACATGACCCCATGGGGGTCCCGTTTCCCAACGGGCCAATTTCCGGCACCGATGTGTTCATCCCACTAGATTACATTATTGGCGGCGTAGCCCAGGCCGGAAACGGTTGGCGCATGCTGATGGAAAACCTTGCCGCCGGGCGCTGTATCTCGCTGCCCTCCCTTTCTGTTGGCGCCGCCCAATTATCGGCTCGGGCGACGTCGGCTTATGGCATCGTACGCGAACAGTTCAGTGTACCGATCGGCCGTTTTGAAGGTGTTCGTGAACGTATTGCCCGCATTGCCGGACATGCCTATTTCATGAATGCCACCCGTCGTTTGTCTTTTGGCGCCGTGGATGCCGGTCAACGCCCGTCCGTTTTGTCTGCGATCGCCAAGGCTTATTTGACGGAAGGCATGCGGTTGTGTATCAACGATGCCATGGATATTCACGCTGGATCTGCTATTTCTCGAGGGCCCAATAATATTTTCTCGCGGTCCTATATGTCGATCCCCATCGGCATCACCGTTGAAGGCGCCAATATTTTGACCCGGTCCTTAATTGTGTTTGGTCAAGGCGCTATCCGCTGTCACCCCTATGCGGCAAAAGAAATGCACGCCATTGCAAACCAAGACGTCGTCGCTTTTGATGCCGCCTTTTTTGCGCATGTCCGCCATATCTTCAAAATGACCCTTCGTACATTTTGGCACGGCCTATCAAGCGGTCGCTTTGCCGCCTCGCCCGTTGTTGGATTTGAAACTGTTTATTATCATGATATTTCCAGGTTTTCGGCCATATTTGCCCTGACTGCCGACGTTGCCTTGGCCACCTTGGGCGGGGCACTGAAACGTAAGGAACACTTAAGTGGGCGTTTTGCTGATGCCTTTTCATGGATGTTTTTGGCCACCGCAGCCTTAAAAGATTTCCACGACCAAGGGCGTCCAGACCACCACCGCGCCTATTTAGAATGGACCTGTACGCATGCCTTGTACCAAGTCGAACAAGCCTTGATCGGCGTGCTCGATAACCTGCCAAACCGCACAATTGCGTGGATTGTCACTCAGATTGCGTTTCCCTTTGGACCGATGCGCAAACCCCTGTCGGATGCACAAATCGAAGCCGCAGCCGAAGCTGTCTTATTCAACGACYTATCCCGCACATCRATCACMGCAGACATTTACATCCCCAAAACSGACCGTCCAGGACTTGGATATTTAGAAGGAGCATTGGCTGCCATCAAAGCCACTGCTCCGGCTCGTAAAAAAATTGACGAAGCTCGCCGCTCTGGAAAAGTTGCCAAAGCCTCGCCRACTRAAATGGCACAAAGCACCCTTGATCTTGGCATTCTGACRCAAGACGAGTTCAAGGCCATAGAACAAGCCGAACAATTGCGTGATGCCGTTGTCGGCGTTGCGGACTTCACACCCGAAGTTTATAGTACTTTGAAATAACTAGTTAAAATACTTTAGGAACAAAAAATGAATACCCCCCCCGTGGTCAAACACGTTCACCGACAGTACTATCACTTTACCGAATACCCGCGCAGCCTTCGCGTCTTGTACACGTCGGCTTTATTAATTCTTGGCCTTGCTTACTTATTTGCGATGGTTCAAACTTATATGTCCAACGCCGCCCGCGATGGAAAACCGGGACTATCCATTGAAGATTTGATCATTGCCTACAGCGGCAGTAAAAAAGCCACTCGCCTTGAAGCCGYTTTAAAAGGACCTATGATTGACAAAGCTTCACCCGACGATACGGCKCGCATCTTAACCTGGCTTCATACCGGAGCCRRTGAAAAGGTCTACACCRAAAGCATCAAGYCGATCYTAGAAGATAATTGTGTCGCYTGCCATRACGGATCAGAACCTAGCCGYCCCGATCTCACTAARTTTAGCGAGATTAAAAAGTTAACRGCYGTTGATACCGGRGCCAGCATGTATACGTTGGTCCGCGTTTCACACATTCACCTGTTTGGCCTCACGTTYATCTTTTTCATCGTAGGACAAATTTTYAGTCAYGCCTTGGTTCGCCCAGTGTGGTTTAAATGTACGGTGATTGCCGTACCTTTTGTCGCCATCGTGTTGGACATTGGATCTTGGTATTTAACGAAACTCAACCCAGGATTTGCTTGGATCATTTATATTGGCGGCATCGGCATGGGCCTAAGCTTTGCCTATATGTGGGTGATCAGTATCTATCAAATGTGGTTTATGTCCCCCCCAGAGGACCTTATTCACGACATTGACTAGGGTGCAAAAACAAAAACGGCGCGTTCTGAGTTTTCCTCAGAGCGCGCCGTTTATTTTATGAATAAACTTGATTATTTTTTAATTAAAGGCACGCCGGAAGGTGATGGCAAATCCATTTCAAGAATGGTCATCATAAAGGTGTAAGAGACCTCACCCTCATCTTCGTCTTTATATAAAACACCGACGAATTCATCGGCAATGTTCACCTCAACCGGGGCACCGGCCCGTGGCGGCGGCGTAATAACGACGCGATTGTTTGATAAACTTTTGCGAAGGTATTCTTGGACGCGGGCAATTTCAGCGATTTCCATCTCGATCTCATCTTCCAAATAGGCTATTAAGGTGTGGACAATACGTACCATACATCTAAGGTCTAAACATAAAATTTTATCAGGAGAATTCAACATGAGCATACGTAAAATTTTGATTGTTGGGATTTTTGCGACCGTATTTGGTGTTCTTCCCTACACCATGAATACATCTAACGTATTGCCGCACGCCAATCACGCTCTTGCAGATGGGGATAGAGAAGGCAGAAACAAAAACCGTGAAAATGGCAATTGGAACCGAGGCAATACTCAAAACGAAAACCAACGAAACAATAACCGAGAAAACAACCGCCGACAGCAGCAATTTGATCATCAGGGCTGGGGTCAGAACAACAATAATCGCGGCGGTGATCGCGGTGATCGCGGCGGTGATCGCGGCGGTGACAATTAATGAGCCAGGTCGACCCTCAATACGTGGACGGCCTAAAATCGGGGCATAAATGGTGAAAAACATCAAAAGGCCTGCGCCCACAAAACACCCGAAACCATCACCAGCTGAAGGCAAGAACCTGGCCACCAAGCACCGGCAAGGCCGGCGATGCTAGAAAGACTAAGCAAAACATAAGCGACAACGATCAGGGCGTGTACTTTAAGTGCACGCCCTGTATGGCCTAGGCTCAGGACTCATTAATTGAGATAGAAGGTGACAACGGCTGCGCTGCATAGTGCTGAAAAGAACGTGTGTGCGCATCGATCATAGCGCAGTGCAATGCGCCGCCAGTCTTTGATTTTACCGAACATGTTTTCAATTTTATGGCGCTGTTTATAGAGCATTTTGTCATATTCTATTTGTTTCTTCTGACTTTTTCTGGGCGGTATACAAGGATCAATACCCTTGGTTCTCAACGCCTTACAGAACCAATCTGCATCATACCCTCGGTCTACCAAGAAGCACTTGGCTGATGGTAAAACATCCAACATTAATTTAGTACCCGTATAATCGCTCATCTGCCCTTCTGATAAAAGCATGACAACGGGGCGACCCTGACCATCACACACCGCATGACGTTTTGAGTTTAAGCCGCCTTTTGTTTGCCCAATACGATGGGGAAGATCCCCTTTTTGACGCTTTAGCGCTTGAATTTGGGTAATGAATTTACCCAAAGAACAGCAGGCTGGCTGCTGTGCGGTGAGCTTTAAGGTGTGTCGCATCAATTTTAAGCTGATCGGGAACACCTTTTGCCCCAGCGAGCCCAGAAAATATACGGTCAAATACGCTCCTTCGGCTCCCTCTCACAAAGCGGTTATAAAGTGTTTTTTGCGGGACCGTATTCAGAAGGTGTATCACGCCACTGTCATCCACGCTTCAAGACATGAATGATCCCGGGTATACACCCCGAAGGTCATCAACGCGAGGCACACCGGGAGACAAAGGGTAATGGGGCGCAATGCGTTGGCACTGCTCACGTGATGTCCTTCGTAAATGAGAACGACATTAAATCGGACAGAAAACTGAATTATAGATTAATAGGTCCTGGGCCTAGTGAATTAGGGGCCAGCTCAGTTTGAGTAACTGTTTGGAGCGCCGTCAACGACAAAATCAGGGACATCCACGTTTAGAACAGAAAATGCATCACAACGGAGCAACAAACGCGATCATATCAGAGAGACATAGACTAAATATGCGTATTGTCGGGGGCGGTGTGAATTATGTTTGGGTCCTGGATGTGATTCTTCCGTATTATGTCACGCAATGTATTGATCTTAAATGATTAAGAATCTATATTTTACAATCTGATAATGGCTTCATTTATGTGTCTTTTAAATTTGTATATTGAAATATTAGTGGTATTTTACGCAACGACACGATACGGTTTACACGATCTGAGTATTTACGATATTTAAAGTGATTTGGGCATCAAAGGAACCATGATCCAATGAAAATTCTTCTGGCCGATGATCATAAACTGGTTCGAGCTGGGCTGGTCCTGGTTTTAAAGCAGATGGATCATTCCGTGGACATCCTTGAAGCAGGATCTGGTCGGGAAGCTATTGAAATTGCAGCCGMAAATGGTGACCTTGATTTGGTTCTGATGGACCTAGATTTGCCCGAGGGTAACGGGTTGGAAGCTATGGGAGCAATTAAAAGCGAAAATCCAGCGTTGCCCGTCGTCATTCTGTCTGCGCTGGAAGATCAATCCATGGTGTCACGCGCCATGAAGTTGGGTGCTCGCGGGTTTATCCCTAAATCGGCATCTGGCGAAGTGATGGTGAATTCTTTGCGRTTGGTCTTATCTGGTGGTGTTTGTTTGCCYCCTGGGTAYAGCGAASCGMAACACGGRGAYGTCGATTCGMAAACRCCYARTCTTACACAGCGYCAAATGGAGGTTCTGCGTTTGATGGCGAAGGGCAGTTCTAACAAAGTCATCGCGCGGGACTTGGATATTTCAGAAAATACCGTGCGCGTTCATATTTCAGCGGTTATTAGTGCCTTGGACGCCACAAACCGGACCGAAGCTGCGTATTCTGCTATGCGCTTGGGCATTATTCCGCGCGTCAGTACAACATTTTCATAATACAGGGACTTCGGTGCTGGATGCGGTTTCCGATAGCTTTTGGTTCACCATGTCGATAAGTCGTTCTGGGCGAACGGGTTTGTGAAGGATGGGAAAACCACTTTCCCTCGCCTCGCGCAGGCGTTCGGGTGCTGTATCGCCTGTGATAATGATCGCGGGTATGTTTTCACCAACGATGCTCTGGATTATGGCAATCGCTGCCCGGCCCGTGATGTTGCCTTCTAGACGGTAATCGGCAATGATCAGGTCCGGTCTGCATTCTTGATCTGCAAACGCGTCTTTAATTTTTTCATGGTCAACGGATTGGAAGCAGGTTGTGGTGAACCCATGGCCTTCCAACACTGATTTAAGACCGGTGAGCACGTGTTCGTCATCTTCGAAGACAACGATATGAGCATGCCCCTGCACAACATTTGTGGGATGATTTAGGGCCTCTGAGTTTATATCCATACGGTGTGCAGGAGCGGACATCATCGGGACGTCAACCCAAAACAAAGACCCCTTGCCAAGAACAGAACGGCAGCCCACTGAACACCCCAAAAGATCGGCCATTCGTTTAACAATGGATAGTCCAAGCCCAAGTCCTTGGGTGCGTTTACGGGCTTCGTTGTCAATTTGGTAAAAATCTTGAAAAATCAACTCTAGTTGGTCGGCTGGAATGCCCGGTCCCGTGTCTAAAACGTCAAAACGCAAATTCATGCCACGTTTACAACACCCAATAAGAACTTTGCCGTTGTCGGTATATTTAATGGCGTTGTCCAGTAGGTTACGTATAACGGTTCTCAGCAAAGAGAGGTCGGAATAGATATATACACGACTGGGCACAATACGAAGGTCGATGTCTTTGGCCCAGGCCACTGCGGTCATCTCATCTTTAATGCTGTTGATCACGTCAACGGCACGAAAGCCTCTCATATATGGTTGTACGACGCCCGCTTCCAGTTTGGATACGTCCAATAAGGTGTTGAGCAGTTCTTTGAGTGAATCGAGTGAATTCCGAATGAGTTCAATGATATCGCGCTTGGCGGGGTCTTGTTCTTGGTTTTCTAAGGCATAGATAAATAAATTAAGAGCCTGTAGGGGTTGGCGTAAGTCGTGGCTGGCGGCGGCTAGAAAACGGGTTTTCGCAACGGAAGCCTGTTCGGCTTCTTCTTTAGCTTCGAATAAGCTGGTTTCGCGTAAATGTAGGGTATCAACTAAGTATTGCAAGGAACGCGCCATATCGGTAATTTCATCATTGCCGGACGTATCAATCGTTCCGTCCAAGCCATCTGCATGGGCCAACATTGACTCACGCAAAGAGCTYAGSCGTTGTAGAACCGTRCGRCTGACATAAAGGAACGTCAGCACGGCGATAAAAGCCGAAATCAAGATAAAACCAACCATGGCTTTKAGTGTAAYMTCCATAGCACGGCTCGTTTCTTGATTGGTATCRCGAATRGAATTTTGAACATCAAGAGTCGCAAGTTGAGAGGCGAYRATRAARCGTTCGGCAAGTGAACGTGAGTTGSTSAGTGTGGCGCGCACTTGACTGATCGCAGTAAGRTCTTTCATTTTGATGYTGAAGAGACCGTCTGGASCKARGGTAATCGCGCTCAATTGGGYCATTCTGGYTGTGGCTTGGTGCTGCAGTGATTGGGGGAGTGTCGAGGTTWGTTTATAAATGTTGTCGATATCGATATTAATATTGGCTTGTAGGCGCTGAAGTGGAGCAGGGTGCTTTAAATCCAATGCGTTCATAAGTTTGAAAATGATATTATGAACGGCTTCGTACCAATGAAACAGGGCAATCGATTGACGGGCGTTCGTTTTGGCAAAGCTGATGCGTGTCTGAGCGGAAATGAGGTCTTTTTGTATTTGAACCATATTTTGCTGAATAATGTTAAGTCGATCAGTGTACGTAATGCGACTTTCCGTGAGTGTATTTAGCGTATTGTATGCTTTGACTAAGGTCGTTTTAAGGTCCAGCAATTCGCTTTTGCGGTTCTTGGAAAGTTCATTTTTGGGGATGCGGTTAAGAACCTCTTCAAGCCATTTTGCATCGTCATCGGCCTGCCCGACGATGGTCAGGCGTGTCCACGTGTTTGGGGAAATGATTAAGGACGGGCCACGATCGGCCACCGTCGCCGCCAACTGGCTAATATGGGCGGTGTCGGCTAATGTGGGCAAGCTGCTGTTGATCAAGTTAGCGAAATTACCTTCAAAACGTTTCAACGCGACAATGGCGACCGTACCCGCAAAAATCGTCGTAACAGCAATAAACCCTAGGGCAATAAATAACTTAGTCGAAATCGTAGACTGAGGGTTCAAGCTCGCCGGAGTGTGTTGTATTGCTCCACTCTGCAGGTTGTCGGCCTCATCCATTTAGATTAATCCTTGATATGTAAGGGGAAAGGATAGTATGAACTTAAAATAATAATAAATGTGCGTAATTTATGATGAAAATTGATGTGCGCAAGTGCAGTCTAAGTTTATTCACGTGCAACGTATACCTTGTCTGTGTGAAGGTATGAAGTCAAACAGCGGGACTGAAAACGTGAAATACAGATTTTATTCAATGTTCATGGCATACGCTGTACTGGCTCAACTTAYCATTTTTGCCTTCCCGGCTTTGGCTGAGACCGGGGCAACGCTGAAAAACGTTCAAGACCGCGGGTATTTGGTTTGTGGCGTCACGGAACGCATGCCGGGATTTTCCGTTCACTTGGCAAATGGTCAATGGTCAGGTTTTAACGTCGATTTTTGTCGTGCACTTGCCGCAGCATCCTTAAAGTATTCAAAAGCCATACAAATTTCAGATKATTGGCTAAATGCCCTTGTCGGCGGGGACGTGGATGTATTGCATGCGGGATCAACGTGGACCTTTGGACGCGATGTCACGGAAAATATCGAATTTACGGGGATTAATTTTTACGACGGGCAGGGGTTCATTGCCCRCGCGAGCATCGGGGCCAAAAATTTAAAAGAGGCCGAGAAYATAAATRGCCTCAAAGTTTGYACACTCTACGAGACCTCAACTGCGTTTCTTAATCTTGAAGATTACATATCTAAAAAGAACCTTAATTGGAAAATTGTAAGCGTTCATACGATGGACGGCATGTGGCGGGCTTTCTTTGGGGGGCGATGTGATATGGCTATCCATGACCGCACCGCATTGGTGGGTATTCATGCAAAACGTTTAAATGGGTCGCTTGATTTTGTGGTGTTTCCCGAAGTGATTAGCAAAGAGCCCTTATCACCAGCCGTGCGCGAAGATGATTTTGCTTGGCGCAACCTTGTGGCGTGGGTGACCTATGTGACCATCGCAGCGGAAGARCTGRRTATMACCCAAGCTAATGTTGATGATATGAAGGCCCATTCGACTGTRCCMGAAGTTCGTCGTTTGCTGGGTGTTGAACCCGGTYTGGGTAAAGGATTCGGTYTGGAYGATGAGTGGGCRTATCGGGTTATYGCGCAAGTGGGTAAYTATGGCGAAATTTTYAAGCGCAACCTAGGACAAGGCTCGCCGTTTAAAATGTCGCGTGGCCTGAATAATATTTGGGAAAATGGGGGGCTTTTATACGCCCCGCCCGTGCGCTGATCCTTTTTTGTCTATTGCCGCAGCAAAAAAAATCAAAAGGGTTGGAGGTCTAGCTCGACAGGGATCTCGTCAGCGTTTAAAGGCTTGGGCCGGACGGCATTCGTTCAGCAAATGCAACACGCATGATTGCTTGAATAGAAGGTTATAGTATGCTTGTATCATGATTAAGGATGTCTCGGGGGAGATGCGTCGGTATGAGTGTTCTTATTTTGATATTGCGTATTGGCTTGGTCATTTTTGTGACCGAGGTGCTTATTATGATGAGCTTTTCCTTTTTCCCCAAAATCGAATCGGATGCATTGGCGGGAGGGGTTGATGCCGTCCTTTTGACGCTGTTGAGTGCTCTGCCTTTGCTGTACTGGGTGATTCTTCCTTATGTGCGTCAGCAAAAAATTGTTGAACAAGCGGCGGAAAGTGCCAGGCACAAAAGCGAGCGTCGGTTATCGCAGGTTTTGGAAGCCGTGGTCGACGGTATTATTACGTCTGATTCTCAGGGTAATATACAAACTTTCAATTTTGCAGCGGAGAGGATTTTTGGCTACGGCGCTGATGAGGTCCTGGGGAAAAACATTGATTTGCTTATGCCAAATTCGGCGGGGACTCTGCACGACGAAAAATTAATAACTTTCGACGGTGAAAAGAGTGAGGGCAAGGTCATTGGCTTTAGTCGTGAAGCTTTGGGGCGACACAAAAATGGTCAGGARTTTCCCATTGATCTTGCTGTTAGCCAGGTCGAAATTGATGGCGAGAATATGTTCACAGGTGTGGTGCGCGATATTACAAGACGTAAAAAGACCGAACTGTCCCTGATTGATGCCAAAAATGAGGCCGAGCGTGCGAATCGCGTGAAAACCGAATTTACAGCGAACATGTCCCATGAACTGAGAACACCTTTGAATGCGATCATTGGCTTTTCWGAGGTTGTYTCCTCTGAACTCTTTGGCCCRCTGGGGCATGATAAGTACCGGGAATACCTTGGCGACATCCAAGACTCGGCGCATCATTTGCTTGATTTGATCAATGATATTTTGGATATGGCGCGTATTGAGGCTGAAAAGTTTGAATTACATGATGAAGCATTCGATTTGCTCGAGGTTTCTCGGTCCCCGGTAAATTGTGTGAAGTCTGATAAAGTGACATTCATTAATAATATTGCACCTGATTTACCTTTTTTGTATGCCGACAAGCGCAGAGTGAAACAGATTCTTTTGAACCTTCTGTCCAATGCGGTCAAATTTACACTAGAAGGCGGCAAGGTTGAACTTGATGTCTATATTGATGACGATAAAAATCTTGTGCTCAGTGTATCTGATACAGGTATTGGAATGAGTACAGAAGAGATTCAAAGGGCKCTGAGACCRTTTGAGCAAATTGACGCAGGGCTTAACCGTAAATATGAAGGTACAGGCCTAGGCTTGCCTTTGGTGGACCGTATGGCACAGCTAAATGGTGGTACGCTGGAAATTGAAAGCGAGCCGGGCAAAGGAACATGTGTCCGCGTTCGTTTTGCCTCTGATCGCGTTCGTCCGCGTGCATCGATAAATGTCCTTAATGACAAATCCCTATAATTGACCACATCGAAGGGTTGACAGAGGGCTTATGTCCTTTTATGTTCCGCGGACTTGGGGTTGTTTTAGCTCCACATTTATTTGTTTTGAGGAAAGACGCCATGAAGGTCAGAAACTCTCTTAAGTCTGCGAAAAACCGCGACAAGAACTGCGTTATTGTGCGTCGCAAAGGTCGCGTTTACGTGATCAACAAGCGTAACCCACGTTTTAAGGCACGTCAGGGCTGATCCCAATTTTCGGGCCACGTGCGCTTTTGGCGCACCCCCTGTATACCTTTTTGTAAAACCGCGTCCCGATGGGCGCGGTTTTTCTTTGTCCAGGCCTTGCACTTTGTCCAGGCCTTGCACTTTGTCCAGGCCTTGCACTTTGTCCAGGCCTTGCACTTTGTCCAGGCCTTGCACTTTGTCCAGGCCTTGCACTTTGCTGCTGATGAGCGAACACAAAAAAGGCGGGCTCATAAAAATGCCCACCNTTTTTGTTTTGTGTTRGARGCCAAACCTAAMTYAGCCTCTTGCGGGTGTGCGCCATTTCATAGCCCCGTAACGGCAAGCCACACCTGAATAAATCCGCGTTACGCCCTTGCGGGTTAGGTATTGCTTATAAGTTCTGCAAAACAGGTTGTTTTCTGCACGGTAAGTGTTGAGCGGTTCAACTTGTACGGAGGTGCCGGTCACTTTATCCGTCCAACTGGTGAGATCCCCCGATTGTTTGCTTTCAAGAGCCGTCTGCCACGCATGAATGATGCCGCTGCGGACCTTCGTGGGCAAGTCTTGCAAAGATGGACGAAGGGCTGTTAATTGACGGATTCTTTCGCCAGATGTTTTGTAAAAGTCTCGGCGAAGAACATACGTTCCAAGCATTGGGGCATAGTTCCATGTGCGATTCTGCCACCATTTATTGTTGCTMCCGAAACGTTGGCATTTAACGCGGTATGTATCGAATTCACCGGCAAGGACGCGGACGCGCTCGGTGCCATCAACGGCACAGCTCCAGCTTTGGTGATAAGATATGGTGTTGCCTGTTTCCTTTGTAACGGCCGTGCCATCGGTCGAAAACCTGATGGACTTGCCAACTTTAAGGGGCCACATCGCAGTGGTGGGRGCACTRCTTTCTTTWATGTACTCTTTGGTGCGYCCCTCAATGTAGGGSGMTGGCAGGGCRAARTTTCTAAAGTTCGAMAKYTTACGTTTGGAACGRCTRAGTAGGTTTATCGTTTCGCCTTCAATGCTAACGACTTGTTCACGTGCRCCATTGGAATAATAGTACAGGTCCCCAACTTTGAACGWMGKMWRYWKAKSSRYWKSTAARACYGGTCCGGGAAGGGAMCTTGATGAAAAATTGGGAAGCGTAGGCATTGTGACCGTCTGACAGCCACTCAGCAGTAARGATGCCGTGGCCGCGAAMGTGAATTTTAGRGTGTTGGTRTTATGRARCATGTGTCTTCCTGAACRGTTAAATYTACTTGTTTTTGACAKRGCRCYTGAGYAAATMATGTGTCAACCATCACAGATGGTRCAAGAAAWTTASGGGRGAAATAKATCTCTATGKMGACAGACTATATCKGAATTATGATAAACCGAARGCAYCATTTGGYTMGGYCMAAATGATGCYTTCGGTYATACAATACWTATTMGGCGTTAAAAAKCCTCAGTTAYATTGTTGTCRAGGATMAGRTAGCGTGTTTTCCAGRTGCCCTTAKGRTYGCGACAAGCAAGSCCAAARGTTGTTGCSGCCTTATCRCCHGTTTTGACRTCCTTGCGGTAYTCACGGCAGAAGGCCCCTGATTTATCTTGATAGGTGYTGACCGGGGTAAAGGTCGCGGAACGGTGACTATCGGGRTTTTSCCAAGTCTTTGTATCGCCGCCCATATTGACTTCAAGAGCTTGGTTCAGTGCCACGTCCATTGCGGCCTGATCTTGTTGCAGAGAAAAAGCAGCAAGCTTGAGTGTGTTACCTGAACGGGTTTGCGCATATTGATASCCACCGCCAAGGCCTAAGACTAAAAAGGCGATTGCCGCCGCCATAGGCAGGGCAATTTTCCATTCGCTCTTTGCGCGCGGTGCAAAGGTCACAACATTACCGCTAGGGTTAGCATTGGCCGCCGCCGCATTTTTATAGATGGCCTCTTTTAAAGCTTGGGGCACGGCTTCATGCAGAGTGTCATTGAAGGCAATCCGGGACAGAGCTGCGATTTCGCGCAGATGTTCAACATATTTGTGCGCATTTGCATCCGTGTTGAGTTCGGCTTCGACCATGCGGGCCGTTTCGGCATCTAATTCGCCGTCTACATAGGCAATCAAAGTACTTTCATTGAGAGTAATCATGTCGTAACGCCTCTTTTCAATGGGGAGATTTTGTCATTGCTGATGATGTTAATATCAGCATCTTGTTCTTGTAATATTTGGGCCAAGGCCGTGCGGGCTCGGACCAAGCGGCTGGTCAGCGTGCCCATGGGAATTTCAAGGGCTTCTGAGGCTTCCTTATAAGAAAGGCCTTCAACAGAAACCAGCATCACCACGGCACGTTGATCGTCGGGTAGCGTATAAATGGCACGGCGAACAGAATCTAAGGTCAGTCTTGCTTCTGCTGCGCGCACACCATCAAAAGTGTTTTCAATTTGACCCTGAACACATTCTAAATAGCCATTGCGCCGTTTCTGGCTGCGAATTTGGTCAATGTTCGTGGTTTGGATGATTCGAAACATCCAACTGTCCAAACGTGTGCCWGGCTCCCATTGATCAATGCGGGWGATGGCTTTYTCGCASGCCGATTGAACCAAATCGTCGGCAGCGGCTTCATTACGAGTAAGACCCAAAGCAAAGCGCCTTAACCGAGGTAAAATTMCGATCAGTTCTTGTTGCGTGCGGTCATCCAAGTGTTTAATCCTCGTTGTTTGTAAAATCCGACCATGCTTCCATATTATATAGCCCAAATTTTTGTTTTAAAAACGACAGGCTGAGAAATAATTGGATCGTATCGGGTCTTCTGTAAGGACAACGTAACGGAGGAAAATTTGATCCCTCAAATCGGAAATAATTTAAATTCCCACTTTTTTTATCATTGATGGATGAAACTGCGATGGTGTGGCGTTGTCTCGGCAAGAACACCAATTAACATTCGAACCTATTCACTTTAGGAAGGTAAATCAAATGACTGAATTTAATGTAAAAAACTATGAGAATACGACACTTACCACGGCAGGTGTTAACGCATCTGTAAGGGCTGCACTGTCTAAACTTGTTTTGGGAGCGTGTGTTAGCTCTTTGGCATTGGCATTTGTTCTTGCCCCTATTCACAGTAGCGCGGGTGGCCTTTCGTTTGGCCACGCTCAAGCTTTTGCTGATGGCGATGGCGGCGGCGATGGTGGCGGCGGCGGTGGTGGCGGCGGTGGCGGCGGTGATGGCGGTGGTGATTCCGGCGGTGACGGTGGTGACGGTGGCG
>JAESSB010000025.1 GCA_016764335.1 Magnetovibrio sp.
TGGCTTGATTGCGGAAATCAAAAAGGCCTCCCCCTCAAAGGGCCTAATTCGCGCCGACTTCAACCCGGCTCAACTGGCCAAAGCTTATGAAGCCGGGGGCGCATCATGTTTATCTGTGCTCACCGATATAAAGTATTTCCAAGGATCTGACTTTTACTTAGCCCAAGCCAAAGCAGAAGTCAGCCTGCCGATCTTGCGCAAGGACTTCATGCTTGACCCCTACCAAGTTATTGAGGCTAGAGCCTTGGGTGCCGACTGCATTTTGCTCATTTTAGCCTCGTTATCCGATGATCAAGCCGCCCAATTGGAACACGTGGCCCATACTCTGGGTATGGACGTATTGGCCGAAGTGCATAATGCCCAAGAATTAGAGCGTGCGTTAAAACTGAAAACCGAGCTTATCGGCGTCAACAATCGCAACCTCAAAACCATGACCATCGACATCGCGACCACGGAACAGCTTTCTAAGATGATGCCACGTGACCGCCTGATGGTGTCAGAAAGCGGGCTGTTTACCCMTRAAGAYCTGGACCGYATRGCCAAAGYCGGGGCAAACTGTTTTTTAATCGGAGAAAGTTTAATGCGCCAAAACGATGTCGAAGCCGCAACCCGCACCATTTTAGGGACTTGATCACTTATGAATGACTTCACCCACATTGATAAAGACGGCAATGCCCACATGGTTGACGTGGGCGCAAAGACAGTTACGGAACGCAGCGCCACCGCGCGCGGATCGGTCATCATGACCCCCGAAACGTTGCAAAAAATTACTGATCGCGGCTTTAAAAAAGGTGACGTCCTCAGCATTGCTCAATTGGCCGGACTCATAGGGGCCAAAAAAACGCCTGACCTCATTCCCCTATGCCACCCGTTAATGCTGACTTCGGTCAAGGTCAAGCTCATCTGCGATGCACAACGTAATGCCGTGGATATTGAAGCCACCTGTAAGCTTTCGGGCAAAACGGGCGTGGAAATGGAAGCCTTGACCGCCGTATCCGTTGCCGCCTTAACCGTTTACGAYATGTGYAAGTCGGTGGACAAAGCCATGCGCATCACCGATRTCCGMTTGGTTCATAAGGYCGGGGGTAAGTCCGGCGAGTTTAAGGCGAATTAAACATGATTTCCGTTGACGAMGCGCTCAACAAAATTCTTGCCAACGTCACCGAGACCTGCGCTGAACAGGTGGCCTTAGCCAATGGTTATGSTCGGGTTTTGGCCSAAGACGTCACYGCWCGGCTGACCCAACCCAGYKCWAACGTGTCGGCTATGGACGGMTATGCCGTGCGGGCCTGTGATRTTCAAAACGGCCCCACAAGCTTARATRTTATCGGCGAAAGCCCGGCTGGCGGCTGTTTTGACGGTGACGTCAAAGAAGGTCAGGCTGTTCGCATCTTTACCGGTGCCCCGGTCCCCCGTGGGGCAGATGCCATTGTTATTCAAGAAGACACGACCCGCGATGGCGATATCGTAAATGTCTTAGAATCCGTGAAGGCCAAACGTTTTATCCGCGCGGCGGGTCTTGATTTTACAAAAGATGAAATTCTCATTCGGGCCAAGCGAACCTTAAGTGCGCGCGACTTGGGGCTTGCCGCTGCGGCAAATGTGCCGTGGTTAATGGTCAAGCGCAAACCCCGCATTGCCATTATCGCGACAGGCAACGAAGTGATGATGCCCGGCGACACCTTAGGCGACAATCAAATCATCAGTTCCAATTCCATCATGCTGGCCGCTTATATCCGGGCCTTGGGTGGCGACGTTCTTGACCTKGGCATTGCGCGCGACGATGCGGCCTCACTCACCCGCCTGCTCAACTCAGCAGGACAAGCCGATATGGTCGTAACCATTGGTGGAGCTTCGGTTGGTGACTATGATTTGGTCAATCAGGTTTTGGGCAATGAAGGCGTGGATTTAGGCTTTTACAAGGTCGCTATGCGCCCAGGAAAACCGCTTATTTTTGGGCGTTTGCATAGTACTCCTGTATTAGGCCTACCCGGAAACCCGGTATCTGTTGGCGTGACCAGTGCTGTATTTTTAAAGCCTGCCATCGCCGCCATGTTAGGGAAAGACGTTAAATCTCCCCTTAACTCTGCTGTATTGGGGCTAGATTTACCCGAAAACGATCAACGCCAAGATTATCTGCGGGCTACATTGAACAACACCATCGCCACACCATTTTCCAAACAAGACAGCGCCATGTTGGCCCGTTTTGCCGATGCCGATTGCCTCATCATTCGGCCTCCCCATGCCCCTGCTGCTAAGGCTGGTGATACGATTGATGTGATCCTCTTATAATGGAAATTCGTAGATCTGCTCTTGAAGACATTGAAGGTGTCTTAAATGTCTATGCCGCGTCCTTCGATGGACCGCAAAAAAGTGTTTTGCTTGCCGGGTTACACGAAAGCAATCTCATCACCGCGTCATTGGTTGCCATTGAGTATGGTGAAATCATTGCTCATATCTCTTTTTCAGACCTTATCGTCGACAATAATGATGATGATATCCCCATCAAAGCTTCGGCCATCGCCACRATTGCCATCGCCCCCACCCAYCAACATATYGGWATAGGCTCTGAACTYATACGRCAAGGSCTTGAWATATGTATTGAAAATGGGGATGAAGCTGTTTTYATTGCGACGCACAGCRCCTTYTTCAAACGCTTTGGGTTTTATAGAATTCATGACAGCTTTATAAAAACATCTGTTTCTGGTCAAAACTTYATGGTTTTRGAGCTAAAAAGCGGCGTCTTTGATCGATTTTCAGGAAACATTATATTTCCAGACGCGTATAAAATTTAAAAATTGATCTTAAAAATTCATTGACGATACATGAGAACCAAAGTAGAACATAAGCGTGTTGTTGGTTTGTTCTACCTTTCAATATAACGCCCCTTGATAGAACAATTCCCGCAAATCATGATGAATATTTGGGAGTACCATCAGATGCTAACCAAAAAACAATATGAACTTTTGGTCCTGATTGACCAACGCATCAAAGAAGCTGGGGTTTCTCCGTCTTTTGATGAAATGAAAGATTCCCTGGGGCTAAAATCAAAATCGGGAATTCATCGTTTAATCAGCGGTCTTGAAGAACGCGGATTTATTCGTCGCCTGGCTCACCGGGCACGCGCTTTAGAAGTGTTAAAACTTCCCGAAAATTTGAAAAATGCCCCAAATCCCGTGCAAAACATAACACAAGCCAATGTTATTAAAGGTGAGTTTGGGGCCAAACCACAAGTKGCWACATCTWCRTCTGTATCTRAAGGCACYCTGGATTTACCCATGYTGGGYCGCATTGCTGCGGGCACCCCAATTGAAGCTATTTCCGACCCATCGTCTTATATTGGCATCCCTCCATCAATGGTTGGCAACGGCGATCATTTTTGCCTGGAAATTGAGGGTGACTCGATGATTGATGCTGGCATTTTTGATGGTGACACCGTGATTATCGAACGCGCTAATCGGTCTGAAAACGGATCCATCGTTGTGGCCTTGATTGACGATGACGAAGCGACGCTGAAATACATTCACAAGCGCGGTGACAAGGTGGCCTTAGAACCCGCAAACCCAGCCTATGAAACCCGCATCTTTGGTCCTGACCGTGTGCAAGTCCAAGGCCGTCTTGTGGGGCTCATTCGCAAATATTAAGGCTTACCGTCACTTGACCTTGGTTCTTAATCTAATACCCAAGGTCGTTTGCCGCGCTTTTCGCGCACGGTTTCAATACGCACCCCCGTTTTGGTGAAGTACAGTGCATGTGCTCCATCTTTTTTCAAATCTTGAAAACGGATCACCTTTGCGGATTGACACGCCACGTTTTGACGTCCCATGTCGTTTAGGCTGACCAGAACTTGGGCGCGGTCGCAGTCTTCAAATAACGATTCGGGCATCTTGCTAAAGGCAATGGTGTGGCCGTCTTTGAGGAAAATACAGCCCAAGGCATCACAATTAAGATGTGCCGTCTGTTCTGTCTGTGCGTTTATGTCCACGCCCGTCCCCATCTTGTTCATCCCCTTGCCCGTGCTCGTCCAATCTCCTTGTGCATGTATTAACCCCGCACGGCGTAGCCATATATTGCGTTCGAAACTTTTGGATTTTAAGGTCGAGACTTTATAGCTGCCGTCCGTCATCTTTACCGCAGCCAATTTTCCGGTTTCGTCAACCAACACATCCGGCGTCACACTGAACAGCATCGAACTTAAGCCCAAAATCGCTATCGGTGCACCTAAGATGCGCCATGGCCCACACCAAATGGCGGCCCACAATCCACCAAAGCTAACCAGGACCAAGCCCCATAAGGGAAAGGCTTGGACCGCACTGACYGCTCCGGGCCAATTGGCAACCTTGTTTGCGATCCATAAAACCACATCAACYCCCCATCCCATGGGGTGTAAGGCTAGGCTTTCTGCTCCAAACGGCATCAACGCATAAGACACCACCGCCCATGGCATAATCCACATTGCCGTAACGGGCACGGCGATCACGTTGGCAACCAGTGAAAAATCAGCGACGCGGTTAAAGTGAAATGCGGCAAAAATCGCGGTCGCCAAGCCGGCCACAAGTGTGGTCATCGCCACGCCCGCCAAATACCGCACAGCGGCCCGGACCATGCCGCCCGTTTCGCCACCAAAAAATTGTGTCTTCCTCAACACTTCATAAACGGCAATCAAAGCCACCACGGCGGCGAACGAYAATTGAAAGCTGGCCCCGGTTAAACTTTCCGGRGCAAAAGCTAAAATCACCATGGCCGCCCAAGATATTGATCGCATGGACAAGGCTCGGCGATCAAACAACACGGCAATAAAAACGAGTCCAATCATCAAAAAGGCACGTTGGGTCGGCACTGTTGCTCCGGCCATCAGCGCATAGGCCCCGGCTCCGCATATCGCACTCAATGCGGCCCATTTTTTGATGGGATAATTCAAAGCAAGAGGTGCAATTAACGCCAGTACAGCGCGGATAACAAAGAACACAATGCCGGAAATTAAGCCGACATGTAGACCAGAAATTGCCAACAGGTGCGCTAAACCACTGGCCCGCATGTTTTCAAGCACAGTCGAAGAAATGGCCCCCCGGTCCCCCGTCATAAGGGCTGCAGCCACGGCCCCCGTATCCCCATTCAAAGCCGCACGCACCCGGACCGCGATTGATCGGCGCACGCGTTGCAGGGCAAAGCCCAGACTATCCACGCCACCGTGCGGGGCATGGCCAATCACTTTTGCCCGACCATAYCCAAAGCCAACACCGCCCAAKCCCCGAAAATAGCTTTGCCGTTGAAAGTCAAAAGCCCCYGGYTGYGCGGGCCGTGATGGGGCACTTAGGCTTGCRCGGACCTTCAACCAATCGCCCGTCACAAATTTGGGTTGTTTCGCAGACAAGGTTATCCGCACCATTTTCGGTGTCGCATCAGGTTTAAGCCGTCCGATATAAAGTTGCCCCAAAGTCACGCGCAGCCCATGTGGTCTCGCTTCAATGCTAAGGACCTGCCCTTGTACGGTTACCGCCCTCAGTTCTGTCGGGATCACCGGGGCCGCAACCCACCATGTGCGGAGCCCCGAAAGGCCGACCCCCAAAGCCACAAGAGCAATAGCCAACACCGCCATAGCCTGGGCACTGGACCTAAACCACAAAAGCCAAGCGATYATGACCAAKACAATAAACGYACCCCACCCCGCCCAAAGCGGCGGTTCAARCGGCARTGCAAAATATAGACCTATGCCAATGCCCAAAARCACCGGCGACCACAGCGACCATCGCTCACGATCCGCCATTAAGGCATGGTATAGCCAAACTAAAACCTTGAATTTCAGGATTTCACTACCAATTTTCGCCATTTTCGCCTATTTATACTCTTCGCTGTGCATGATGCACAAAATTCAGATATGATTACACGATATAGTTTGAAAGAGAGCAAGCGGCAACCATGACCGTCGTAACGCGCTTTGCGCCTTCCCCCACAGGATTCCTACATATTGGTGGTGCCCGAACGGCACTGTTCAACTACTTATACGCTAAACGTATGGGCGGTAAGTTTGTGCTACGCATCGAAGATACCGACCGCGAGCGGTCCTCTCAAGAAGCCGTTGATGCTATTTTAAGCGGATTAAAATGGTTGGGGCTCGATTGGGATGAGGAGGCCATCAGCCAGTTTTCCCGCGCGGATCGCCACCGGGCTGTCGCGCATGACCTTCTGGCCCAGGGCAAAGCTTACAAATGTTATTGCACCACCGAAGAATTGGCTGAAATGCGCGAAAGTGCGAAATCACAAGGTAAGCCGATGCGTTATGATGGACGCTGGCGCGACCGAGATGATCGCACCGCTCCCCAAGGCATTGATCCCGTCATCMGCATCAAGGCTGACCAAACCGGTGAAACAACCATTGACGATAAAATCCAAGGCAAGGTTACCGTTTCTCATGGTGAACTTGATGACTTTGTGCTTTTGCGCGGCGATGGTACGCCAACCTATATGTTAGCTGTGGTTGTTGACGATCATGACATGGGCGTGACCCACGTTGTTCGCGGTGACGACCACCTCACCAATACATTTCGCCAAATGCAGATTTATACGAGCATGGGCTGGAAKGCTCCCGTTTTTGCCCATATGCCCCTGCTCCACGGTGCCGATGGCAAAAAACTGAGCAAGCGTCACGGTGCCCTGGGTATAGAAGCATACCGCGACATGGGKTTTTTGCCCGAAGCGGTAAACAACTACCTGATGCGTTTAGGGTGGAGCCATGGCGATGATGAGATCATTTCTTTAGAACAAGCCATTGAATGGTTTGATCTTGCCGATGTCGGAAAAGGCGCCGCGCGCTTTGATGTTGATAAATTAACCAACCTTAACGGCCACTATATACGACAATCCGAAAATCAACGCCTAACCGACCTTACATGGCCCTTTATCGAAGAAAATCTTGGCGAAAATATATCTAAAGATGGTCGAGATCGCGTTTTAAACGGTATGAAAGACTTAAAGGAGCGCGCGAAAAATATACTAGAACTTGCTGAAACTGCACAATTTTATGCCCATTCAAGGCCGCTGAAAATCAATGAAAAGGCCGCCAAGATTCTGACCGAAGATGCTATAGATAAATTGAAACAATTCCGTGTTACATTATTTGAAATAACCGACTGGACGGTAGAAATTCTGCATGAAACTGCCGATAACTTTACACAAAGCGCCGACCTTAAATTGGGCAAAATTGCACAGCCGTTACGCGCAGCCTTAACAGGATCGAATGTATCGCCCGGCGTTTTTGACGTTATGTCCGTTTTGGGCCGTGAAGAATGTTTGGGCCGTATTGATGACGTATTAAAAGCATAAACGTAACATCGTCGCCCATTCTGTAGCGGCAATACTTACAATATGCAAGAAAGAGGTAGTGATGAAAAACAAAGACGTTTCTGAACACACATTTACGCTCACCAACAACGATACAGGGGAAAGCTGGGAACTTCCGGTTTTGGTCGGTAGCGTTGGCCCTCGCGTTATCGACGTGCGTCGTCTTTATGCGGATACGGGCCACTTCACGTAYGATCCTGGYTTCACATCAACGGGCAGYTGCCAGTCTGGCATCACYTATATTGACGGTGAYAAGGGTGAACTGCTGTATCGCGGCTATCCSATCGCTCAATTRGCTSAACATTCAACATTTGTTGAAGTRTGYTAYGTTCTGATTTACGGCGAATTRCCGACGCAGGAACAAAAAGACAAGTTTGAAGTTCGCATGACCTATCACACCATGTTGCACGAACAATTGCACAGCTTCTTCCATGGGTTTCGTCGCGATAGCCACCCGATGGCCATTATGGTTGGCGTTGTTGGTGCCCTGTCAGCATTTTACCATGACAGCTTGGATATCTCTGATTCGACGCACCGTTTTATCGCCTCCACCCGCTTGATTGCCAAAATGCCCTCAATTGCGGCCAATGCCTATCGTTATGCCCAGGGTTTGCCGTTTGTTTATCCACGCAACGACCTTAATTACTCGGAAAACTTCTTGTTCATGATGTTTTCCAATCCCTGTGAAGAATACGTCATCAACCCTATTTTATCCCGTGCCATGGATCGTATTTTGATTTTGCATGCCGACCATGAACAAAATGCATCCACGTCTACGGTGCGCATCGCCGGATCCTCTGGGGCTAACCCGTTTGCGTGTATCGCCGCTGGGATCGCTTCGCTGTGGGGCCCTGCACATGGTGGGGCCAACGAAGCCGTGCTCAATATGCTGAGTGAAATCGGCCACAAAGACAACATCCCAAGCTTTATCAAACGGGCCAAGGACAAAGACGACCCATTCCGCCTTATGGGCTTTGGGCACCGCGTTTACAAAAATTTTGACCCCAGGGCCAAGGTTATGCGTGAAACGGCTCATGAAGTTTTGAAAGATTTGGGCATGTCACAAGACCCATTGTTAGAACTTGCAATGGAACTTGAAAGCATCGCACTTGAGGACGAATATTTCGTGTCCCGCAAGCTGTATCCCAATGTAGATTTCTATTCCGGCATTATCTTCCGGGCGATGGGCATCCCAACGTCGATGTTCACCGTGTTGTTTGCCGTGGCAAGAACCGTTGGCTGGGTTGCACAGTGGAATGAAATGATCGAAGATCCATCGCAAAAAATAGGACGTCCTCGCCAATTATACACCGGCCACGAGGAACGTGATTACGTGGAAATTTCCAGTCGCTAAATCTAACTCCACGCACCAACGCAATAACACGGCGGCCCCTGTATAAAGGAGCCGCCGTTTTATTGTAGATTAAGTTAAAATATAAGAAAGAGGGACGGATTCAAGACTGAAATGCAACACATCCCAACACTGTGATCGCGTTGGTACGCACCATAGTGCTTCTCACAAAACTTAACTATTTTTATACTTCACTAGGGCCTGTTGACAATTAGAGGGTTCCCAATCTGCTCAAAATRTGATTCAAGCTTTCTTTTAGGAGAAAGTACTGATGAACCCAGATCGTTTTGTTATCACTGATACTGTATGGGCGCAAATTTCGCCCGTATTGTCCGGAAAGTCCACAGATTGTGGTGTCACGGCAAAAGACACCCGACTATTTCTTGAAGCCGTATTGTGGCGTGTGCGCACAGGTTCCCCATGGCGGGATTTGCCAACGAGCTTCGGGAACTGGAACAGTACGTTCATACGCTTTCGCCGCTGGGCCAAAAGCGGCGTTTTTGAGCGGATATTCGAGCGCCTRTCGGGGGACGCCGATTTTGAATATGTCATGGTTGACGGYACCATCGYAAGCGTTCATCAGAAGGCCAGCGGCGCAAAAGGGGGGCTCAAAATCAGGCCATAGGACGTTCAAGGGGCGGTYTRACCMCCAAAATCGTAGCTCTTGTTGATGCCTTGGGGACTCTAATTCGATTTACGCTTCTTCCTGGTCAACGCCATGATCTGCTTGGGGTTGAGACTGTGCTCAAGGCTATAGAATTTGCGGCCTTTCTCGGTGACAAAGCCTTTGATGCACATTGGTTACGTGACGAACGGCCAGACCGCAAAGCCAGCGTTGTTATCCCCTCAAAGAGCAATAGAACGTTACAAATTCCACACGACAAAGAAGTCTATAAAGGATGGCATTTGATTGAAAACTATTTGGCTAAAATCAAGGAATTTAGGGGCATTGCTACGCGATATGAAAAAACGGATGTCAGCTATAGTGCAAATTGGACCCTAGCAGCGGGCATAATCGCCGCTAGGTGATTGTCAACGGGCCCTAATGAAAGTTAACTACAAATGCACAAAAACGCCGTAAACGCACAGCAAATGAATATATCCACTATGCCACCACATCGGATTGCTAACATCCCGCGATGACATGCTAGAGGCCTATGTGTTTGTGCCATCTGAACGCATGGACGAGCTTTTAACCCTTGCCACAATGGACGGAAATGTTGAATTAGGTCGCGAACGGATCAATATCACTATATACTTCGCCGCACATACAAACTATATACTTCGCCGCACAGACAAAACGTGCTACATAGTGGCGTGCAAAACTCATGTTCCGAAAGAAAAAAAATGACTGAATTTGAAGGTGTCGTGCCGGCGCTTGGACGTGCGTTGACCAAGCGTGGCTACACCACATTGACACCTGTGCAATTGTCCATGTTGACCCCCGAACTTGAAGGTGCCGATGCCTTGGTCTCGGCACAAACCGGGTCTGGTAAAACAGTGGCCTTTGGTTTGGCCATTGCGCCAACCTTGCTTGATGGTGCAGAGCGTTTGGGCCGGGCGACAAAACCTATGGCTTTGGTGATTGCCCCGACCCGTGAGCTGGCCTTGCAGGTCATGCGTGAACTGGAATGGCTGTACGCCGAAGCGGGCGCTCGTGTGACGTCWTGTGTTGGCGGYATGGATATGGGRGCTGAACGCMGAGCTTTAAAAAATGGGGTGCATATCGTGGTCGGTACGCCGGGTCGTTTGCGTGATCACGTAGAACGCGGATCTTTTGACACCTCGGCTCTAAGGGTCATTGTGCTGGATGAAGCCGATGAAATGTTGGATATGGGGTTTCGCGATGACTTGGAATATATCCTAGACTCCGCCCCCAAAGACCGTCGCACGATGATGTTTTCAGCGACCGTACCAAAATCCATTGCAACATTAGCCAAACGATATCAACGCGACGCCGTACGGGTTGCGGCTCAAGCGGGCTCTAAACAGCACTTAGATATTCAATATCGTGCCTTGACCGTTGCGCCCAATGACAAGGAAAATGCGATCATCAACGTATTGCGGTATTTTGATTCCCAAAACACCATCGTTTTCTGTGGAACCCGCGCCAACGTTAATCAYATGACCAGCCGCCTGAACAAYCGTGGATTTTCCGTGGTTGCGCTATCTGGTGAGCTYAGTCAAAAYGAACGYACCCATGCGCTTCAAKCCATGCGCGACGGACGGGCRCGGGTTTGTGTGGCCACCGATGTGGCGGCKCGKGGCATTGATCTGCCGAAYYTMGAYTTGGTGATTCACGCCGATATCCCKAAAAATAARGAATCCTTGCTGCACAGRAGTGGCCGTACGGGACGCGCCGGACGTAAGGGCGTCAGCGTYTTGATYATWCCCYAYAACTGGCGYAAGCGCACMGAACGTTTACTGGCTAATGCAGGTCTTGACGCAACATGGGCCAAGCCGCCGTCCAGCGAAGACATCATAAAAATTGACCGTGAACGTATTTTGACCGATGATAGCTTAAGCCTTGAGCTGACGGCGGATGATAAGGCTTTTGCTCAAGAGCTTTTGTCGCGTTATAGCCCAGAACAAATTGCCAGTGCTTTTGTCCGTTTGCACACATCAAAACAACCGGCGCCTGAAGAACTGCTAGATTCTGGTCCGCCACCGACGGAACGTCAAGAACGTCAGCAACGCTCACAGCGCGACGATTTTAAAAATGGCGTGTGGTTTTCCATCAATGTGGGCCGCAAGCACACGGCTGAAGCACGATGGTTGTTGCCGATGTTGTGCCGTGCGGGTCACGTGACCAAAAATGAAATCGGAGCCATTCGCATCCATCATGATGAAACCCATGTGGAACTCGAACCAGGCTGCGTAGACAGATTCTTAGAAGCCGTTGGGCCAAGTCGAAAAGTCGAAAAGACGATCACAGTCACCCGTCTTGAAGGTATCCCGGCACAGCCAAAAGACAGTGCTAAAGACGTACGTGGCACGCCGTATGCCAATAAAAAACGGGACTCTGGCGGACCAAAGCCGGGCACCAAACGCAAATACGAAAAATCATCGCGTGAGTCGTCAGGCGGTCATCACCGCGAGGGCAATAAAGTATTCAGTCGCGATGAGAAAAAGTTTGTCCGCCGTGAAGATAAGAAACCTTGGGATAAGGCAAATCCTAAAACGAAGCAGAAGGGTGATTACACGCCAGAAAGCAAGGCTAAAAAGTCATATAAGCCGAGCAATCCAGATGCCAAGGGCAAGACAAAACCGATCGGCAAACCGACGCGTAAGCCCAAATCAACAGCAGGCCCTAAAGGTGGATCCAAGGCTTCACGTTTTACGAAGCCAGGGTCAAAACCCTATAACCCCAATAAGCCGGGTTCGACGCCTATGAAGCGGAAAACGCTTAAAATTAAGGGGAGCTAAAGGTCATTTTAGGACTTGTGCGGTCTATCTTTGGTGCCACGCCAGCCTATCAAATTTCCAGCCATTGCGCGTGCCACGGTGAGCGTCTTCATTTGGATCACCTTCAAAGCCGTATAAAATATTGTARCACGTCCTAAATCCAGCTTCTGTGAGCGCCCGCGCGGCATGAACGGAGCGTACGCCGGAACGGCACAGCAACAAGATAGGCGCGTCGTGTGCTGGTTTGGCTTCGGCTTTAACCTGGTCAACAAAGCCTGGGTTTTGCGTCATACGGGGAAAAAATGCCCAGGGTACGAAATAGAGATTTCGATCCGCATCATCAAGATTTGGAGTGCCCACATAAGCCCATTCTTCGGGTGTGCGCACATCAATCAATATGGCTCGTGGGTTATCGACGAGCATCTGCCAAGCCTCATTTGGGGTGATATCACCTGCATAGCCTATTGTATTCATGTTATTTCCCGTCATAAGSTGTCWAAATTTGATGMGGWAYCTTAAAYAAAGTGGTYTTTYTTGCGTAATCAYCACTTTCGATTCGTYTCYACGCAAGATAATGYTTATATAATGAAAAACTYCGATTTGGGACAAGAACTTCAATGACAAAACTTTCTTTAAGCTTCAACCTTGATTTTGAAGACCTATACAATGACCAGAAATTGGCCCGTGTGGACAAGGCTTTTTTAGATCATGTCAAAGGAGTCGATGCAGACCTTACAGCGCGTTTAAGATCCGCGCGTATTGATCCCAAAGCCTTGGATGATAAGGCYACGGCGGATTTGTTGTTGGAATTAGCGCCTTTTGTCGATACCTTTATCGGCACGTTATTTGGCATTTCGGATGAGCTGTCAGCCTTAAGAGGACGCCACCTAGACCTAAATGTGCTGTACAACTGCAAGCGCATTTTTGTTCAGCGCCAAGCCCTAAAGGGTAAAAAAATTGAAGACGCGCTGCAAATTGATGGCGCCACCTTAGAATCGGAATTGAGCCTTTTAATGAAAGGTGCGGTGACGCAATTTTCATTTGCCGAATCCGTGATGACTTGGTTGGACGATGAAACGGCCCATGCTAACGACATCGCCAAAGCGGCAGACTATGCTCTATGGGCAACGCTTACGGATGAAGGCCGCGCCCGCCATGCCGACGATATCTTGTTTCGCAAGCCGGCACGATTGGATTTTGAAAATCTGGTGCATTTGGATCAAACGAAAATAGGTGACGTTGCAGTGGGCCACTTTAGGGCCGACCGCCGCGTCCCTCGTGATGGTTTTGCTCTAACGGATGCGGGTTGCGATTTGGTGGGAGCATTGGATCAAGCGCATTACTGTGTGTTGTGCCATGACAGAGGCAAAGACTCGTGCTCGCGCGGATTGCTGGAGCGTAAGAGCGAAACCTATCAAAAAAATGCAGCCGGCGTAGAATTATCGGGTTGCCCTTTAAGTGAAAAAATTTCGGAAATGCATGCCGCCAAAATTCAAGGTCACGCGGTTGGTGCGTTGGCGTTGATCGCGGTGGATAATCCATTATGTGCCGGGACCGGGCATCGTATTTGCAACGACTGTATGAAATCATGCATCTATCAAAAACAAGAACCGGTTAATATTCCAGAGGTCGAAACCCGGGCTTTAAAAGACGTGTTGGAGCTCCCTTGGGGCTTTGAAATTTACAGCTTGTTGACACGGTGGAACCCGTTAAATCTTGAACGACCCCTGCCAAAAGCCAATAGCGGCTATAAAATTTTGGTGGTGGGCATGGGGCCTGCAGGGGCTGCTCTTAGCCATCATCTGATGAATGAAGGCCACAGCATCGCCGCTATTGATGGGGCGAAAATAGAACCGCTTGCCGCTGAATTAGCGGGGCTGGGGACCTTTACACCCATTAAAAATATAGATGATATTCGTGACCCCYTAGAYACCCGCTCAATGGCTGGCTTTGGCGGCGTRTCTGAATATGGTATTACCGTACGCTGGGATAAAAACTTTTTGAAAATCGAACGCTTGTTGTTAGAGCGTAGAGCCGCATTTCGTCTGTATGGCGGRGTTCGCTTTGGGGCGCAACTGACCAAGGATCAAGCATTTGGTCTGGGCTTTGATCATATTGCATTGTGCATGGGGGCCGGTAAGCCAACCGTTTTAAATATAGAAAACAATTTGGCGCGCGGTGTGCGTCAGGCTTCAGATTTCTTAATGGCGTTGCAACTGACGGGGGCTGCTAATGCCGATAGTTTGGCGACCTTACAACTGCGTTTGCCGGCTGTTATTATCGGCGGCGGATTGACCGCCATCGACACGGCAACCGAAGCCTTGGCCTACTATGTCAAGCAGGTGGAAAAGTTCTTAGAACGTTACGATGTCCTTGAAGCGACCCTAGGCAAGGACGCTTTGCGCGAACGATGGACCGCCGAAGACACATCCATCGGCGAAGATTTTCTGAGCCACGGCCGGGCCATCCGGTATGAGCGAGCAGCGGCGAAGGCTCAAAACCGCGCACCCGACTTTTCGCAACTGTTGAATTCATGGGGAGGTGCCACCATCGCGTATCGTCGGCGCTTGATTGATGCGCCCAGTTACATGTTGAACCATGAAGAAGTTGAAAAGGCGATGGAGCAAGGCATTTACTTTGCCGAATTGTTATCGCCCACGGGCGTCGAAGTCGATGAACATGGTTGGGCCAGCGCGTTAAATCTAGAGGTTCAAGAAATAGGTGAAGATGGGCGCCCACATGGTACAGGGCGCCACGTTTCCTTACCCGCGCGGGCCGTGTTGGTAGCTGCTGGAACGCAGCCCAATACAGTCCTTTCGCGTGAGAACCCAGACTTTGCCGATTTGGATGGAAAATATTTCCAAGCCGTTGATGCCGATGGCAACAAAGTAAGCCCGCAATGGACCGATAAACCGGATAAAGTCGAAGTCTTGATGAATGTGGAAAGCGGGAAGTCCATCAGCTTCTTCGGTGATCTGCACCCCAGCTTTGCCGGCAATGTGGTGAAGGCCATGGCCAGCGCCAAGCAAGGCTATCCGGTGGTGGGCGAAGCCTTGTTAAAGGCTAAGCCGAGCGCCGTAAGTTATGCCACTTTGGTTGATGTTCTTGACCAAGGCCTGATGGCCACCGTGTATGCGGTCGAACGTCATACACCGAACATTGTCGAAGTGGTTGTGAAGGCACCGTTTGCGGCCAACGCCTTTAAGCCGGGGCAGTTTTTCCGATTGCAAAATTTTGAAGCCATCACCTCGGTCCGCTCGAACACCAAAATGGCGATGGAAGGTATCGCGCTGACGGGCGCTTGGGTGGACCACAAAAAAGGCCTGGTCAGTCTGATCGTTTTGGAAATGGGYGGWTCWKCGAACTTATGTGCGCATCTGAGCATTGGAGAACCTGTTGTATTGATGGGGCCAACGGGCGCACCCACCGAAACACCGGGTGGTGAAACCGTGTTGTTGGCAGGCGGCGGACTTGGCAATGCGGTGCTGTTTTCCATCGGCCAAGCGTTACGCAAAGCCGGATCAAAGGTTCTTTAC
This sequence comes from Magnetovibrio sp., assembly GCA_016764335.1. Classification (GTDB taxonomy): domain Bacteria; phylum Pseudomonadota; class Alphaproteobacteria; order Rhodospirillales; family Magnetovibrionaceae; genus JANLGW01. The sequence continues at coordinate 15,634 of JAESSB010000025.1, forward strand.
TTCGCCGCATACAAGGGTGTAAATGATCGCTATCACATCGAAAACATTAAAAAGGCCGCTGACACCATTGTGTGGTGTTGTGACGAAGCACCGGGATTCGTTCCAGATCGAGACACAGATTTCAGCTTCACCGGAAATATTGTCCAAGCCATGTTAGCCTATGGGCGTGGCGAATTGGGCAAGGCCCCGATTGAAATTTTGGACGTCGATCGTATCATCGCGATTGGTTCCGACATGATGATGAAGGCCGTCACGGATGCCCGCCACGGGGTTTTGAAGGATTTTTTAAAGTCTGATCATATAGGCTATGGATCCATAAATTCACCTATGCAATGCATGATGAAAGAAATCTGTGCCCAATGTTTGCAACGTCATGTTGACCCAGACACGGGCGAGGCAAAAGTGGTGTTTAGTTGCTTTAACCAAGATCAGCGTTTGGACCTGGTTGATTTTTCCAGTCTTAATTCCCGCCTTCGCCAAAATGCTGTGTCGGAAAAACTGACGGCGAAGTGGATCGAACATTGTTTTCAGGAAGGTTGAAGGCCGTGACCTGCAGCCTTAGTTTGTGCCAACCTCATTATAGATAGAGCTTATTATAGCCATGCCGTATCAATCCGAATCCATTGCTTCTCATGCCCACGCATTGGCCCAGAACGCGAAGGCTTGGCCATTTGCCGAGGCCCGCGCATTGGCCAAACATTTGAAGGGTAAAGTCCCCGAAAAAGGCTACGTCTTGTTTGAAACAGGCTATGGTCCATCCGGTCTGCCGCACATCGGTACATTTGGTGAAGTGGCGCGGACCACCATGGTGCGCAACGCCTTTATCGCCTTGACCGGGATGCCGACCAAGTTGTTTGCCTTTTCCGACGATATGGACGGCCTACGTAAGGTGCCAGATAACTTGCCTAACCAAGATATGTTGGCGCAGCATCTGGGCAAGCCACTGACGTCTGTGCCCGATCCCTTTGGTACGCATGAAAGTTTTGCCCATCACAACAACGCTCGCTTGATGGCATTTTTGGATGAATTCGGATTTGATTACGAATTYAAATCGGCGACCGAAGAATACAAGTCGGGCACCTTGGATGCGACRCTSCTMAAGATTTTRAAAAATCATAGCAAGGTGTTGGACATCATTTTGCCGACATTGGGCGAAGAACGCCGTGCCACCTATTCACCTTTCTTGCCCGTGTGCCCAAAAACGGGCCTGGTGTTGCAGGTTCCTGTGGTTGAAACAAGACCCGAAGACGGCACCATCGTTTATAAAAATGAAGATGGTTCATTGGTTGAAACTTTGGTGACGGGCGGCCATGTKAAATTGCAGTGGAAGGCCGACTGGGGCGGGCGTTGGACGGCGYTGGACGTTGATTATGAAATGTCGGGTAAGGAYCTTATTGATTCTGTGCGYTTGTCTGGGCGTATTTGCCGGGCGATCGGCGGCACGCCCCCTGTGAACCTGACGTATGAATTGTTCTTGGATGAAAAYGGTGAAAAGATTTCTAAGTCCAAGGGTAACGGCCTSGGCATGGAAGACTGGYTGCGCTATGCCACGCCGGAAAGCCTGAACCTGTTTATGTTTCAAAAGCCCAAAACGGCRAAGCGCCTGTTTTTTGACGTGATCCCAAAAACCATTGATGAATACCTGTCACATTTGGCATCGTTTAATGGCCAAGAAGAATCAGATCAGATGAACAATCCGATCTGGCACATTCATGGTGCCCATGCCCCCGAACCTGAAGGAGCCGGTTTAAGCTTTAACATATTGTTGAACTTAGCCAGCGTGTGCCATTCCGAAGACAAGACGGTTCTATGGCACTTTATTACCCGGTAYCGCGCCGAGGCCACCCCGCAAAATTCACCAATTTTGGATAGTCTGGTCGGCTATGCCATCAACTATTACAAAGACTTTGTGAAGCCCCATAAAAAGTACCGAGCCGCCAGCGATGCAGAACGTGAAGCTCTGCAAGCCTTACGCCTTAAATTGCTGGATATTGACCCAGCCACCAAGGCGCAAGACATCCAAACMGAAGTTTTTGAAATTGGCAAAGCACACGGGTTTGAAAACCTGAGGGAATGGTTTAAGGCCTGTTACGAGGTCCTACTTGGTCAAGAGCAAGGCCCGCGCATGGGGAGCTTTATCGCACTGTACGGTGTAAAAGAGTCCGCAGAGTTGATTGAAAAAGCCCTGAACGGTGATTACATTTCAGCCTAAAATCGTCGCTTGAAGATCTGACCTGGGTGGATTTACGGTCTTGAGCTTCTTATGATTAGGGCCCGAATATATGTCGGAGCCGACAAAAGGCTTGTTGTAAAAGTCTGGTGGATCTTTGTTARCTCAAGTGWGAGTCGAAGAACGATCGCGGCTCTTCCTGTGCAAATTTTAACAGCACATGGTTTATGTTCAAGCATCAAGTTCGAAACCAGCCCCGGGCGCGGTCATGATTTAGAAATTCACTGGCGCGGACTCCTTTGTCAGAAGACCCTCATATTTACACGGGCCGCAGATATCAAGGCCAGCAAAAAGGTCATTCTGCCATCGACGCCTCTGACAAGAAACCCAAAGACGAACGTGCTGCGCGGGGAGTATTTTCTCAATAAACGGCCGCGCAAAGCCCTTAAGTATCACGCACTCAATAAGGTCTTCGCCAAGCTCACTGAGCCGCCTAGACATTATGCACTTGGTCTGTGAACTAGAGTCTTTCCGTTTTAACCTGAAGCAAAAAAGGATTCACTTTTGTTGTAATATGTGATTCAAGATAAAAGCTGGATGAGGAGGCCAGCCTTTATGTCCAAATCTTATTCCCTTGATTTACGAGAGCGCGTTGTTGCATATGTTTTGTCCGGTCAGAGCCGTCATGCGGCCGCGCGTGCCTTTGATGTCAGTGAGTCCAGTGCGACCCGCTGGGTTTGCCGTCACCAGCGACTGGGCACGTCAGCGGCTTTTGCGCGGGGTGGCAACAACCCGCTGCGACTGATCCATGAACAAGATTGGTTGCTGGCTCGGCTCAAACAAAAACCAGACTTAACGCTGCACATGCTTTTGCGAGAATTAAAAGAACAGCGCAGCGTTGACGTTTGTTGCGATACGCTGTGGCGGTTTCTCAAGCGGTGYGGCATTGGCTTCAAAAAAAMCCGTATTCGCCAGTGAACAAGATCGGCCTGATGTCATATATCGACGCCAGCAGTGGAAAAAGTTTCAGAAACGCCCGAACCCTGAATGCCTTGTCTTTATTGATGAAACGTGGGCAAAAACCAATATGACACCGACCCATGGTTGGGCGCCCAAGGGACAACGCTTGCTGGCCAAGGCTCCGGGCGGACATTGGCTCACCATGACCTTTATTGCGGCTCTCCGGCATGATGGTATTACCGCGCCTTATGTTTTTGATGGGCCCATTAACGGTGAACGGTTTCTGGCATGGGTGGAGCAATCTTTGGTGCCTACGCTAAAAATTGGCGATATCGTCATCATGGATAACCTCAGCTCACATAAAAACATATCGGTCAGACATGCCATTCGCGGCGCGGGTGCAAGGCTCTTTTTCTTGCCACCATATTCACCAGACCTGAACCCCATTGAGCAAGTGTTCTCAAAACTCAAACGGCTTCTACGTCGCGCCGAAGAACGCACCGTAGAAGCAACATGGAGACRCATCGGAAGCCTTTTAGATCTCTTCTCGCCTCAANNGAATGCCAAAACKACTTCAGAAAYTCTGGATAWGCATCAGATTARAACGGAAAGACTCTAGTATAGCAGGGGGGTGCACTTGGTCTTTGGCTTCTAGCATCCTGCACGCTTGCTTTTCTTTGGCCACCGCTATGACGATGAAAAATGTTTGGGGGTCGCCTGTGGCTTCGTTTCTGAAAGGTCTTGGCTACGGTTTAAGGCTTGATTTCGCGGTTGCGCAGGTTTGCGGCGAATGATTGCGACATAATGCGGGAGACTTGCTGGTCGACTTGTTCTGAAAATTTCAAAAACGCGTCGGTGGCTTCGATAATGCTTTCGTTGCCRTTTTGAGCRCRAACTGATTTYACCAAAAATTCACCTGCGGCATGCATCTCACGRTGRACGGTTTCAAGTTGGTGATAGATTTYCATRGAAATKCCAGCTTTGTCCATATYTGGGTTCCAYTGACCCAAACGACAATGRGCMGGACTGTGCCGAAGGTCTAATTTTGGCATGTTRTSCCAYTCATCTGGCGGGCTCATCGTCATGGTATAGACGGTATCYAACACTTTACGGCGATAACTRAGATGGTTAACCCATGCATTATAGAAAAAGCCAAATTCGGAAGATGGCCAGGAAGGGTTATGATCAATAATCGCGATGAAGTCTTCAAGTGGCATGGGCCTAGCCATCCAAAACCCTTGTGCTTCACTGCAACCAGAGGCCAATAAGAAGGAATAGACRCCTTCRTTTTCAATGCCTTCGGCTATGGTTTTGATGGACAGAGCGCGCGCCATTTGCAAGCTRGAGCGTACGATGTGGGTACTTTTGGCATCTTGATCCATTCGCCCCACGACACCTTGGTCAATTTTTAGGGCGGAAAAGGGGAGCTGGCTGAGAACGTCCAATGATGAATATCCAGTGCCAAAATCGTCCATAACGATTTCGATGCCCAGCGCGACYAGATCCAGCAATGTTTTACGRATGCGTTCGTTGCGGTCAAGAATAGCCGTTTCGGTAATTTCAATCTGGATATTGCCAGGGTTGATGATTTGGTTGCCGATAAAACTGCGCAGCATTTTGACCAAATAGGGGGAATGCAAATCTAAGGCAGAGACGTTAAAGGCAATTTGAATATCAGGTTTTGTTTTACGRATKYGGGCAATGTCTTGCACCAGTTCGGTGACCATGACGGCCGTGATGTCGGTAATAAAACCGCTTTCTTCAGCTTGGGGCAAGAATAACCCAGGGGGGACCAACGTACCATCGGCTCTTATCCATCGCAACAAGGCCTCGCCACCTGTAATTAAACCGGTTTGGAAAGAAATTTTGGGCTGGAAATAAAAGCAAAGCTCGCCCCCGTGGAGGGCGGTTTCAATTTCAGAAAGGGTAATTTTCCCGCTGCTCATAGATCTAACTTCTCATTATGCTTTAGCTTAACTATTTATTAACACGGTCACCGGCTGTTCTGCAACAAATCTGATGGTCAATAGGCGTGTTCCTTAAAAATAGGATCAACAGAATGGCCCCACTTATTTTGAAAGGATTGCAAAAGGTCTTCGGCGGGGGTTACGCCAGACTGTGCAATTTGGAAGAGTGGTTTTAAAAAGTGACTTTCATCCATGCCAACGGCATTCAAATGCGCGCGGCGCACCAAGCCTTCATGGGCAATATCTAAGACGTCTAGGGCAATGTCGCCGACAGTACCCGATCTAAATGGAGTGCCCAGCGCTTTTACGGGCACGTGTTCACGCAAGTCATCGTGTTCTTGCTGCGTCCAGTTTTTGGTCATTTCCCATGCGGCATCTAAGGCTGTTGGGTTATAGAGCAGTCCCACCCATAAGGCGGGAAGGGCGCACAGACGATTCCAGGGTCCACCATCAGCGCCCCGCATTTCTATGAATTTTTTTAGGCGCACTTCGGGAAATGCCGTGGTCAGGTGGTCTTCCCAGTCCTTAATGGTCGGATATTCACCGGGCAATGCGGGCAATTTACCCTTCATGAAATCGCGAAAGGATTGGCCGCTTGCATCCAGGTATATGCCATTGCGATAGACAAAGTACATGGGGACATCCAGCATATAATCAACGTAGCGTTCAAAGCCAAAGCCCTCTTCAAAGATAAAGGGTAGCGTTCCACAGCGATCGGGGTCGGTGTCGGTCCAAATATGGCTGCGATAGCTTAAAAAGCCMGAYGGCTTGCCATTTTTAAAGGGAGAGTTYGCAAATARGGCGGTSGCGATGGGCTGTAAGGMYATKGAAACACGGAACATTTTGACCATTGTSGCYTCRGAATCGAAATCTAGGTTAACCTGGACCGTGCAGGTGGCCTTCATCATATCAAGACCCAGGTTTCCTTTTTGAGGCATGTAGTTTTTCATAATTTTATAGCGGTTCTTGGGCATCAACGGCAGTGTATCTAAGGATGCTTTGGGCTGATAGCCGAGTCCTAAAAATCCGATGCCCATTTCGGCTGCGACGGCTTTGACTTGTTGCAAATGCGTGCCGACTTCATTGCAGGTGTCATGAATAGATTTTAAGGGCGCGCCGGAAAGTTCAACTTGACCGGCGGGCTCTAAGGTAATGGACGATCCATCTTCTAAGCGCAAGGCAACAACGTGACCGTCTTCGCGGACGGGGGTCCACCCAAATCGTTCCAATTTTTGAAGCAAGACCAAAATACCTTGGTCGCCMYCATATTTTAAAGGACTAAGGTCGTTTRKGTGAAAGGCAAATTTTTCGTGCTCGGTGCCAATGCGCCAAGCCTTTGGRGGTTTGCAGCCGCTTGCCATATAYTCAACTAGGGCACGTTTTGTTGTTATTGGCWCRCTCATAYATTTRGCCTATTCTATAATAATTTCATGTTCGGAGTAAGGCACCGATTCGTTAAAGTTTATAATGCCGTTTGCACTGACCCACGGCAATGACGTAAAAGGTATGTATGACWGAAMCGTCCTTACACAACCCGGCCAGCGATATTATTCCGGAAAGCTGGATTATGCGTGCGACACCYCGGGCCATGCGTCCGTACATGATGTTGATGCGCCTYGACCGTCCAAATGGCGCGTGGCTGTTGATGATGCCGTGYTGGTGGTCCGTCACTTTGGCYTCTGGCGGCGCGTGGCCGGATTTRAAAATTCTGGCTTTGTTTGCCCTAGGGGCCTTTATCATGCGYGGGGCGGGCAGTGTTATTAATGAYATTGTTGATCGCGATTTYGACGGTCAAGTGGCGCGTACGGCAAACCGGCCTATTCCCAGTGGCTTGGTTMGTGTAAAAAGTGCGATCATCTTTGCTTGYCTTCTTTGCTTGCTGGGATTGGTCATCTTGRTTCAGTTCAATGCCTTTGCCATCGGCGTGGGGGCTTTGTCCTTGGTCACGGTTCTGATTTATCCCTTCATGAAGCGTTATACCTATTGGCCGCAATTGTTTTTGGGGATTTCAATCAATTGGGGAGCCTTGGTGGGATGGGCAGCGATCCGAGGTGAATTGAGCCTGGAGCCTGCGTTATTGTACCTGGGGGGGGTGTTTTGGACCTTGGGCTATGACACCATGTACGGACATCAAGATAAAGTGGATGACCTGCGAGTGGGCATTAAATCGGCAGCCTTGCGCCTGGGCAGTGCGACGTGGGCTTGGATGGTGTTCTTTTACGGCACCGCCGTGATTTTTCTTGGGGCCGTGGGGTGGCTTGCTGGGTTAAACGTTTATTTTTATCCGGCGCTTCTGGTTGCCGCATTGCATTTGGTTTGGCAGGTGGCGACGTTGGATATTGATGATCCCAATAATTGCCTCGCCCGGTTTAGTTCCAATCGCGATTTTGGTCTTTTGGTCTTTGTCGCCATTTTGATCGGGCTCTTGTAAAAAGAAGATCTGTGATCAGGCGTGCGTTTATCTCTAACGCAAGAGCCTCATATTAATTTTGAGTCTTAATCGGGCAGGTATTTGGAAAGATCGACCTCGTCCAACTGTTCCGGCTTGAGGAATCGTTCAGCGTAGTCTTTGTAGACTCCGCTTCTCAGTAGAACGTGGAATAAATCTGCATCAATGTGTTGATCTTTGACCATGAATGACAAAATTTTGATGCTGTCCGATAAGGTTTTGGGTTTTTTGTAGGGCCGATCCGCAGCGGTGAGAGCCTCAAACACATCGGCAATGGCCATGATGCGGGCGGGGATCGACATGTCTTTTTTCGATAGCTTTTTCGGGTAACCGGTGCCGATCAATGTTTCATGGTGAGCCCCTGCGTATTCTGGAACATTCTTCAGGTGCTTTGGAAACGGCAATTGATTCAGCATGATAATTGTCTGCACCACATGGTTTTGGATGATATAGCGATCTTCATCGGTCAACGTGCCGCGCGAAATGGATAGGTTATAAATTTCCCCCCGGTTAAACAGAAGCTCGGGAACCTCCATATTAAAGCCGAATTTGTCGGCCCCCATGGATTGAGGAGACCCTTCGCGTTCAAAAATGTGGTCGATTCTGTCGCACAGCAGCGGTTCAATGGCCGGCAATATTGCCGCTGGCTCGGCTTTTTTGCGGTTCAGCTCTTCGTGCGCAATGCCAATGCGATCGTCTAAGGTCCGGGTCCACGTCCCCGTTGCAATCTGTTTGATGCGGTCAACTTTTTCCGAGGCCATGAATTCGCCGCCAACGTTGCAATTGGCGATAAATTCATAGTCATCATCAATCTGCGCAAGAGCCTTGTCGAGATCGGCCTTAAGTTCGATTTCAGAGCCGCCGTGAGCAACGGCTTTCCAATATTCGATTTCCAATTCGCGCTTTTTAACTTCAAAGCGCATACGGACTTCATGGATACGGTCATAAATTGTTTCAAGTTTTGTTGATTTATCGACCACGTATTCAGGCGTGACCACCTTCCCGCAATCGTGCAGCCAACTGGCGAGATGAAGTTCGCGAAAGCCTGCTTCGTCCAAGTGGAAGTCTTTAAGTACGCCTTGGGTTTCACTGACGGAAGCTTCGGCCAGCATGCGAGCTAATTCGGGAACCCGCGCGCAGTGTCCACCCGTGTACGGGGATTTGGCATCAATCGCGCCACCGATGACCATGATGAAACTATTCATCAGGCGGGCCTGCGCCAAAATCAGCATCTGATTATCAATGGCAACGGCGGCCTGCGAAGCCAAGGCTTCGATCAGGGGGACGATGTTGCTGTGAAAAGCAATCGATTCGCCAGCGTCGTCTTTGGCATTAAGGAGTTGCAGCACGCCAATGACTTCACCGGAATGATTTTTAAGCGGCACGTTCAAAAATGATTTTGAACGATAGCCCGTACTTTCATCAAATTTGCGAGGACCGGTAAAGTCATATCCAGACTCTTCATATACGTCTTGAATATTGACCGTTTCCCCCGATACAGCAACATGAGAGGCAACGTTTTGGTGATTGGCTTCGCCCGTTTCAGAATTATAGACTCGGATCGGCGGGAAGGGGATATCTTCGCCCGTGGTACCGCCTTTGGCAATGCCCAAGCTGTCCGTCCGCATGATGACAAATTTGAGAAACTTGCCATCAGATTCAAATTCAAACACGGGTTCCGGCTCATCATCGCGGTCAACCATGCTCCCACACAGATATAATGTACCGCCATCAGCCTTACAAAGGTTTTTGGCTTCCACCAATATGGTTTCTAAAAGACGATTGTGATCACGTTCAGCCGACAGCGCGATGCCGATTTCGATGAGCTTCGCATAATCAATGTTTGAAACGTTTCCTGCGGTGGTTTCAGCGGTTGTCACCATGTTCGTTTATATCCGAAACTATGTTTTCGGCCTCTGTTATATGTATGTTCAATGACATTAGCATGATTAAAGCACTCATTTCACGTTTAGAAAATGGTCTATTCGTTATATAAGATAAGTGCTTCTTTATTGATCACAAGAACAGATTCAGGACTGATGTGCACATGGCTTATAAATCGTTAAGAGATTTTATGGATGAATTGGAGCATGCAGGAGATCTTGTGCGCATAGCAAAGCCGGTTTCCGCGCATTTGGAGATGACGGAAATTCAAACCCGTCTGATGAAAGAAGGTGGCCCGGCGGTGCTGTTTGAAAACCCAACTCATGAAAATGGCGAAGCTTATGGTGTCCCCGTTTTGGTGAATTTATTTGGGACCGTGGCGCGTGTGGCGCGGGGTATGGGGCGAGAGGCCTCACAACTTCGTGAAGTCGGTGAAACCCTAGCTTTTCTGCGCCAACCAGAACCTCCCGGCGGATGGCGAGAGGTTCTGGATATGGCGCCGTTATTGAAAACGATCATGTCCATGAAGCCTAAAACGGTCAAAACGGCCCCCTGCCAAGAGGTGGTGTTGACCGGTGATGATGTGGACTTGTCAAAACTGCCCATTCAGGGCTGTTGGCCGGGCGAACCGGCACCGCTGATTACGTGGCCCTTGGTCGTTACCGAAGGTCCTGATCCAAAGGGCGATAAACGCGATGTCGCTAATTTGGGGATCTATCGGATGCAGGTCACGGGCAAAAACACCACGCTCATGCGGTGGCTGCACCATCGTGGCGGGGCGCAACATTTCCTGAGGTGGAAAGAAAAACGTTCGGACCCCATGCCGTTGGCSGTRGCGATCGGGGCTGATCCKGCSACTATTCTRGCCGCSGTGACGCCGATTCCAGACACGCTGTCTGAGTATCAATTTGCGGGCTTGTTGCGCGGTGCGAAGGTCGAATTGGTGAACTGTAAAACGGTCCCCTTACAAGTCCCCGCCACCGCAGAGATTATATTGGAAGGCCATGTTAGCTTGGCCGAACAAGGCGATGAAGGCCCTTATGGCGATCATACGGGCTATTACAATGCCGTTGAACCGTTCCCGGTGTTTACGATCAGCGCCATCACCATGCGTCAAAACCCGATTTATCTGAGCACCTATACAGGTCGTGCACCCGATGAGCCGAGCATATTGGGCGAAGCCCTAAATGACGTATTCGTGCCGCTGTTTACCCAACAGTTCCCAGAAGTCCGCGATTTTTGGTTACCGCCCGAGGCGTGTTCATATCGGGTTGCCGTGGTTTCTATGAAAAAAGCATATCCCGGACACGCCAAGCGCATCATGCTTGGCGTGTGGTCGTACCTGCGTCAATTCACCTATACAAAATTCGTGATTATTGTCGATGAAGACATAAATGCTCGCGATTGGAATGACGTGATTTGGGCATTGGCGACCAATGTTGACCCGGCGCGTGATGTGACGATGATTGAAAATACGCCGATCGATTATCTTGATTTTGCCTCSCCAGATTCAGGCTTAGGGTCTAAAATGGGTATTGATGCCACCACCAARATAGGYCCAGAAACCAAACGYGAATGGGGCAAGAAAATCCGCATGGATCAAGATGTGGTCGATAAAGTTAGCGCCATATGGGATGAACTTGGATTGCCGGGCGATGGCAAACCGATTTGGAAATAACACCTTTTTTACAGACCTTTAAGTCTCCACAATTTGATTATTCCTGCTTGTGTGCTCTAAATCCTGAATATCTTCATCATGGGTGAGCCAGTTTAAAATGGGCACGCGTCTACGTCCTTACTCAAAAAATTCTTCATCGACTTTTTTCAGGTGAAGAATTTCTTCGTCCCGACAACCGACATTATATTTAATCATCAAATCGGCGAGTTTTTGACCATCAATAAGGACGATCCGCATTCCTAAATCTCGGGCAGTTTTCTCGGCTGGCGGACTGAARSCMGACGTKGTGAAAAAAATACCCTTTTGGGCTTTTTTCAAACTTAAGGCACCGAAGAAATCTCGGATTGCCCCCGCCCCAATATTATGACCTTCCCCATACCGTTTAGCTTGGATATAGATTTGATCCACGCCCAACGGGTCTTGGTCAATCACACCGTCAACACCATCGTCGCCACTTTTGCCAATGGCTCGGCCAGTTTCTTCGGACGATCCGCCATATCCCATAGCAATAAGCAGTTCGATCATTAGCTCCTCGAAAAACAAAGGCGTTGCATTTCGCACTCGATCTAGCAAATCGGCGGCTAAAGCAATACGAATACTTCTATAGGCAGAACGTAGTGTTTCATCAGGTGTCGCTTCATTTTCAGAATTTTCAAGGTCCACATTTTCTATAGAACGGGCATTACCAGACTGCGTTCCTCTACGAAGTCGAAATTCATTGTAAGAAGCAAACTGTTTAAGGAATTTATTATCAATACGCTCGGGGCTATTTTCAAGAACCTTTCGACCTGCTTCCGTAATTTCAAACTGACTACGTGCAGGGTATCGAACTAAACCCGCTTGCTTGAGATAAGTTTTTGCCCAATTCGTCCTGTTTAAAAGAGTCGTTTGTCTACCGCTTGGCAAGAGCTGATTCTGCTCTTCCTCACTCAAGTCAAATTCATCCACCAGTTGGGAAATTACGTCTTTTGTAGTGACCACGCCATTGGCGCAAGACTTCAAAACGGGAAGCATCAACGTCTGGTAATTTGGAATCACTTATCATTCCCTGCTTTTGTAATTTCATTTTTTTAGCAACATCACTGTACTTAAATCGCGACGACTCACAACCTTTATCAAATTGAAAATAACGGAAAATTGTTTATTTCTCAAAGAGAGTATTTATATTTAATTTTAATACTTTTAGTAAATACTAGGGCCTGTTGACAATTAGAGGGTTCCCAATCTGCTCAAAATGTGATTCAAGCTTTCTTTTAGGAGAAAGTACTGATGAACCCAGATCGTTTTGTT
>JAESSB010000026.1 GCA_016764335.1 Magnetovibrio sp.
GTGCACATTCATCGTAAAGGTACCCGCCGTAACGAACCCCATGTGTGCAATAGAAGAATAAGCGATCAGTTTTTTCATGTCATGCTGAACCARAGCCACYARAGAYGTGTAAATCACAGCCGTRATRGACAAGGWGWACATCAGCGGCGTGAAATAWACGCTGGCATCTGGGAACATTGGCAAGGAAAAACGGATAAAGCCGTAGCCACCAAATTTAAGCAACACACCCGCCAATATGACGGAGCCTGCTGTTGGCGCTTCGACATGCGCATCCGGCAACCAAGTGTGAACGGGCCACATTGGGACCTTCACCGCGAACGATGCAAAGAAGGCCAACCACAGCCAGCGTTGCAACGCCGGATCAAAGCTAAATTTCATCAGTGTTGGAATATCGGTGGTGCCCGCCTGAACGTACATCACCAAAATTGCCAACAGCATCAAAACGGACCCTGTAAGGGTGTAAAGGAACAGCTTATACGATGCGTAAACGCGTCGTTTGCCACCCCATACGCCAATGATCAAAAACATCGGGATCAGTACAGCTTCAAAGAAGATGTAAAAGATCATGATATCAAGCGCAGCAAACATGCCCACCATCATGGTTTCCAGAATCAAGAACGCAATCATGTATTCTTTGACACGATCTTGGATACTGTTCCAACTGGCCAAGATACAAACCGGAGTAAGTAACGTGGTCAGCAGCACGAACAACACCGAAATGCCGTCCACACCTAAGTGGTAAGAAATATTATAGGMTGGCATCCAKTTGATGTTTTCTTCGAACTGAAACGCTGCCGTACTGGGRTCAAAACCGAACCACAGATACAGCGACAGAACAAAGGTCACCACAGATGTCCACAACGCCATACGTTTGGCATTGCGTTTACCCACTTCTTCATCACCACGAATGGTGAGAATAAAGCCCGCTCCCGCCAACGGCAGGAAAATCAAGAGCGAGAGGATCGGAAGATTAGACATTCATCACCCCACGTGAAAGATCATGTACCAACTCACCATGAGCACCACGCCAACAAGCATGGAAAACGCATAGTGATAGAGATACCCAGATTGCAAMACACTCACTTTTTGAGCCGTGTCTTGCGTCGTACTTGCGATGCCATCGGGACCAAGATGATCAATTGTTTTTTGATCACCCCATACCCAGAAGAACTTGCCAATTGCAAAGGCAGGCTTCACGAAAATGACATCATATAATTCGTCGAAATACCATTTGTTATAAACAAACGTATGGATAGGACCGAAGGCACGTTTCACCTTTTCAGGCAAAGATGGAACAAACATGTACATCACGTAAGCCATGGCGATCCCAGCAAAACCAACCACCAGTGGAAGGTATTTTACCCAAGCCGGAACATGGTGAGCATCTTCAAGAGCCGAATGGTCGGAGAKGACCAAAATGGCATTACCCCAAAATTGCGCAGCATCGTGGCCGACAAAGTAATTGTAACCGGCCCACCCCGCAAAACACGCTCCAAAGCCCAATAACATCAGCGGCAGAAGCATGACTTTCGGGCTTTCATGCACGTGCGCCATAGTCTTTTCATCCGCGCGCGGCTTGCCGTGGAACGTCATAAGGATTAACCGCCAACTATAGAAAGCCGTTAGGAACGCAGCCGCTATACCCATCCAAAAAGCGTAGTGTCCAGGCCCCGTCTGAGCGGCCCAAGCGGCTTCCAAGATCATATCCTTGGAGAAGTACCCCGCGAACGGGAACACACCCGCCAAAGCCAAGGACCCAATCCACATCAGCGAATAGGTTACCGGAATGAGCTTCCACGTCCCCCCCATCTTACGCATGTCTTGTTCGTCGGACATGGCGTGAATGACTGAACCTGCGCCTAAGAACAACAAGGCTTTAAAGAAAGCATGTGTCATCAGATGGAAAATAGCGGCCTGATAGGCCGACACACCGATGGCAAAGAACATATAACCCAACTGAGAACACGTCGAATAAGCAATCACGCGCTTAATATCAAATTGCGTACACCCAACCGTCGCGGCAAAGATCGCGGTCGTACCGCCAACAATCGTCACCACCTGCAAGGCAAAGTCTGAATATTCAAACAGTGGCGACATGCGGCTGACCATAAAGACCCCTGCGGTTACCATGGTCGCGGCATGAATTAACGCCGACACAGGGGTCGGGCCTTCCATTGCATCCGGCAACCAGGTGTGCAAACCCAACTGAGCTGATTTACCCATGGCGCCAACAAACAACAGCAGACAGATCACGGTAATGGCATGGTATTCGCCCGAGAAGATGGAWAKAGAAGCCCCAGACAGRCCTTCAGCGCGMGAGAARATAACGTCCAAGTTGACGCTATCAAACAAAATGTAGGTCACAAAAATGCCCAAGGCAAAGCCAAAGTCACCAACACGGTTCACCACAAAGGCCTTAATGGCTGCGGCGTTCGCAGATGGTTTGGAATACCAGAACCCGATCAACAGGTATGAGGCCAAGCCCACGCCTTCCCAACCAAAGAACATTTGCACCAARTTGTCAGCGGTCACCAACATCAACATGCAAAACGTAAAGAGGCTGAGGTAGCTCATGAAACGTGGAATATCCGGGTCATGATGCATGTACCCAATGGAATACACATGGACCATRGCCGAAACCGTRCAAACRACCAGCARCATAACGGCSGTCAAGGTGTCGACCTTCAAGGCCCAACTGATATCAAGTCCACCCGATTGKATCCAGGTSARAAYCTTAACCGTATAAGCTTCGCCGCCGTGCAGGCCCACTTWATAGAAAATATACCAAGACATTAACATGCACAGCAGYAAAACCCCGGCYGTCATGTATTGGGCGAGTGCGTCCATGCGGTGTTTTTTTTGTTTGTCRTCACCGCAATCAACAAACGCAATAATACCKGCGATCAYKGAKGCCAAAAGCGGCAGGAAGACGATGGCTTTAATCATGCTCATATCTGTTCCCTCACCCCTTCATCGTATTGATATCATCGACAGCGATCGACCCGCGATTGCGGAAGAACACCACCAAGATGGCAAGACCGATGGCCGCCTCTGCGGCAGCGACGGTTAGAATGAACAAAGAAAAGACCTGTCCAACCAAATCGCCGTGTTCAACAGAGAAAGCCACCATGTTAATATTAACCGCAAGCAGCAAAAGCTCGACCGACATCAAAATGACAATCACGTTCTTTCTGTTGAGGAAGATGCCAAACACSCCYGTCCCAAACAAGATTGCGGCGACGGCTAAGTAGTGAACTAGTCCAATCTCGGCCATTAGATGCCCCTCCCCGTTTCGACTTTTTTCAGCACGACKGMTTCTTCGGCACGACGCGCCAACTGAACGGCAACAACTTGCTTTTTAGAGTCCTTGCGTTTGCGATGCGTCAACACAATGGCACCAATCATGGCAACCAACAAAATCAGGGCCGCAGACTGAAATAAATAGATATATTTGGTGTAAATCAACAAACCAAGAGCCTGGGTATTATGCACACCATCCGGCATTGGCGAGGCCACCTTGATCAGGCCAGAAACAACATCCGGGGCCATGGTCCAAGTCATACTGACGAACAGAAGTTCCGCAATGAATATCCCCCCGACCATCAAACCAACGGGTAAGAAAGCCCGAAAGCCTTTTTTGGCTTCGGCAACCGTAATGTCCAACATCATAACGACGAACATAAACAGAACCGCAACCGCGCCCACGTAGACGATGATCAGCAGCATGGCAAGAAATTCAGCCCCCGCCAACACAAACAAGCCTGCTGCGTTAAAGAACGCCAAAATCAGGAACAACACGGAATAAACCGGGTTGCGCGATGTCACCACCAACACGCCGGAAGCGACGCAAATTGTTGCAAACATATAAAAGACAAGCGTTTCAATCATTTATCCGCCCCCCCCTATCGGTACTTGGCATCAGCATTAAGACGGTGAGCAATTTCCACCTCCCAACGTGCGCCGTTGTCCAGAAGCTTCGCCTTATCATACATAAGCTCCTCGCGGGTTTCCGTTGCATATTCAAAATTAGGGCCTTCGACAATGGCATCCACGGGGCAGGCTTCTTCGCAGAACCCGCAATAGATGCACTTGGTCATGTCGATGTCATAACGCGTAGTCCGCCGCGACCCATCGTCAGCGCGAGCATCTGCCTCAATCGTAATGGCAAGTGCCGGGCAAATCGCTTCGCACAGTTTACAAGCAATGCACCGCTCTTCCCCGTTGGAATAACGACGTAGAGCGTGTTCACCACGAAAACGTGGGGATAATGGTCCTTTTTCATATGGATAGTTCAAGGTCACTTTGGGCCTGAACATATAGCGCAGCGTCAACAACATACCGGCTAAAAGCTCGGTCAGCAGGAACGCGCGGATATGGCGGTCAATAAAGCTCATTTTCGCATCCCTCCTTAGTTTGCGTTCGGAACAAGATCGAACGCAACCAATACGCCCGAAACGATAACCACAGCCGCCAAAGACAGTGGTAAGAAAACTTTCCAACCCAAACGCATCAGCTGATCATAGCGATAGCGCGGGAAGCTGGCTCGAATCCAGATAAAGATAAACAACAAAAAACAGATTTTAAGGAAGAACCAGATCGGTCCTGGTATCCAAGTGAAAATGGCAATGTCCATCGGCGGCAACCAGCCCCCCAAGAACAACACCGTGGTGAGACTACACATCAAAATCATGTTCGCATATTCACCCAAGAAAAACAGGGCGAACGTCATTGCAGAATATTCAACGTTATAACCSGCRACCARTTCSGCTTCYGCTTCGGGAAGATCRAASGGRTGKCGRTTGGTTTCSGCCAAGGTSGARATAAAGAACACCACAGCCATTGGGAACAATGGAATAACGAACCACATATTACGTTGAGCTWCAACAATCGCCGTTAAGTTCAATGATCCAACACACAGCAACACGGTGATGATGACAAAGCCCATGGAGACTTCATAAGACACCATTTGCGCCGCCGACCTGAGCGCACCTAAGAAAGCGTACTTGGAGTTCGAGGCCCAACCCGCCATCAAGATGCCGTAAACACCCATGCTTGATATCGCAAACAGGTACAACACACCGACGTTAAGATCCGCCAGCACCATGCCTTCGCCAAACGGGATCACCGCCCACGAAATCAGGGCCAAAAAGAACGTCAGCATTGGGGCAATAATGAAAATCGCGCGGTTGGCGCTGGACGGAATAATCGTTTCCTTCAAAAACAGCTTCACGCCGTCACAAATYGGTTGCAGCAAGCCAAACGGCCCAACAACATTCGGGCCTCTGCGCAATTGCATGGCACCAATGATCTTACGTTCCGCATATGTTAGATACGCAACCGCAAGCAACACAGGTACGACAATCGCTAAGACCTTAATAATGATCCAAAGCAAWGGCCAAAGATAAAGATTCCACATCTCAACCATCGGTGCCCGTCCCTTCTTGGATACCCAAAATGTCAGTGGTACACGCCGCCATGGTTTCAGATGCACGTGAAATTGGATCGGTCATATAGTAGTTCCGAACAATTGATGTCAGCGGTTTACCCAAAACATCACCTTTTGTGCCAAAGTCTGACCAATCGGAGGGTTGGATTTCATTAACATGCGCAAATATTTTATTGATTTTTGTCATGCGAGTGCGAATTTGAGCGAGATTATCATACGGCAAGGTTTTACCCAAAACTTGGGAAAGAGCCCGAACGATGGTCCAATCTTCTTTGGCTTCACCGGGCGGAAATACAGCCAGTGAACCACGTTGCACGCGGCCTTCGGTATTGACATAGGTGCCATTCTTTTCGGTATAGGCTGCCCCAGGCAAGATCACGTCCGCCATGTGCGCACCGCTATCGCCGTGATGACCTTGATAAATGATAAAGGTATCGGAAAGCTTAGCAGGTTCGACACCATCAGCACCCAGCAGGTACAAGACTTCGATTTTTCCGTCGTCGCAAGCCTCCAAAATAGCCGCGGTGTCTTTACCAGCCTTACCCGGTGCAAAGCCAACATCCAAACCGCCAACACGAGACGCTGCCGTTTGAAGAACATTAAAGCCGTTCCAGCCATCAGAAATCATGCCCGTTGTGTCTGCGATTTCTTTGGCCAAAGCCAAAATAGCCGCACCATCTGCGCGCATCAATGCGCCGGAACCAACGATTAACATAGGATTTTTTGCCGCTTTAAGAACCTGGGCAAAAGCATGTTTACCTGAAGCAATCTCGCTTAACGTCGCGGCATCAGCACCAAAGTTTTCGTGCTTGTAAGTAAGCTCTGCCTCTGGACCTACGACGCCGACTTTGAACCCACCCATAAGGTACCGCTTACGGATACGGGCATTCAAAACCGGGGCTTCAATCCGGGGATTAGAGCCAATGATCAGCAGTGCATCGGCATTTTCGATGCCGGCAATAGATGTGTTAAAGATGTAGCTGGCGCGAACTTCTGGGTCAACGGCACTCCCTTCTTGGCGACAATCAATATTGGTGGAGCCTAAAGATTTCATCAAATCTTTGAGGGCTGTCATGGCTTCAACATCAACTAAGTCACCAGCGATAGCCGCAATCTTTGCGCCTTTAAGGCCCTTCAATTTTTCTGCAATCGCACCAAAAGCTTCATCCCAGGTTGCGGGCTTGAGCTTACCGTCTTTTTTCACATACGGTTTATCAAGACGTTGACGGGTTAGGCCGTCACAGGCATGGCGTGATTTATCGCCCAACCATTCTTCGTTCACGTCTTCGTGTAAACGCGGCACGATGCGCATCACTTCGCCACTGCGGGTATCCACGCGGATATTCGACCCAACAGCATCAAGAACATCAACGCTTTCGGTATGTTTCAATTCCCAAGAACGCGCCTTGAATTCATAAGGAGCGGAGGTCAAAGCACCAACGGGGCAAAGGTCAACCATGCAACCCGAAAGTTCGGAGGTGATGGTATTCCCGACGTAGGTCCCGATTTCCATATGTTCGCCGCGAAAAGTCCCGCCCAATTCAGAGTTTCCGGCAATTTCACTGCTGAACCGCACGCACCGTGTGCAATGGATGCACCGTGTCATTATGCCTTTGATCAGCGGACCAAAGTCAGTATTTGGAACGGCCCGTTTTTCTTCTTTATAGCGTGATTCACCGCAGCCGTAGGTCATGGCTTGGTCTTGCAGATCACATTCGCCACCTTGATCGCAAATCGGGCAATCCAAAGGATGGTTGATCAGCAAGAATTCCATCACCGCTTCGCGCATCTTGATGACTTTTTCTGTTTTGGTATGGATCACCATGCCCTCGCCAACCGGCATCGCACAGGATGCGACAGGCTTTGGGGCGCGTTCCATTTCCACCAGACACATCCGGCAGTTCCCTGCCAATGGCAAGCGTTCGTGATAGCAAAAGTGCGGCACTTCAATGCCAAGCTCTTCGCAAGCTTGAAGCACAGTACTCCCGGCTTCGACTTCGATTTCCTGACCGTCAATGGTGAGCTTTGGCATGGCTCCCCTTCTCCTAAACTCTAAATCACTCAGCCGCATCGGCGTGAGTGCCGACTTTAGCTAGAATTTTTGCTTCCATATCACCGCGAAAGTGCTTGATTAAACCTTGAATTGGCCAAGCTGCKGCATCSCCAAGCGCACAAATGGTGTGCCCTTCRATGCGCCGACTGACGTCTTCCAAAAGATCGATTTCGTCGATGTGAGCATTGCCTACGCAAATGCGTTCCATCATCCGCCACATCCACCCGGTGCCTTCACGACATGGGGTGCATTGGCCACAACTTTCATGCTTGTAAAACGCCGACAAGCGAGTAATCGCGCGTACGACATCCGTCGATTGATCCATAACGATCACTGCGGCTGTACCCAAACCTGAGCCATGTTCGCGTAGACCATCGTAATCCATCAAGGCGGTATCACACTGTGTTTTATTCATCAAAGGTACCGAGGAGCCGCCGGGAATAACCGCTTTTAGATTATTCCAACCGCCGGTCACACCGCCGCAATGCTTTTCAAGCAATTCCCTCATCGGAATACCCATTTCTTCTTCGACCGTGCAGGGATTTTCCACATGGCCGGAAATGCAAAACAGCTTCACACCCTTGTTGTTGTCTCGTCCAATACTACTGAACCAAGATGCACCGCGCCGCAAGATATCTGGAACAACGGCAATGGATTCAACATTATTGACGGTGGTTGGGCAACCATACAGACCACAGTTCGCCGGGAACGGAGGYTTCAAGCGCGGYTGACCTTTTTTGCCTTCAAGGCTTTCAATCAATGCACTTTCTTCGCCGCAAATATACGCCCCAGCACCCAAGTGAATGTAAATGTCGAAATCATAACCCGATTTGCAGGCATTTTTACCAACCATACCCGCAGCGTAGGCTTCGTCGATCGCCCGTTGCAAGGCTTCGGCTTCGCGGAAAAACTCACCTCGAACATAGATGTAGCAGGTATGAGCACCAATACCGACAGAAGCCAATAAAGCCCCTTCAATCAATTTTTGCGGCTCAGACCGTAAAATTTCGCGATCCTTACACGTACCGGGCTCGCCTTCATCGGCGTTAATCACCAAATAGCTGGGCAGCGCACTGTCTTTCGGCATGAAGGACCACTTCATACCCGTCGAGAAACCAGCCCCCCCACGGCCACGGAGTCCCGATGCTTTCATTTCATCGACAATCCATTCACGCCCCTTCGCGACAAGGTCTTTGGTTTTATCCCAATCACCACGCGAGAGCGCGCCTTTCAGCGAAATATCGTGAATGCCATAGATATTGGTGAAGATGCGATCTTTATCATGCAACATGAATCACGCCCCTCCCTTTAAGGTGGTGAGACCGCCAGCCGGTTGACAGCCAACGCGYTTTCCCGCCTGAGAGCCAACGTTCGGTGTCTCGCCTTTGGCTAACGCATCCAAAATAGCACTTGTGCTATCCGCGTCTAGGTCTTCATAAAAATCATCATTGATCTGCATCATTGGTGCATTCACGCACGCCCCCAAGCATTCAACTTCTAAAAGCGTAAACAGCCCATCCGGTGAGCTTTCACCGCTTTCAAGCCCCATTTTCTTTTTACAAACCTTAAACACATCATCCGCACCTTTAATCAGACACGAAATATTGGTGCAAACTTGAACAAAGTTTTTACCAATCGGTTTTAGGTTGTACATCGTATAAAAGGTCGCCACCTCATACACGCGAACGGGAGCCAAGTCGACCATTTCGGCGACGATGTCCATGGCCGCCGTGGGCAACCAATTATCATTTTGACGCTGGGCTAAAGTCAACAACGGCATAACCGCACTGGCTTCTCGACCTTCTGGATACTTAGCGATTATTGTTTTCGCCAGGTCCAGATTTTCAGCGTTAAACGCGAAATTTTCCGTGTTCTCACTCATCTGTCGATCTCACCAAATACAACGTCAATAGATCCGATAACCGCAACGGCATCGGCCAACATATGGCCCGTACACATCATGTCCATAGCCTGTAGATGGGCAAAGCCCGGCGCACGGATTTTACAACGGTACGGTTTATTCGTGCCATCGGACACCAGGTACACGGCGAATTCCCCCTTTGGGGCTTCGACCGCAGTATAGGTTTCCCCCGCAGGCACATTCACGCCTTCGGTCATCAATTTAAAGTGATGAATTAAGCTTTCCATAGAAGTCTTCATTTCCGCACGAGGTGGCGGAGAAACCTTACGATCTGCACAACGGACAGGCCCTTCGGGCATTTCATTGATGGCTTGACGAATGATCTTTAAAGATTCACGCATTTCCATCATGCGGCACAAATAACGGTCATAACAATCACCGTTTTTACCCACGGGAATATCAAAATCCATTTTAGCGTAAGCGTCATAAGGCTGCGATTTACGCAGATCCCAAGCAATGCCCGAAGCCCGTAAATTCGGGCCAGTGAAGCCCCAGTCATAAGCCTGTTCAACGGAAACAACGGCCACGTCGACAGTCCGTTGCTTAAATATACGGTTTTCCGTAAGCAATGTTTCCATATCGGTGATCATTTGCGGGAACGTTTCGGTCCACGCCAAGATGTCTTCAGCCAAACCATCGGGCAGATCTTGCGACACGCCACCRATGCGAAAGTAGTTCATGTGCATCCGCGCRCCGCTTACGCGTTCGCAAAAKCCCATAAGGTGTTCGCGGTCTTCAAATGACCACAACATTGGCGTCATAGCGCCAACGTCCATAGCATAAGAAGCAACATTCAAGATGTGATTGAGGATGCGGCCAATTTCACAATACAGAACCCGRATGTATTGAGCACGTTCGGGAACTTCGACCCYCAACAGCTTTTCCACAGCCAAAACAAATGCATGCTCTTGGTTCTGSGGAGCCACATAATCAAGACGATCAAAGTATGGGGTCGCTTGCTGATAAGTCTTGTATTCGATTAACTTTTCGGTGCCACGGTGCAGCAATCCAATATGCGGGTCTGCACGGTCAATGATTTCACCGTCCATTTCCAAAACCATCCGCAAAACGCCGTGCGCCGCCGGATGCTGTGGSCCAAAGTTCAGCGTCATATTTTTAATCTGGTTTTGAGCCATAATTTAAGCRCCCYCCCCTTCRGCTTTTTCATCGCCGGGCAGGAGTGGCGGTTGACCATCCCAGGGGCTTAAAAAATCAAATGTACGGAAGTCTTGAGTAAGTTTTACCGGCTCATACACAACGCGTTTCTTTTCATCATCATAGCGAACTTCGACAAAACCCGACAACGGGAAGTCTTTGCGCAGAGGATGTCCTTCAAAACCGTAATCGGTCAAGATGCGGCGCAAATCCGGGTTCCCTAAGAACTGCACACCAAACATGTCCCAGCATTCGCGTTCAAACCAACCCGCTGTGGAAAACACCTCCGTCACGCTTGGCACAGGGTCGCCGGCGGTATGCGTTTTTACACGAATGCGACAATTGTGTGTAAGGCTAAGTAGGTTGTAGACCACCTCGAAACGCTCTTCACGTTCGGGATAATCGACACCGCATAGATCCACCAATAATTTGAACTGGCAGTTCACATCATCGCGCAAATATTTCAAAACACGAGGAACATCATCGCGTTTCACAACAATAGAAAGTTCGTCATTAACCAACAGAGCATCCAATACGCTATTACCTAGCGCATCAGTGACAACTTCTTTCAATTCGTTTAGGGCCGTATCCATGGTCCCAAAACTCCCTAAATCTCAAGCGTTTTTGAGCTTAACACCRCATATGGTGTTTGCTTCAATGTTTAACGAAACAGCGTACCAGTACGCTTGATCTTTTTTTGTAACTGCAAAATACCAAAAACCAAGGCTTCTGCTGTGGGGGGGCAACCCGGGACATAAATATCCACAGGAACCACACGATCACACCCACGTACCACGGAATAAGAATAGTGATAATATCCACCGCCATTGGCACATGACCCCATCGAAATCACCCACCGGGGTTCCGMCATTTGATCATAAACCTTGCGAAARGCWGGKGCCATTTTGTTGGTGAGCGTGCCGGCGACAATAATGACATCAGACTGGCGYGGGCTTGGCCGTGGCACCACACCAAAACGATCCAAGTCATAGCGCGGCATATAGGCGTGGATCATTTCCACAGCACAGCACGCCAAGCCAAAGGTCATCGGCCACAACGAACTGGTSCGCGCATAATTGACAACCTTATCAAGATTCGCCACGATGAATCCTCGCTCATTCATATCGTCAGCCACTTGTGCGAGCAAAGTGTCTTGTTCCATGCCTTGGCCAATTTCGGCGGGCAAAGTCGTCTTGGGTTCTACTCCCATTCGAGAGCCCCCTTATTCCATTCGTAAACAAAGCCAATGGTGAGAACGGCTAAAAAGATCATCATAGACCAAAATCCAAACAGGCCAATATTACCCAAACTCGTTGCCCACGGGAACAAGAACGCAACTTCCAAATCAAAGATGATAAAGAGAATTGCCACCAAATAAAACCGCACATCAAACTTGACGCGCGCATCTTCAAAAGCCTCAAARCCACATTCATAGGCCGAGTCTTTTTCAGGATCTGGTTTTTGGCGKCCAATCATCCAGCTGGCCATGATCATAAACATTGCCATCATCCCGGCAATACCAAAGAACACCAGAATCGGTAAGTAATCGGATAGAAGCGCGTCGCTCATTAATGGACTCCCTCAAGAAAGTTCCTCACACATCCCCCATTCGACGCTTGGTCCTGACAATGACACAAAACGCAACACTGCGATTTGATTACAGTTTCAAGGCGTAGGACAGACGTAACCAGCATGAACTTTTAGAACTCCCCAGGCGGTTCCGAAGTTTTTATACAAAAACCCGGCTCGCATTGTTATCATYAAAAGCCAACATACCGTCTTATTTTTAACTACGGTTACATTAGCCCCTTCCCCGTAAGGTCGTCTAATTGAAACTCTTATAGGCCACTTAAGTCAACCGCCAAATACCCCGATAGGGTAGGTCATACCCACCCCAAATAATCATCTTTTTTATAACTAATATACTGTTATTAATATATTAATTTAACTTTAAGGCCGGGTAGGATCATAGATTATATAAATAAATAAATGATCTTTGTCTGCAAATAATCGTGAGCCCCTATGGGATTTAGCGATAAAGACGATAACTAGACCCTCGCTCATTTCACCTGATTGATGATATATACTTAATTATGACCATATCAACGCCCCCCTCCAACTCGCCTGCCATAGCCATCTTTATGATTCTGATCACGGGTACCGTTCTTGCCGGTATGGATGTGACGGCAAAACATTTGGCCTTAGAAGTCCCGATTCTAATCGTCCTTTGGGGACGCTATACGATACACACTGTCCTGACTTTTTTCACCTATGCCGCAAAGCGACGTTCGGTTCACTTTTTACGCGCCCGGCGACCCGGTTTGCAGTTTATTCGCGCGACAGCCCTGTTTGGCGCGACGTCTACGATGTACGTGGCGCTGACAAAAATGCCTTTGGGCGATGCCGCAGCGATTCAGTTTTTTGCGCCGGTCCTGGTAACCGTTATATCTGGCTTGTTTTTGGGTGAACATATTGGACTACGCCGATGGGGCGGTGTTTTTTGTGCCTTCATCGGCGTTCTTTTGATTGCCCGACCTGGATTCGGTGGTTTTGGATGGACAGCCCTCCTTCCCTTAACAACGGCCTTTATGTTGGCTGCGTACATGGTCTTAACCCGTATCATTCGCACCAAAGACAATGCGGACTCCACGACCTTTTATTCCACAGCCGTTGGCGCCGTGATTTTATCCTTCATCGTCCCCTTCCACTGGCAACCCTTAACGGCACAACAATGGGGGCTGATGGTTCTTATGGGCAGTGCCGGGGCTGTTGGACATTTCTTGTTGGTCAAAGCCTTCCACGCGGCTGAGGCCTCTATGCTGGCCCCCTTCACATACTCCCAGGTGGTTGCTGCTATTTTTTGGGGGTTTATTGTGTTTGGCGATGTGCCCAGCGTTCCGACAGTTATTGGTACCACGTTGATTATCTGTAGCGGCATTTATGTGTGGTACCGCGAAACACAGCTAACAAAGTCAAAGTCCTAGACGCAAAAAACCGCTTCCCCAAAGGGCAGCGGTTTTTTAAGAGAGAGTGGCGAGAGTGACGAGACTCGAACTCGCGACCTCCGGCGTGACAGGCCGGCGCTCTAACCAACTGAGCTACACCCCCATCTCTCATCCAAACAATGACATAACCACCGTTTGGGTTGGCGTTTTATTAAAGCAGCTCCTGCCGGGCGTCAAGCTCCGAAACGAACCTTTGTTGAATAAATTTTACGAACGGGACAAATCCGGGATTTAAAAATTCCCATCGCTTACCCTTTGCAAATTTTGGGAGGCTAGACAACAATCAGACAAACGGTCAATGTCATTAAAAAAGCTTTCAAAAGGACCTTTGAGCACAGGAGAATCGGCAACATTTCTGGACTCGCACAGGTAAAGCGAAGAATCGCTCATCACAATTGAGCGTACCTTGATCGAGCTGATTGAGGATTCGGTGCAAATATCGCCATCAAAATAAAAGTGAAGGGGCTATGTCATCTGAAAATC
Source organism: Magnetovibrio sp. (assembly GCA_016764335.1). GTDB lineage: Bacteria > Pseudomonadota > Alphaproteobacteria > Rhodospirillales > Magnetovibrionaceae > JANLGW01. The sequence continues at coordinate 14,064 of JAESSB010000026.1, forward strand.
AAGAATTCACGACAACCTTGATTCCATATTGGCTCGAGTTTTAGTCGATACGCTGGACAAGTTTATTTCATACGAGCCAAGCGAACTCAGCCTCTGATGAACGTGGATAGCTGGATTATTTCACGACATCGGTAAACTTGGCGATCCTCAGGCTATTTATGATCAATAAAAGCGGCCCCTTTACACTGACCGAACTCCAATATGTCCGACAGCATACCAGATTGAGAATGTTTATCCTCAGCCGCCTCATGAATTCACCTAAAGTTTCCGGAACATCAATTTACTATCATTAATAATTATATGGCATGAACCATCCGCGCGGTTTTCAAGGCAAAGGCATTTCCCTAACGACGCGAATTGTAAATGTTGCTGAATAGTATGACAGGCACTGTTTTTTGGTTGTAGAAAAATTCGATATGATCGAACACATCTTGACGGGATTCCTGCCAGGTTGCCGAGGTGTTTAGTCCCGAACTGTGGTGCTGTGGATTTATTTKGAACCTTTCCGGTTCTTTKNTCCATATTTTGCARATATATTCGTGTGGGGTTAARCCTTTCAAGGTCTTCAAACGCTTTGCGAAGTTATAGGCTTYTAAGACTGTCTGCAGGTGGGTTTTGAGCGGGTCATGGCTTTCATAGTGATCGCGTTTAACGGTTGCCTCTTTGATCGTCCGTTTCATTCTTTYAACTTGCCCATTGGTCCAGGGGGGATTGATTTTGGTCTTGCAGTGTTCRATTTTGTATTCCTCACGGACCCGGTTAAAGATKTGCCAAGACGCGCGTTTCTGGCGGGCCTGATTTGAGAACTGAATGCCGTTATCTGTCAGAATCGTATGAATGTGATCGGGAATGGCCGCAATAACGTTGCGTAAAAATTCCGCCGTGATTGCTTTGGTTTGGCGCTCGTGTAATTCCACATAGGCCAGCTTTGAGGTGCGGTCAAGGGCCACAAACAGGTACAGTTTTCCAACTTCGATAGACGAGAGATGCCATGGCGCTGCAAGCACCAATGCAATGAAGATCATGTTAGGTGAGCGATTGTAACCTGCAGGGCATACAGACAATCATCAAGCGGCAAAAGCGTATNTTTGCGAAACCTCACAATAATCGCTTCTTCCTCTGGCGCCAAAACCGTTGAGCAGATCACCTTTGACCGAAGCTTGCGAGCGCTGTAGTTCTGCTCTGATTGGTCTGTATAATATACGACATCAAAGTCCGGGACTAAACACCTAGGCTCAAGACCTATTAAGCTATAATTCAGTTTTCTGTCGGATCATGTAGGTCTCCTTTACAGAAGACATCACATTGCGCCGCATTTTCCTTTGTCTCCCGGTGTGCCTCGTGTTGATGATCTTCTTCGGGGTGTATCCGGGATCATTCATGTCTTGAAGCGTGGATTACAGTGGCGTGATGCACCTTCTGAATACGGTCCCCACAAAACACTTTATAACCGCTTTGTGAGAGGGAGTCGAAGGGGCGTATTTGACCGTATATTTTCTGGGCTTGCCGACGCCGAAGGTGTTCAAGGTCAGCTCAAAATTGATGCAACACATCTTCAAGCTCACCGTACAGCAGCCAGTCTGCTGTTCTTTGGGTAAATTCATCCCCCAAATTCAAGCGCTAAGGCGTCAAAAAGGGGATGTTTCCCGTCGTCATGCTTTTATCAGAAGGACAAATGTGCGAGGATACGGGTGCTAAATTAATGGGGAATGTTTTACCATCAGCCAAGTGCCTCTTGGCAGATCGAGGCTATGATGCAGATTGGTTCCGTAAGGCTTTGAGATAAAATGGTTTTGAGCCTTGAATCCCACTCAGAATATGACAAAACGCTCTATAAACAGCGCCATAAAATTGAAAACATGTTCGGTAAAATCCAGGACTGGCGCCGTATTGCACGGCGCTATGATCGACGCGCACACACGTTCTTTTCAGTACTATGCAGCGCAGTCGTTGTTATCTTTTCTCTCAATTAATGAGTCTTGAGCTTAGACACTGGACACCCTTTCAATGTTTGCTTAGTGTACGGCTTGATGATTAAATTTAGAGTCCTAGGCAATGCTTCGCCCGCCGTGATGGGGGCGATTTGGATGATGTTGGCGGCCTGCCTTTTGGGTGTACTGAGTTTGTTGGCGCGCAAAATTTCCGCCGACCTTCATCCCTTTGAAGTCGCTTTTTTCAGAAATTTTGCGCAATTTGTATTGATGCTGCCGTGGTTGGCCGTGATGGGCCTTAACATCATGCGGACCAAGCGAGTGTGGGCCCATATTCGACGTTCATCGTTTGGTATTTTGGGCATGATGTCCTTATTTTGGGTGTTGCCAAAAATGCCCATTGCCGAAGTTACAGCCATCGCCTTTTCAGCCCCGTTGTTCACCACGTTAGGGGCCGCGCTATTTTTGCGGGAACCCGTAGGCCAAAGGCGTTGGTTCGCGACCATGTCCGGATTTATTGGCGTGTTGATTATTATTCGCCCCGGTTTTCAAGAGGTCGGTCAAGTTCAGTTGGTCGCTGTTATGGCCGCTGTGCTGATCGCGGGAGCGATGTTATCGAATAAATCGTTATCTAAAACCGAAAACCCAAATGCCATGGTCCTATGGATGGGGTTTTTCATGAGTCTGTTTTCGCTACCATCAGCGCTTGCCGTGTGGCAATGGCCAACGGGTGAGACTTGGGGATGGTTATTGCTGTTGGGCATCGTGGCCACCACCGCGCATGTGGTCCTGAACCAGGCCTACAGCATGGGTGATGTCTCATACATTGCCCCGTATGGATTTGTCCAAATCCCGTTTGTGGCGGTGCTGGGCTATATGCTTTACGGCGAAACACCCGATATGTGGACGTGGGTCGGGGCCAGTATCATTATTGGGGCTGGTATTTACACCGCGCACCGTGAAGCCAAACACAAACGCGCCCTCAATTCGGGGGTCCTTCAACAGGTTTAAGGGGTGAGACGGTGAGGCGATCACGAATGAGGATTATGATGTCCGGGGGGATTGCACGGCCATTTTAACGGTGCTGCTGCTGGTCAAGCCATCCAATTCGATTATGCCTGTCATTGATTCAAGCACAGTAAGCCAAAGGGTGGACACAATCCATGACGTCTTTTCGCTAACGATCTTACAMGTGTGCAAAACATTAAACATCTGCATCAAGGCTTTCGTCTTCATTTGGGCTCGCCCTGGAAATTTATATGTTTCCCAGGGCGGCCTTGGTGTGCCATATAAATGCAGAATCTGCGCATCGTGACCTTGCGCCAAGGGCTTGTCCAACATACCTATGGGACACAAAATCTTCTTTTAGAGTGGTGAAATTTATGGATGTCGTTCTGATTAATTTAATAAAAGTGCTGATTGTTGCCCTCAATTTTTATCAGTACATTATCCTTGTAAATGTAGCCTTAAGCTGGCTGGTGGCCTTTAACGTGATCAACACCTCGAACCAATTTGTGCGCATCATTATGGATTTCACCTATCGCATGACCGAGCCGCTGTATAGCCGGATTCGCAATATTCTGCCGAATTTGGGGGGCATCGACTTGTCTCCGATTATTGTATTGCTCGGTGTCTATTTTGTGCAAGGCATGCTCAGAGACGTTCTCTTTAGAATGTAAACAGGGGGCAAGCTTGTTTTACGATCATGTCYTGAACGGGTTGAAGGTGCGRGTRCGYYTAACCCCTTCGGGCYGCGCTGTTTGTGTAAACGGCCTGATGAAAAATGTCGCCAACCAAAGCGTTTTGAAGTGCACCGTCACCACCCCCCCCGAAGATGGTAAGGCCAATCAAGCCTTAATTAAACTGTTGGCAAAAGAATGGAAGCTGGCAAAGTCCACCTTTGAGGTGCTACAAGGCCAAACCAGCCGCAACAAGGTTTTGGTCGTGTATGGCGATCCAAAACACTTGGCCCACGTGCTTGAGGCTTGGACAAAACATAAGGGAATACGCGCATGAGCGAAGCTAAAAAAATTGATGGAAAAGCCTTTGCCGCCGCGCTGCGGGGCCGCGTGGCCGCAAAGGTCGCTACCCTTAAAACGCAACACGACATTACCCCCGGTTTGGCTGTGATATTGGTTGGTGAAGATCCGGCGTCCGAAGTTTACGTGCGCAATAAAGGCACCCAAACCGCCGAGTGCGGCATGAACTCCTTTGAATTCAAATTAKCCGATACCACCCACGAAGAYGATCTTGTGRCGAAAATCGAACAGTTAAATGCMGATCCCCAGGTGCATGGTATTTTGGTGCAATTGCCCTTGCCCAAACATATTGATGAAGCCCGCGTCATTAACGCCATTGATCCCAATAARGACGTCGATGGCTTTCACGTCATCAATTCCGGGCGCCTTGCCACGGGCCAGCAATCCATGGTGCCCTGCACCCCCGCGGGTTGTGTGATGTTGATCAAAGATGTGCTTGGCGATGATTTGTCTGGTTTGCGCGCAGTGGTCGTTGGCCGTTCAAATATTGTCGGCAAGCCGATTGCACAATTGCTGTTGAATGAAAACTGCACCGTCACCATCACCCATTCGCGTACCAAAGATTTAGCCGACGAATGTCGCCGGGCCGATATCTTGATTGCCGCCGTGGGCCGTCCACAAATGATTTTGGGCGATTGGATCAAACCTGGTGCCTGTGTCATTGACGTGGGCATCAACCGCATCGCGGCCCCCGAACGCGGCAAAGATAAAATGCGTCTGGTCGGCGATGTCGATTACGATAGCGCCTTCAATGTTGCCGGGTCCATCACCCCGGTGCCCGGCGGTGTTGGCCCCATGACCATCGCCGTATTGCTCGCGGCCACAGTTACCGCATGCTGCCGAATTGAAGGCTATGCTGAACCCACAGATTGAGGTGGACTGATACGCATTTGAACCTTTCACGCCAAATGGAAAGATAGCAAAGCCGATTTAATGGTGCCCATTCGACGTGAAAGATTTGGTTTCAACATCACTGATACAAACCAACCCGACCTACACAACATCTTCAGCTTCTATCAGACGAGAACCGTGGACTTTTGGGGGCGCACTTGAGGATATCGGAGATAGCGCCCGGCCCCCTCCCGCGTTTCCAAAAATGGCGGTGGACACCGGGTTTTATAGGGTGAACCTGAAACAATTTATGGAGAATATTTTACATAAACGAAACAAATATTTCATAAAAAAGGCCCCCTCGCACCGTAGCCTTGCGCATCATATTTAATTAAATGCAGCTCATATTCATGAGTTACGGATATTAGAGGAAGCAACATTATGATTTCTGGTAAAGAAGTGTTTTTTGACGAAAACGATTTGATTGTCAGCAAAACCAATCTTAAAGGGCATATCACGTACGCGAACAAGATTTTTATCGATATAGCTGGCTACACCGAAGATGAAGTTCTTGGTCAACCACACAATATGGTGCGCCATCCAGATATGCCCCGCTGTGTGTTCAAGCTGTTATGGGATACCGTCATACAAGGCACTGAGATTTTTGCCTATGTCGTCAACGTCACCAAAACTGGCGATTACTATTGGGTGTTAGCGCATGTCACAGCCAGTTATGATCTAGGTGGCACCATTAGCGGCTATCATTCCACGCGCCGCATGCCCAACCCAAGAATCATACAAGACACCATAATCCCCCTGTACCGCACGCTTTGTGAAATCGAAAACAATGAACCAAACAAGAAAATCGGGTTACAAAAATCCTACGATCATTTGCTGAGTATCTTAAAGGACGAGGGCATTGATTATGATGAATTCGTAGCTTCATTAATGCTTGCGGCTTAAGGGAAAAATAGGAATGTCTTGGTTATCATCAAAAACGCAAAAAACAAAACGAACACAATTTGGTAAGATGCAGGACATGCTGTCCGTGTGCCAAAGCATCTGTGACGGTGATTTTAATGCACGTATTTTACACATTCCCGTCGATAAGTCAGATGAAGCACAGCTGTGTCATTTGATTAATGACATGATCAATCGGTTTGATGCATATGTTCGAGAATCCACGGCATGCCTGGGTTATATCGAACAAAACCGCTATTTTCGGCGCATTTCCAAAGAAGGTATGGTTGGGGACTTTCTTGTCGCCACGAACACCATCAATGCCGCAGCCGACGGCATTTCAAATACAACCGATTTTCTGAACAATCTTGTCGGATCGATGAATACGGTTTCGGATCGCTTTCGTGAAAAAGCCGTCAGCATGGGGGCATCGGCAAATGACACGAGCGAGCGTTCGACCAACGTCGCCGCAGCGGCAGAAGAAGCCTTTGTGAACATTCAAACCGTGGCATCAGCAGCTGAAGAACTGACAGCCTCTATCCAAGAAATTAATCACCGCGTGTCGAGCTCAACGGTGATGACGCGCGAAGCCGAAGAAGCCGGACGCACGGCGAACGATATTATTACAACTCTGTCCGATAGATCGCTTGAGATTGATAAAATCATCAACTTAATCAACGATATTGCGGGTCAAACCAACCTATTGGCGCTCAATGCGACGATAGAAGCAGCGCGAGCGGGCGACGCGGGCAGTGGTTTTGCCGTGGTGGCAAACGAAGTTAAGAGCCTCGCCACTCAAACCGCGTCTGCAACCGAAGGTATTCAAAAACAAGTGGCTGAGATTCAAAGCGCAACCAAAGATGCCGTAGCGGCCATTACGGCCGTTAACCAACGCATTTCCAGCCTTAGCACAGTCACCACGGCGATTGCCGCCGCGATTGAAGAACAGGGTGCTGCCACCAACGAAATCGCTAAAAATATCGCCCAAGCCTCSGGCGGCGTGTCCAACATCACCGAAAGCATTAGTGATGTTGCCACCAATATTAGCATCGTAAGTGGGGCATCGGCAGAAGTGATCGACATCTCTGCTGATCTTTCTAAACAAGCCGGGACCTTGCAGACCTCATTGCGCCGCAAAGCCTAATCGCGCTTTGTCCCAGACGTGCCCATCGACATAAAGGACGAACCGTGGAACATAACATCGATATTTCCGGAAATATTGCGACCATTGCCCTAAAAGGTCGATTTACTTTCGCTGACCACCAGATGATTCTTGATATTTTGGCAAACTTCCAAGATCCTGTGATTCATTGTACGATGGACATCAGCAACCTTGAATTTATTGATTCCGCCGGATTGGGCATGATTATTCTGGCCAAAGACACGATCACGGAAAAGAACGGTCAATTTGTTTTAAGGTGTCCCCAAGGCCAAGTCAAAAAGGTGCTGGACTTGACTAAATTCGCCGATATTTTAACCATAAAGGCCTAAGGTGGACACCTCAGATAGACCATTGATCTTTCTTATTTTACCCTACGTGTCTAGTCCCAGCATTTGATGGATTGGATTTAGTTTGAATCGTTTCGGCTCTTGTGTCCCTATTTTGCAGATATATTCATGCGAGATTAACCCTTTCAAGGTCTTTAAATGCTTTTCAAAGTTGTAAGCCTTTATGCCTGTCTGCAGGTGGGTTTTGGGCCGGTCTTGATTTTGGTTGGCGTAGGTCGTCTTGGCGCATCCGTATAATGGACATTATCGCCGTGGCGTGACCTGCCTGAGCGTTTTGGTAAATGGCACAATGTCTACGTCCGTTTGCTATAAGCCCCTTTTCTTAAGGGCTTAAATCTGGCATCGTTGGTCTCGGATCAGTAGGTGGTCAGTTTCAAAGTTTAAGATCACGTTCACAAACTTTGAACAAACCCGAAGCGAAGCCACACGTATTTGCTTCACGCTTTCGACGAAGTGAATTCTTCCCGAAAGCAAGCATTGCTTAAGCTAGAGGATTGGGGACAATATACTCTAATTTCTTGAAAGTCCGGCGAAATGATGCATCCCATTTTATATAGCTTTCGACGGTGTCCGTATGCGATGAGGGCCAGACTCGCTTTGTGGACCAGTGGGGTTCAGTGCGAGCTTCGTGAAATCCTTTTAAAAGATAAACCCGCAGAAATGTTGGAGCTTTCACCAAAGGGCACGGTTCCCGTCTTGGTGTTACCAGATGGTCAAGTCCTTGATGAAAGTCTGGATATTATGGATTGGGCATTACAAGGCCAGGACGCTATGTTGGCCTTTGAAAATGTGGCTGTGAAAARTCTTATTGAGCAAAATGACGGTATTTTTAAATCCCATATAGATGGATACAAATATGCAGGACGGTTTAAAAAGTGTGATTCCCACGCGCACTTTRTTCAAGCGCAAGATTTTCTAGGGCAATTGGAAACGTGTTTATCACATTCAGTTTTTGTATGTGGGGATGATAAAACCGCAGCAGATATCGCTATTTTCCCCTTTGTGCGACAATTTGCGGGCGTTGATCCARAGGCCTTTCAGGGTTTACCATTTCCCCATGTTCAAAAGTGGTTRGACAACGAATTAAATCAAGCGAGTTTTCAAAAAATAATGCAGAAATATCCCCTRTGGAAACCGGGCAACCCAGCTGTTTTTTTGATGTATTAAATTGTTAAGGAAATCCTGCTTCGAGATTGCTAATCAGGCTTATCACGCAAACACAATCCGTCCGCGTATCGTCCGAAATCAAATGCAAGAGCCCCGATCCCACATGACAAGAGYCTTTATCATATGCGCAAAAATAGGCCTTCACAATTCAATACATTAAATTGGATTCAGACCAAAATAATATGGACCTAATATTGATCTTCAGCCCCATATTTTGAAGGATAAAATTTGAAATCATTTCAAGCTTTAGTATAATATGTAAGATGATTGTATGGGGAGGCTGAGCACCTATGGCTTACCGCCCTCACCAGAATTGAATACCCCCTCCGGTGAATATAGCTTTTGCGGGAAATGATAGAGGAGAGCCTAAAATGAGTGATTTTCTTCCTTCGGCAGAAGAAGTTGACCGCCAGCTTGAAGCGGAATTTTTACAAGATGTTGAAGATAGCGTGAGCGCCCTTGATGTCTTGTTGGGCGATTTACGGTCAGGAAMCGAAGATAAACAAGCCGGTCTGCCCAAGCTGCGCAAAGTTGTGCATACGTTATTGATGCAGGGCCGTGGCATTAGCGCCCCGTCTGTTCAGCTRCTGGTRCACCGTCTGWTCGAATACCTGGCCGAAGTCAAAGASCTYAGCSCSCAAAATATMGATGATGTTCAGACCTTTTCCGATAAATTGCAGGGCGTKCTGGATGGCGACCTTGCAGATGTGASCAACACTCCTCAAYTGGTGCGTGATTTGCCGGCGCGYCAATTTKYCGATRTTGAYTTTGGCGAYATYACTCAAAAAGAYATCGAAGTCCTTTTGATTGTCCCAGAAAGATCTTTGGCGCGYATTGTCGAAAAAGAATTGGCGGCKTGTGGSTATCGTATTTCMAATGCCCGCTCTTCATTCGAAGGCTTTAAAATGGTGCTGCAARCYCGCCCCGATATGGTCATTGCTTCCATGGAATTGACCGGGATGAAGGGKGTCGATTTGGCMTGTGCCTTTGCCGCRATGCAGCCAACRCATGCYATGCCGTTTGCCTTRTTAACCAGTTATGATTGGGGCCATRCATCGCTTGACCGTTTGCCGCCGCGTGCGGCCTTGTTGCGCAAAGGCAAAACATTCGGCAGCGATTTGGCAGAAGCCTTGGCCCGTTTTCGCATCACTTGATGGAAGCTCATGAAAGTCAAATTACACGATTAGAGGCGATGCCATCGGTTGCCGAATTTTATGGAACGTACTGGAATAAGCGGCCTTTTGTGGTGCGCGGTGCGATCTCTCCGGATGTCTTTGCGGGCTTAATTACCGGCGATGAACTGGCGGGGTTAGCGATGGAAGACGCTCCTCAATCGCGCATGGTCCTAACGGTGGGTGCGCATCATGAGTGGCGTTGTCGCTTTGGTCCATTTAACGAACAAGACTTTCACGATGCAGGTGATGTGGACTGGACACTGTTGGTCCAAAATGTCGAACAGTTTCACCCGCAAACGGGGGCTTTGCTGCGCCATTTCGATTTTACCCCGCGTTGGCTGATGGATGACATTATGGTCAGCTATTCCGCACCGGGTGGATCGGTGGGGCCACACATTGATAATTACCATGTCTTTTTGGTGCAAGGTGAAGGGCGCAGGCGGTGGAAAGTCGGGCACGAACCGATTCAAAATGAACGCTATATTGCGGGGCTGGATTTCAAAATTCTTGAAAACACTTTTGCGGGCGATGAGGTTGAACTCGGCCTTGGTGATATTTTATACCTGCCGCCACGGTTTGGTCATGAAGGCACCACCCTTGAACGTGCGCTGACCTTTTCTGTGGGGTTTTTGGGGCCAAAGCAATCTGCGTTGTTCAGCAGTTATGGTCAATACCTGTCGGAATGTGAAGACTTGGACCGCCGTTATGTAGGGGGTGGGCTTATGGCCGCTAGCGCGGGCTTTGTCATCGATACGGCGGCGGTCAACGACGTGCGCAACCAGCTTGCATCACAATTGAAGGCCAAAGACTTTGCCCAGTGGCTGGTGGAATTTTTCACCGAAAGTTCACACGAAGATTTTGGCACCTACGCCACCCGTGAAGACCCTCTGGACCTGGCTGAATTTCAACGAGCCTTACAAGACGGCCTGCATTTGATTAAGCCTGAATATGTGAAATTTGCGATCACGGCCGCCGCCGGGGGGCAACTCTACTTGGGTTTTGATGCGCACAGCTTTACCTTTGATGAAAGCCTGTTTCCSGTGATTTCTAAATTCATGAAAGAGGATGCCGTGGGTCTTCAAAATGCGCCACAGCTTGCAGATGATGGCCCGGCATTAAGCTTTGTGCATGAACTTTATAACCAGCAGGCTTTGGAGTTTGAACCGTAGATGAGCTTGCTTTTTGAAGAACTGGATTACAGAGATACCCCGATCGGCGCGTTGAGCTTAAGGCGACGACGGGAAATGGCCCTGAACGTCGATGTTTATGAAATCAAGCTGGGCGAGGAATTTCTGATGACGAGCCTTTTTACGGCTTCGGAAATCGCTCTCGCACACCTCGGCCTAAAGGACCAAACGGGGACCGCGTTGGATGTTGTCGTCGGCGGTCTAGGTCTTGGCTATACGGCAAAAGCGGTGCTAGACCATCCAAATGTTCATGAATTAATTGTCATCGATGCCTTACAAGCGGTCATCGATTGGCATCAAACGGGACTGTTGCCGCTGGGACCTGAATTATCGAATGATCGGCGCTGTCGCTTTGTGCACGGGGACTTTTTTGCTCTTGCCACATCCAACGATGGACTTGACCCTCTTGCCCCCAAAAAGAAATTCGATGCCATTTTGGCCGATATTGATCATTCGCCAGAGTTTTTGCTGGACGACGGCCATGCGTCCTTCTATCGGCCTGAAGGTTTGGCAAAAATGAAGGCTCATTTAAAGCCGGGTGGCGTTTTTGGACTGTGGTCAAACGAACACCCCGACGCGACCTTTACGGCACGCCTCGGCGATGTTTTTGCTGAAGCGCGGGCTGAAGTGGTGACCTTTTTCAATCCTCTGCAAAACAATGAATTCACACAGACGGTTTATTTAGCGACAACTTCCACAACTCCATCATTTTAAATTTCTTGGTCTCGCGCTTAACTCACACGCATCCGTGATCGTTATGACAAACCCCGCATAAATAAGGAACATTCAGCCTGATGCTGCGCTTGTGATGCTCCGTCGGTTGATGACAGCACGATCTCTGAACACTGCTGTCATGGCACTTGGTTGCGCAAAGATATGAGGCCCGAAGACGCCCAAATGGACCGCGCAAAGTTGCTCGATAAAGTAGACGCATCTGGCGCATGAGTTGGCTGAAAATGTTTGACTTACAATTGACTTTAGACCAAAGGCAGAGATTTTCCATGTGTTTGATTTACCGGATCGGGTGACGTTAAGCATGCTTGACGATCGTATTATTCCGCTTGAGATTACCATTGATAAGTTCGGTATTGACCCCCCAGCATGGGTGTCAGATTATACTGATATCAGTGGCAACAACGCTCGGGGCATCGTCCTAGATATGGCGCCTAGCGAAGGGTCAATTTGAAATTAAAAAGGGTCTGCGCGGTCGCAACGTCCCTTTGATTTGGCCTATTTGTGCAAAACATAAGCGACATTGATCCTCGTGATCACCGGGATCACCGCACACCTCTGAGCAAGCTTAAGTCCATTACGACTTCGTAATTGAAAATTAGGTTTATGGCATTGCATTGGCGGCGTTGGTTAACAGCTTACCAATGGTGCACCCCAATCCGATCATCGCAGATACAATAACAATTTAAACCACCACCGCACTGAAAGCGTATTCGGTCGCGGTGGAGCCACCATCACATTTGATAAAGCCAGATAGACGCTTTGAAATTTGTATATGCTAAGACACATACATTTTTGGCGATCCTAATGTACAGACTATTATTCCGGTCAATAGCGGCGATAATTGAGAACTTTTTATCCGTCCGATGGCGTGTTTCCCTCCAACACAAGGCCAGAATACCAGAAGGACAATATTTTCTTTTTCGGGTTTTTAAGCGGGATTTTAAAATCTGTTCCAAGATATCCTAAATTACGCATCATTCGTTTTTGCCGCAGGGTTTAAAATCGTCGCTCAATCGTAATGAATTTAGAGGTAGATCCATAAGTTTTCGTACACCAAGACTTTGTACGTCCTAAAATCTACGATTCATAAAAAACCTAAGAAATATTTTGAAGTTAGGCGAACTGCTGGAAACTCCGAATTCACATCGTTTGTTCAGGAGCACTATGGGTCTAACTTGACGCCCTCAGAACACATATTTGAAGGGTGTGCAAAAGCGAGTGAGTAAATATGATAAACACAAAAAGAAGACGAATAGGGTATAAAAATATTTATATACAAGGTATTAGGGCCTGTTGACAATTACCTTGCCGCAATTATGGCTGCCGTTAAGGTCCAATTTGCAMTGTAGCTGAYATCTGTTTTGTCATATCGCGTTGCGATWCCYCTRAATTCTTTGATTTTAGCAAAATAGTTTTCGACCAGATGTCGCCATTTATAGACKTCCTTATCGTGTGGAATKTGAGATTTTCTGTTGCTTTTTGAAGGGATGACAAYGCTGGCTTTTCGGTCCATCAGTTCGTCACGCAACCAGTTTGCATCGAAGGCCTTGTCGCCAAGAAAGGCCTTAAACTCCACATCTTCGATCAAAGTCATCACTCCAAGCAGGTCATGGCGTTGACTGGACTTGTCTGAATAAAGTGGACAGCAGCTTTGAGATTAATCAACGTTACCTTGGAGGATTAAATGACACGCAGAAACAACACGGA
>JAESSB010000027.1:0-24053 GCA_016764335.1 Magnetovibrio sp.
GCAAATTGGAACCTAGCAGCGGGCATAATCGCCGCTAGATGATTGTCAACAGGCCCTAGTTTCTTGGTTTTCCCACCTTAATAATTCGCGTCTTCTCCACGGCTTGGCAAAAAGCCTCGTCATCTGCTTGCAGCAAAGCCCGAAGGGCTACGCGCACGATAAAACTATCTTGAACGATAGCTTTCATATCGCCAGCGTCCAAGATCAATGCGCGCTGAGAAGCTAATTTAAGTCGTTGAATATCGTCTGTTTGTAGAGATAATATTTTTTTGACGGTGGCGGGTTTCTTTTTTGATATTTTTACGGGGTTCAGCAGAAACGTTTGAAGCCTGCGATGAAAAGACTGCGATGGCTTCAGGGTCGATGACCCTTTTTACGGCATCTGTTTTTGGTTTTCGTTTAAGTGTCATGATTAAGGCTCCTCTCTTTATTTTCCAGCGATAAAATTTCAGCCACTAAACCAAGAATTTGAGACTTGGCTTTGCCAGGACGATCAATTTCAGTGACCCCCAATCCCTCTCCGGAAGCTTTTTGATAACTGGCAAGGGTTGTCAGGCTTGACTTCATGAAAGTTAGAGTCGGAAATTCGATCATAAGAGCTTTCATTTCTTCTATACCTCGGTCAAGGCTTACATGAAGGACTTGGTTTAAAAATACGCCGACTTGAAGCTTTGGGTTCATGCCCTGGGTTGTCCAACTAAATCTTCAACGGTGTCCAGGGTCCAGGTATCAAAGGCCGTTGGCCGGATGGGAATGATCAAAGCATCCGATACGGCCATAGCTTGACGTTGTTCCACACTATCGTTGCCCGCAGCATCGACCACAACAACATCGTATCTTTCGGAAAAATCAAGAATCTCCTTGGAAACAGTTTTGCCGTGTAACGATGCGGTATGCACCACATGCTTATTGGCATGATCTTCGGCTCTGATCGCCGCCCATGAGCCGATTGTGTCCTGGGCGTCTGTGTTGATCAGCAAAACGTCTTTACCGGCCTGTGCGAGGACGACAGAAACGTTTGTCGCGACTGTACTTTTGCCAACGCCCCCTTTTTCACCGCCAATGGTGATAATAGTCATGAAAGAGCTTCCTTTCCATACAATATATATTTAACCCATAATTAATACCATACTAATAGTAAATATTATACATAAATATATACTATATATCTAATAAATATTTATTATATCTAATGAAAACCCTCGCTTTAACCTGCGTTTTTCAGGAAGCTTGTCATTTAGGATACAAATGACAAGCTCAATACGCTCGGCTAAAGCTCCACCAGAATTCAAGATCGCTTCAGAAGTCCTCACGACAAGCCTGTGTTTTTCATCAACGTGAATGGTATTTTGTTTTTTGATCGACTTCCTAGGTATTGAAATTACTTTGTTTTCACTATTTTGTGACATGTCACGCGTCCTTATCTTTAAGGGTTGTCAGGCTTGACTTCATGAAAGTTAGAGTCGGAATTCGATCATTAGAGCTTACTTTATATACAATATATATTTTACCTATAATTAATACCATACTAATAGTAAATATTATACATAAATATATACTATATATCTAATAAATATTTATTAGACTCGCTTCACAATTAAGATAAATGCAAGTTTTTTCATCGTAATATTTGTCATGTATTTTTAGGATTAGTTTTTGGCGTATCGTCACCCACCGTTTGTCGTGTTAATCGGTCTATGACATGCCTTTTGAGTGGGTATTTCTGCATGCGAGAACGAGAAGTTCATCTCACCAAAGGCGAAAAAGATGAACTTCTTTATTTGATGATTGATGGAACGGAACGCCCTATTCCTCGTTCAAAAAAGCCTGGTCAACGACGGGAAAGTTATTCCGGGAAAAAGAAGAAACACATGGTGGTTCATCAAATTATCACGGATCATAAAAAGAAAATTATGGCGGTTGGCCCGGCACAAAACGGCTCCCGACAGGACAAGATAATTTTTGATGAAAGCCGTGTTGTAAAACCACCTGACACGATGGTTTTAGGAGATTTAGGATATCTTGGGACAGATTTTGAAATCCCGATAAAAAAGCCAAAAAAGAAAGCGTTATCCCAAGAAGACAAAGCTTATAACCGCTGGCATTCCAGCCTTCGTGTTGGCGTGGAACATGCGATCGGCCGGATGAAGAAATTCAGAATTTTTGCTGATACTCACCGTAACAATGATTTATTCAGCCATGATCAATCGGCCCAGCATTCGTGATCTAATTGAAGCTTTTTTATGCGGCTCGTTTACCTAAATAGAGCTTATTAATTAGGACAACTTCCCAACTTGATTCCCGTGTGCGTCCCAGCCTTCAATGTTGTGCCTTGAAAAAAGTTCTATTCTTGGAATATCCCCGCACAGTGCAACGATTTTGTCTCTGAAAATTGCTGGTTTTTCTGAATGTGCCAGCCCATGCCTGGAACAATGTACAACTTGCCGAACGCCCCCACTTAATCGCTTAGGGTTTCCTCTCTTAGCTATGAGCATCGTTTCGGCACACTTCCGTGTCGTGTAGCCGGTGCCCATACTCAGGCCTTCGCCGTCCTTTGTGGTTTTAACCCATATGAAGCCCTCTTTAGACGACACCTTAAAATCCCAAGCCCTTACCACAGAACTTGCCTCATCGGCCAAGGGGCCATAAACCCACATAAACAGCCAAGCATCATCAGCCGCAATTTTACCAAAAGGAAGTCGCTTGATTGCCTCAATCCCTAATGTCTTATAATGCTTCGATGGGCTTCTGTTTTGTCCTTTATTTGAATATGTTCCAAAGTGCCAACATGGATCAGCATATAGAATGCCATATTTCTTAGATGGAAGGCTTTTGTCACACTTAGCTATTAAACGTGACAAACGCTGCCGACACGTACAGGAGCAAGTGGCTGCGTCCACCCTGGACGATGTGAACCCGTTATGGCAAATACAGCATTGTTTACGACAGATGTTACTTGGTTTGGGCATTGATGAGATCCTTATTAAATTATGCGGCCCGTTTGCCTAAAGAGAGCTTTATTAAATTTGATAGGGCTGMTCGTGCTGCGTCAGGCTTTACTTTAGGAAGCCTCAAGCGTGCTCTGCGCTTTTCTGGAAGCTTGTCATTTAGGATCTTAATAACGCGCTCAATACGCTCGGCTAAAGCTCCACCAGAATTCAAGATCGCTTCAAAAGTCCTCACGGCAAGCCTATGTTTTTCATCAACGTGAATGGTGATTGCCGCTTGCCCAGAAGACTTGCGCTTTGACCGTTCTTTTTGTTTGCGTTCTGTAGAATTTTGTTTTTTTACAGGAAGTTTAAGCATTGTAATCATTACTTTTTCTCTGTCGTGTGACATGTCACGCCTCCTTATTTTTAAGGGTCATAATTATTTTTTTCTGGTGGGATTTGGATAAATTGGCACTCAAAATATTGGCTATCACAGCACTCACCGCAGAAAAACAAATCAAAAAATTGATACTCGGTTCAAGACTGTTTAAGTTGGTACTGTGTAAAGCCACTCCGACAAAAAATAAACTGAGCTGTATGCTCGTTAAAACGACAACCATACTTTTTAAGGTCTTGTTTGAAAAAGTTGTTTTATTAACATTTTTTTGGTGATATTTAAGGGGAACAAACCACAAACATACAGTCAAAAGGCTTTCTATAAATACGATTATAAAAGCCACGAATAGCCCCAGAATATAGATACTCACAAAAAGTATTAAGGCCTCAACATCGATCACTGAAATCACGAGTATGGCGGTAGATAACGAAACATAAAAGGAGCCTGTAAAAATATGAGTCCTTATGATTTTGGTCATTCTTATACCAAAGAGATAAATAGCTTCAGTGACTTTTTCAGCGTTGAATTTTTGATTATTCTCAGGGTTTTCTAATTTATTTTTCATAATTTTATTTTCCTCTTCAACATTTTCATCAGCACCAACCCCGTCTTTTTCCCCCAAAATAAGCCCGACCAAGCCCGTTTTCGATTAACAGGGTTGCTAAGTTGCGGCCGTCGATCCACACCTCAGCGATCACTCGTGAATATTTACCAAGATGCATGTTTCTTAGCTCGACCCGTGAGGATTGGTTGAGYAATGAAGCTGTAAAATCACGCGCCTGAAGAGCCAACTCAATTTCTGAGCTGCACAAACCTTTAATTTCCGGCGTATCCACCCCCGCAACCCGAATGGGAATGTTCGTTGATGGCCAACCGGCAATGTTTACATAAAACGTATCACCGTCATAAACGTAATTAACCGTTTCAACCTGAGCCTTGCTATAGGTCCATTCTGCGGCATTAGAAAAGTGGCTAAARCCAAGCCAAAAAAGAAGACTTACGACACCTAAAAGAAGGGTATTCTTTGAACTTAATCGATTATTGAGYGTATTATTCTGTGGCACTTTGGCCTCAGAATTCGGGTGCTTTGGCGTATTTTTTGGAGATTGTTTATGATTGCAAAACTTGTTCTTTGTCCTGTTTGTAGGTTTGAGATATCTTCTGACAGCACTGTCAAAAATTGTCCAAATTGCACACACCCTGATCCACTTGGAAAAAAGGCCGCTAAGAAACGACTTTCTTTGATCGTTGGCGTGGTTCTTGCTGTCGTAGGGGTCTTGTATCTCAAACTCACTGGAAGTTTCGAATTCATTCAACAAGTCTTCGATTACTTTAGCCAAAAGGGCTAGATCATCGTCAATTTTTTGCCGTTGTAATCTGTAAGTGATAAAGCGTTTTATATATCCATGATCAAAATGAATTTCTCGTAGCTTCCACGAATACAAGGTAAAGCTCACTTCAAATTTCTCATTAAACCCACCTTCTAAGGCCCATGGGAAATTCAGACCTTCATGCCGAACTAACATCAACAAAAGTCGCTTTGCGATCAAGCCAGCGATGTGATTAGGGCATCTAAAATAGACATAGGGGTTATTCAACCCCTTTGAATGTCCTTCACAAGCGGCAACCGTTCGAAGACCAAGGCTTTTACGATTTAACACGCGCACAAGGTCACGTATTTTTTCTTCGACGTATGCGTCTTCCCAATTTTCTGCAAGGGCGTGTTTGATCTGCAAGGGCGTTTTCATTTCACMCCGCCTTYGCTGTCGTCACGATTTAAAATTGAGTACAGCGACCGGTGCAGATTGAGATCGCCGATTTTGGCCTTGGCGGTCATACCGCGCAACACACCTCCGGGGTTTACGACAGGAATAAAGGGGTGCTTTCGGTTGCGGTCGATGATCAARACGGCCACGGCGGCGGCTGTTTCTCCCATAATTTCACACGCTTTAACCCACGCAAACCGTCCAATGCCCATTTTGTGACACATGCGGGCGGCGGCAACATTGAGGTCTTTGAATTTTTCACTGTGAGCCGTGGGCTGAATGCATTCGATAAATTCATCACTGGCGGCCTCCATCACCATGTCATAGGTGATATGCTCAAGGCCCGACGAAAACTTTTCACCTACGTCTTCACTGTCGTCACCAACGTCTTGATTACAGCTTATAACTATAAGCTTTGGGCTAACTATGGGCTGTATGTGTCGGACCTTTAGGTCCGGCGGGTCGGACCTTTTATTCAAACCAAGGTCAGTTTCCTGAATTTTAGAAGACGTGCTTAACGGCTCTGGAGCCGGCCGGTCTTGCAGAACTTCGTCCAAGGCAAAGTTAATCTTGCGCGCCTTATCAAAAATGGATGTAAGGACCGTAATTGTCATGTTGGCCGCAATCCGGGGCAAGGCGGCTAGCTCATCGATCAGCTCATCGAYCACCAAACCGTATTCGTTGGCCCTATTGATTTTAGATATAATGCGGCGGCGCAACCCAGAAACCTTGCGCTTCRTCTCAAGGAACGCATCCATGTAGGTACGATGTTGTTCATTCAGGTCAACCAGTCGCTGATACATCCGCCCGAGCGGGGTCAGGTCGACGCCRAAGGCATATTCGATATGGCCGCGCGCGTCGCGTCGACCGTAGCGTTTATAATTCTCCGTATCGTTCCACTGGATTAAGCCGGCGCGGTGCAGGGCTTTTTCCAACTTGTCAATTTGCCGGACTCCCCGGCCCCGATCRGTGGCCGTGTTGATGACGGAGCGATAAACGATAGGAGTCGCACCCGGCTCCCAGTCAACTTTGCGCGTGTGTGAAACGAGATAATGAAGGTGTTGAACGGCCGCAGAAGAAAGCCCTATTTTCTTTTCAAGGTTCTGCACCAATTGAAAAACATCGAAGTGGCCGACCCCTTCGGGCAAGCCTTCAAAGAATTCTTCTGTTTGTGTACCGCGTGGTATTTTTGCTGTCGTTTTATGCTGTAAATTTGACTTGTATATCAATGTGTTATTCGGCTAATCCCACCTAGAACAATTGAGCCATAAAAACGCTGTTTTGTGCGMTTTTTGTTTGACACAGTTGTCCAATGAGATAAAATAGGCCCTACAAGMAYKTGACTTATAGAGATGTTTTATCTCAGCAAACCTCGCAGCKTNNAACTGCGGGGTTTTTGCTATTTTGAGCTTGGATTTATGTTTGCCGCCTCCTCTAAAGAGGCAAGTCCCACAACTTTTTCTTGCCTTTCACTTGCCTGTATGACTATAAAGAGTCCATGCAATTGGAAGGAAAAGTGGTTGTTGCGGGTATGCGTTGAACACACGCCCTAGCGCGCCTTCTGAAACAACGTTTCAAGGGGCTATATCGGTCGTCTCAARCGTTWTCGTATTYTRTCAGAAAGATACCGTTANTCCAAAANACCGTYATGCYGCTAAAATCAGCACCGTGCCAGGCCTTCTCAACGTCCAAGCCGGGTTCCAAACCCAGAATGGACGGAAAGCGTTGCGCCCGTGTCATCCCGACGGTCCTTTTGCAACAGGTCTAATAAATATACCGCAATTGTTTGATTAGGCTCAGGCCTCATTAATTGAGAGAAAAGATGACCACGGCTGCCCTGCATAGTGCTGAAAAGAACGTGTGTGTGTGTCGATCATAGCGCAGTGCAATGCGCCGCCAGTCCTTGGTTTTACCGAACATATTCTCAATTTTATGGCGCTGTTTATAGAGGGTTTTATCGTATTCTATTTGTTTCTTCCGATTTTTTCTGGGCGGAATACAAGATTCAATACCTTTTTTTTCAAAGCCTTACGGAACCAATCAGCGTCATAGACGCGATCGGCCAAGAGGCACTTGGCTGATCGCAAAATATCCAACATTAATTTAGCACCCGTATAACCGCTCATCTGCCCTTCTGATAAAAGCATGACAACGAGGCGATCATAACCATCACACACCGCATGGAGTTTTGAGTTTAAGCCGCCTTTTATTTGCCCAATACGACGGGGAACACCTTCGGCCCCGGCAAGTCCAGAAAATATACGGTCAAATACGCTCCTTCGGCTCCACCTCACAAAGCGGTTATAAAGTATTTTGTGGGGACCGTATTCAGAAGGTGCATCACACCACTGTAATCCACGCTTCAAGACATGAATGATCCCGGATATACCCCGAAGATCATCAACGCGGAGCACCCCGTGTGACAAAGGAAAATGGGGCGCAATACGTTGTCATTGCTCAGGGCTTAACCAGAAACAATCGCTCATGTGATGTCTTCCGTAAAGGAGAACGACATGATCCGCCAGAAAACTGAATTATAGATTAATAGGTCCTGAGCCTAGACAGTCCACCCTTTCGTGCCTTATAATTCATCTACTAGAAGAGTTTGCAGAGTCGTCTTTTTCAACACCTGTGTGGGGAAAATAATGACGGGCAGTACACAATTAAAGAAGTCACTATTGCGGCGTATTGGGCAGTTTATATTTGTGCCATTCGTGATTGCGATATTCCTGGTATCGATCAGTTTTTATAGCTTCCTCCTGTTCCATACAGTGGCTGAATTTTTCTCTATCGGTATCGCCATGCTCATGTTCGTGATTGGATGGCAAACCTATTCGTTCTCCAAAAATAACTTCTTAATGTTTCTGGCCTGTGGCTACTTTTGGGTTGGGACATTGGATACAGTCCACACGCTTATATACAAAGGGATGAATATATACCCTATTACAATTGCTAATCCTTCAGCTCAGTTTTGGATCATAGGGCGCTATATGGAGGCGATTATCTTGCTGGCGGCCCCCTTGTTTCTGACACGCATTGCGCCGAGATGGCCTATATTCTTATTTTTCGGCGCAAGTACGATGATCATGTATTTTATGGTCATGTCCGGAAACTTCCCCGACGCCTTTGTTGAGGGACAAGGCCTAACGGATTTCAAAGTCAACAGTGAATACGTCATTATTGCCATACTTGTTGGGGCATTGGTGCATTTATTCCGCCAGCGCGAGCGCCTTGCATCTGATATTTTTCAGTTTATGGCGGCCTCCATTATTTTGACAATCGGAGCAGAATTTTGGTTCACCTTCTATGTCAGTGTATACGGCCTCTCTAATATCACGGGGCATGTCTTCAAATTCTTTTCCTACTGGATGATTTTCATGGCAATCATCAACTCCGCACTCAGGGCTCCCTATCTTATGTTGGAGCAGCGTGTCCAAGAGAGGACACAAGAACTTGAACGCGCGAAGAAAATGGCCGAAGCATCTAATATCGCAAAGAGCGAATTTTTAGCCAGCATGAGCCATGAGCTCCGCACACCTCTTAATGCCATTATTGGTTTCTCTGACGCCCTACGAAGTGGGGTATTTGGCCCAATTGAAAATGCAAAACATGAAGAATACATCGAGGATATTAATTCTTCAGGCAATCATCTTCTTGAACTTGTTAACGATATCTTGGACGTTTCAGCGATCGAGGCGGGTAAGCTAGAGTTGAATGAAGCAGAGGTCAATGTATTAGAGGTGGTTAGTCATGCCGTACTGTTGATCAAGCCTCGCGCTGACAAGGGGAAAGTAAACCTATCCCTTTCGATTGAAGATAACCTTCCCAATCTTTATGGTGATGCACGACGTTTAGAGCAAACTCTGCTCAATCTTCTCTCTAACGCGACCAAATTCTCTTCTGAAAATAGCGAAGTACGCCTTGATGTTCGTATTGGCAATGGCGGCACAATGAAATTCACCATTTCCGATAACGGTATCGGTATGGATAAAAATGGTATTGCCAGGGCTTTAGAGCCTTTTGGACAAGTAGAAGGGGCATACACAAATAAATTTGAGGGCACTGGCCTAGGGCTTCCGTTAACGAAAGCCCTAGCCGAAATGCATGGTGGAACTCTTGAAATCGAAAGCGAGATGAGTGTGGGGACGACAGTTGTTGTTCTCTTCCCGTCTAAGCGTGTTATTGGAAATTCCTAAACCTAAGAATATGTATGCCCGTTGGGCGCGGCGCGGGAGATGACAATCAATTTTTGATGCTCTTGCTCGCCAAGATGAAGATAGTCTGTTTTTATTGATAGCCCTATCGTCAAGGCCCACCGTGCGGCAACGGCTGCACACGTAATTCACACGATTGTTGATGAACGTGAATGCCCACGGTGCCAGATTATAACGGGTGGTCAGGTTTATGACAGCTAGGTGATGATTGACCTTTTTGGTGGTGCCGGAAAGTCAGATGGGGGGATTACTCATCAGGTTTATACACTCTAAAGCAATCGATGAGCGTATCGCCGGCCATGGTACGCTTGCCGTTATCTTGACGAAATCAATGCTAAAACCCGGTGGCGCACGACAAAAGCCTTTATCGCATGCGCAATATCGAGGAACGGTTTTTTGTACCCTGAAGGACACGAGAAGGTTATTCACACGATCTGAAAAAATGAGGTTCAAATTTTTTGGTAATGGTCGCCAGGAAAAATTATTATGCCTCTTTTCGTTGTCACCTTATGTGTCGGCCAACAAGGTATTAAACGTTAGACCTATGAATTTAATTATGACAGTAAATATAGAAATCCTTCCATCATGGGCGGTTGTTCTATGTTTGGGGTTTTGGTGAGTCTGGGCGATCAGGGATAAGGCAGACGAAAAAATAACCCGACATAAACCATATGTGGGCTTGGGCAACGCTGAACTTGGGTAAGGCTTATATTAAGGCTTGATGTACATCTTAGAGCGGGGGGCACAAGGCCCCCCGGTCCGTATTCGGTTGGCTTAGTCGCGCAACTGAACGTTTTCTGCAGCTTCTTTGCCATCACGACCAGCAACCAGCTCGTAGCTGACTTTTTGGCCATCGTTCAAGCCAGAAATGCCTGCGCGTTCAAGAGCGGAAATATGCACAAATGCATCTTTGCCGCCATCTTCAGGTTCAATAAAGCCAAAGCCYTTTGTTGCRTTAAACCATTTTACTGTACCRTTAACCATAGTTTCGATCCTTTACATAATTCACATTGSAAGCYAGCAACGTGCCAACTTACGGTTCAAACGTTCACAATGTCAGGAAAGCAACTTGGCCGACCGCAATAGTTCGCGGGATCAATCAGGACGCACACAAGACGACTATGTAACGTAGTRWATGAAYTSTACATGYCTTTYCCAASCAAAGTCAAACTATTTTGAKTCTTGATCGASGAKGCAKRTTGTRAAACCTGTRTAGSTTTGCAARAWAWNGMCAGKTGCTTGTSTCRNGRTTATTTAGATCACTGGATTTTCCTATTTGTGAAGGCGTTGAAGGAGATTTGACATAAGCGTAATTGTGGTGGATTAACAGGGGCGTGGCGCGCTCGATTAATCCCATATTTGGGACCTTTAATTTTGCGCGCACTTCGACATATGATGTGGGGGGAAATTGCAAAATCACGATGCGATAGAAGGTTCGTCATGGAGCATTGGGCAGTTGCTGATTGTATTGTCGGCAACGGTCCTGACGCTTACCGTTCTGTTGGTTTTTGGACTCAGCAGTTTCGTTGAAAAACGTGCGGTTAACAATTTGGCTAAGGAAGAAGCCCGGCAAACAGCCCAACTTGTTTTTCAAAGCCTTTATTCAGCCATGCGCAAAGGTTGGACCAAAACTGAAATCGCGGAAATCATCACACGATTAAATTTAAGCAGTCCCGATTTGAAAATTAACGTGTACCGAGGGTATCCGGTCATCAAACAATTTGGTGAAATTGTGGGTGAAAAGGCAATCAGGGACCATGATGTTGACCTGAACCTCGCTCTACTTAGAGGTAAAGAGGCGCTGATCGTTCATGAAAACGAAATTCGCTACCTTTACCCCGTCGCTGTGAAGACGGAATGCCAAGTCTGCCATAAAGCTGACTTAGGAGCCATCAACGGCGTTGTTGATATTACATATCCGGTTAACAAGTTGAAGGTATCCTTGGGATTTGTTGTGAGTTCAGTTGTTGGGTCCTTTACGCTTATCATGATACTACTTTTTGCCCTGACCTATTTTGTCTTGCGGGTGTTTGTCGCCAAGCCCATTTCCTCTCTTGAAGAGGTGATGAAAGACGTCACGGCTGATGCGAATTTTGGAAAACGTGTTTTCCATGGCCGAGGTTGGGCGCGCGAAATTCGTAATTTAGGTGTATACTTCAATAATTTACTGTCAACCGTTCAAGATTATCATAGTAAATTAGAAGAATACACCGTTCGAGACCCTTTGACCGACCTTTACAATCGCAAAAAATTTGCAGATTTTGTAAAATCCGAGGTGCAGCGGGCGAAACGTCATGATCGTTGTTTCACATTGATCCTACTTGATATGGATAATTTTAAGAATATTAACGATACCTTTGGTCATCCCATCGGGGATTTGGCTTTGAAAGAGGTCGCAAACTTACTGATCCAAGAGACGCGTAATACAGATATCGTTGCCCGCCTGGGGGGCGATAAGTTTGCCATTTTACTGCCGGAAACCGAAAGAGAGCCCGGCGAAGACGTTGCCGAAAAATTACGGGCATCGTTGGCAGCGGCATCCCTAGACTTACCTGTTGGCCATACGCGGTTTCACGGTAGTTTCGGGTTTGTGTCATTCCCTGAAGATGGCGAAGATTTTGAAGCTTTGTCCGTTGCAATGGATATGGCAATGTACAAGGCCAAGCGCGGCGGTAAAAACCGCGTGTCATCTTTATCTGCTGACGATGATGCCTCTGAACGAGAAATGTCAATTTTCAAGAAAGGTAAGTTTTTGCGTATGGCGTTGAATGAAGACCGGGTTGAACCCTTTTTTCAGCCCATTATAAATGTGAATACGGGCAAGCCCTATGCCTTTGAAGTTCTCGCCCGTATTCGTGAGGAAAACGCTTATATAACGGCCGATGAATTTATCGAAGCGGCAGAAGAATTGGGCATGGCCCAAGAAATTGATGAACGGATTTTCATCAAGGGGCTGAAAGCCTTGAGCGCATTTAAAGATAAAGACGTGCGGTTATTTTTCAATCTTTCGGCAAAAACCATGGGTGATTTAAAGCACATGCGCAAATTGCCGGGGCAAATTGAACTTTATGGCATTGCTCTAGACCGCATTGTTTTGGAAATCACCGAACGCGAAGCCTTACCTCATTTTAAGGAAATCATGGACGTTATCAGCGAATTGCGCGCAGAAGGCCTGGCTTTCGCCCTTGATGATTTCGGCAGTGGCTTTTCGTCGTTTATCTATTTGAAGTATTTAGAAATAGACTTTGTGAAAATCGAAGGCAGCTTTGTGCGGCACATGGCAACGGATAAAAATGACCATATCGTGGTCAAACATATCAGCGCCATGGCTAAAGAGTTTGGGATTGAGACGGTTGCAGAATTTGTCGAAGACGAGCTTACCCATGACTTGCTTCAAGAACTCGGCGTTGATTATGCCCAAGGTTACCATTACAGCGTGGCCATGAAAAACCTAGAAGGTTTTTAAGGTTGTGGCGTTGGCTCTTTGGATGTTGCCGTTTTATGGTCCGCCGAAGATTTAACGGGTTGTTTATTGGAAATTGCCCTGTATACCCGGTATCAATTGGTTCACAGCTTTCAGGCAAAGGATAATTTTTATGACAGATCGAATTTGGAGTGTTTACTTATCCGGTGAGATTCATACGGACTGGCGCGAACGTATTGCAAAGGGGGTCAGTGATGAAAACCTGCCTGTTGATTTATTGTCCCCGGTCACGGTTCATGAAACATCGGATATGTGCGGTGTTGAAATTTTAGGCGCTGAAGACCAAGCCTTTTGGCAGGACCACAAAGGGGCCAGCGTTAATGCCTTGCGCACCCGCACGCTTATTCATCGAGCAGATATTGTTGTGGTGCGTTTTGGTGATAAGTACAAACAATGGAACGCTGCATTTGATGCCGGGGTGGCGAGTGCGCTGAATAAGCCCATTATTACCCTTCACGATCCATCCCTGACCCATCCGTTGAAGGAAGTGGATGCCTCGGCTCTGGCCGTTGCGAAAACCCCTGAGCAGGTCGTTCGCTTGATAAAATATGCTATAAAGGGTGAACTTTAAAAAGGGCCCATATAAAGACCCATAAGGCCAACACTTACCCAAAGGGCGCTGTGCCAGAGAACCCCAAAACCTTGATGCCATAGACCGGACTCAACACAGGTCTATGGGGATCATATGAAATTATTGGGCTTCAGGACCTGCTTCATAAAACGTCCAGGCATCGACGCCCTTTAAGACCACACCGTCAAAACCTAACGCGCCTAAACCATAAATGTATGAGTTGGGATTGCCCGAGATAATGGATTGCCAACCGGGCGCCCAATATGTCGTACGGTAACTGTCTGGGTTTTCGCGAAGGGGGGAAAAGATAAATGGCGGATTTCCTTTGCGCCAACCCTTTGCCCAGTAATATCGGAACATAGAGGCGGATGAAATATCAACTTGGGCCAACACCAGCCGCCGACTTCCCAGCCGCTTGTATTTCAACACTTCAACTTGAGCGCGGGTTAGAGGCTTTGATCCATGTAAGACATCTATGATTAAGGCATCATAATTGGTGTTTCTAAGTTTCAATAGGTAGTCAGGGGTCGCGCCCAAAAGTTTGGAATTGGAGATGAATAAATAATTTTTCAATTCAGATATGGCGTTGATATTACGAGGATTAGCTTTGAATATCGCGGCCGGGTTTTTGGGAATTGTCTTGAGTTGCGGACCTTCTGCAACGAACGGTATAAACCCTTTTTGAGCACTTTCTGTATACAGGGTATCGACCGCGTTTTGAGCGGTGGAATATTCCATATTTAGAACCGTTAGGCCATAGGTGGCTGCGGTGGCTAAATTTTTATGTTTCAAACGCAGCAGCTTCTCTAGGGCTAGCGAGGGTTTGCCGAGCGGTGTGGTTACGGTTTCGTCTAACAGGTTGGTTTCCAAAAGACCATCTATGGATTGTATGTAGGCCTGGGCTGGGAAGAATGAGGTTTCGTCGTTGGGGGCGACCTTGTTCATCAAGCCTAAGCCATCTTTGGCGATCACGATAAAAGAGGGGCTTAGGCCGTGAATATAGGAGCTGATGGAGCGCACGAATTTACGCATTTCCTCGCGAAAATCAATAATCACACCCGCTTTAAAGGGATCAATTGGGGTTGGGTTGCCAAGGGGGTCAAAGCCAAGGTTAACAGGGGCCATAGGGGCCGCAGGGGCTGTGGTTTGGGCAACCCCTGCCGTGGGTATAGCCATAACCATAACCACCGCCAAAACGTTGAGCTTCATATAACCGGACATTTTCAAGCTTTTAAATTGCATAAGTTCACTTTATACCGATTCTTTAGGTAATGAGAATGCCATAGATGACATAGGTTTCCTGTTTTGTTTATGATCGCTTCGCCATGTAGACCTATAGATCATTTGTTTCTGTCATTGCTCATGTCCAAATTTGTGACAGATAAACATTTTTTTCGATCAAAGGCATCAAGAAATACGAATCTATGATGATGAAAAAACGCCCTAAATTAATACGGAGTGGTGGATGGCCGCAAATGCCAAGCCAAACGATTTCCTCAACCTAAGGCCTTGGGGGAAATGATATCCCAGGTGGCACATAAGCCCTGACTGGCGGTGATACTCTTGATGTGGACGGAGGAAGGGGGGCGTTGTTTTGACCTTATTTGGGACCGAAATCTCTATGTTTGGCTTGTTTACTGTATTAGCCCTGCTTAAAATTTATGGAGCCGGTGGTGACTTGGTCATCGCCATTCATTTCTATTTGCCTTATGGTGGGGCAGCTCTGATCTGCCTACACTTGATTATCTCTCAAAACACGACTTTATCAACACA
Source organism: Magnetovibrio sp. (assembly GCA_016764335.1). Classification (GTDB taxonomy): domain Bacteria; phylum Pseudomonadota; class Alphaproteobacteria; order Rhodospirillales; family Magnetovibrionaceae; genus JANLGW01. Next base: position 15,136 of record JAESSB010000027.1, read on the forward strand.
GAAAAAAACGTTGCGATGTATGTTGTGACCGGACAAGAAACCTTTATCTCTATGAATACACACATCATCGTGGTCGGAAATGAAAAAGGCGGTAGCGGCAAGTCAACCACKGTCATGCACGTGGCCGTTAGCTTGTTGCGCCAAGGAATGACGGTYGCYGTCGCCGACTTGGACGCGCGCCAGGGCACCATTTCGCGTTATTTCGAAAATCGTAACGACTATAAAGCGGCTAGGTCCTTAAACCTACCCATGCCTGAGCTTTTGGCCTTGCGCTCCGAAGACGGAGGTGGAGATCATGAAGGCATAGAATCGTTAATCCAAAGCGTGATTGATGACGTTAGCCAGCGCGCCCAGGTGATCATTTTTGACACGCCCGGATCAGATACAGCGTTGTCCAGAATTGCGCACAGTTTTGCCGATACCTTAATTACACCAATGAATGACAGTTTTATCGATTTGGATGTATTGGCCCGCATCAATGCCCGCGATATGACCATAAAAGGTCCCAGTCATTACGCTGAACTGGTTTGGGAACAGCGTATGAAGCGAGCGAAGCGAGGATCTAAACCGACCGACTGGATCGTTATGCGCAATCGCATGGGCCATACGTTGTCTAAAAATAAGCGCGAAATCGACCGCTTGGTGAATGAACTTTCCAAACGAATTGGCTTTCACACCGTGCCAGGATTTTCTGAACGGGTGATCTTTCGCGAACTGTTCCACAAAGGCCTGACGCTCATGGATGTGGCAGAGGTCAAAGGTGAAGGCGCACTTTCTATGTCCCACATTGCTGCTCGTCAAGAAATCCGGGCGTTGGTTGAAGCCTTGAAGCTTTAAGYAAGCCAGCGTACYCTSYTTATATGYTAGCYTTTTTTGCMCTTGGATTRTTGCTGTTGTTGGYGYTGGTTGCKGCGTCAMRGTGGTATGTGGMCTCYAARCCTCAAGAMRTCATTCGTGTGTTGATGTGGGGRKKSTTGACGYTGGKGRTGRKGRTTGTGGTSTGGTTGGCKCTGTCGGGRCGCCTTATCGCGGCCCTTGCGGCCTTGCCYGCCRTMCTGCTTTGGCTYGCYCGCATSTTTRCGGGSYTRCGGTATGCTCGAATTTTTGATCGCATGATGGGTGGGGCAAATCGGCAGCACCAAAACCGCTCGTCCAATCCATCAACGAACATGAGCCGTGTTGACGCCTTAAAGGTCTTAGGCCTTCATGAAGGGGTGTCGGCACAAGAGATAAAGACCGCGCACCGTAGATTAATATCTCATTTGCATCCAGACGTGGGCGGTTCTGATTACTTGGCCCAACAAATCAATCAAGCGAAGGATGTGTTATTGGGCTGACGCATAAAAACATGCAGCACCAAGCCAATGGTGGGCGTGTTTTGTTTACCTTCAGCGAATCGGTGCTTATACCAACCTGCATAAATACCGTCCTAGAGGTCGCCCAGCCGTTTCGTTGGTTCGGCGTGAAGGCGCATACGATGTGGTTTATCGTTAAGCCTTTACGACTGTAGCGGGCCAGTTTATTTTGTAGAATCGGACAGTTTTTTGTCGCAAAATAAACAGCGTATCAGGTGCCTCAAACGGCTCTGAGAGCGAACCTCACACATCTACTTTCTGATAATAACCTTTCGAGCCTTCTTTGCTTTCTTTCCTCTGGCAAGCCTCTAGGTGTTTAGTCCCGGACTGTGATGCGATGGATTTATTTTGAATCGTTCTGGCTCTTTTGTCCATATTTTGCAGATATATTCGTGTGGGGTTAAACCTTTCAAGGTCTTCAGGCGCTTTGCGAAGGTGTAGGCCTTTAAGAAAGTCTGCAGGTGGGTTCTAAGCTGATCATGGCTTTCATAGTGATCGCGTTTAACGGTTGCCTCTTTGATCGTCCGTTTCATTCTTTCAACTTGCCCATTGGTCCAGGGAGGATTGATTTTGGTCTTGCGGTATTCAATTGATGGATCCATCACACACCCGGTCAAAGGTGTGCCAAGATGCGCGTTTTTGACGGGCCTGATTTGAGAACTGGATGCCGTTATCTGTTAGAATCGTATGAATGTGRTCGGGAATGGCCGCAATAACGTTGTGTAAAAATTCCGCCGTGATCGCTTTGGTTTGGCGCTCGTGTAATTCCACAGAGGCCAGCTTTGGTGTGCGGTCAAGGGCCACAAACAGGTACAGTTTTCCATCTTCTGTGCGGACTTCGGCAATGTCTATGTGGATATAACCTATCGGATACTTCTTGAATTTTTACTTTGGCTTGTCCGTTTCCAACTTCGATAGACGAGAGATGCCATGGCGCTGCAAGCACCAATGCAATGAAGGTCGTGTTAGGTGAGCGATTGTAACCTGCAGGGCATACAGACAATCATCAAGCGGCAAAAGCGTATGTTTGCGAAACATCACAATAATCGCTTCTTCCTTTGGCGCCAAAACCGTTGAGCGGATCACCTTTGGCCTCCTGGGAGCGTCTTCAACGAAGTCCTGGTTTTCCACTTCTAAACGGTCCTTGGATCAAGACCATAGCACTGACTCAATTCTTAGAGCGAAGCTTGTGATCGCTGTCTTTCTGCTCGGATGGCGGACGTCATCTTGGCGCATCCGTGTAAGACCTGTCCCATAAGTCCTCCCGTGATGATTGGTCTGTATAATATACGACATCAAAGTCCGGGACTAAATACCTAGGTCGTCGTGATAATTCAACGATTTCATCAAACCCAAGGAAATTTACGAGCCGTTTGTCATAACGCGGGTAACATTTTGGAAATGCTTAATTTTATTGAAAAATCACTCAATAAGGTTACGTTCTTTGTAGAGTGTTCTATCGTCGTTTCTCTGTTCTTTTCGGTTTTTCCCCAACTATTTGTAGCAGGGGCAAGGACAGTATCCGCATCATAGACTTTGTCAGCAAGAACGTGCGCGGAGGCACGACCATGGATCAAATTTTTGGCCTGAACACTATCGTTTTCTTGCCCCGGCCTGCCAATCAGACGCACAGGGTTGCCTAAACCATCGCTGGCGGCATCGACCTTGGGGCTTAAGCCTCCCCCAAAGCGTCCTGGGCCCGGATCTGCGCGCCTCTTATTTTGCCATGCTCCGGCGGCATGTTGGTCAGCTTAAATGATCGTACCCTCAAGCATCAACTATTTCCGGGCGGCATTTTTCGAAAAATGTTCAAAGATTATGTCAATCAAACGCCTTTTCAATCCAGCGATAATACAGGCGCTTGACGGTCTGATACGGACCCTATCGACCCGGCAAATCTCGCCAGCGGGCCTCGGAGTGCGCTCTCCATAGCCAGGCATTGATAAACTGTGGGTTATCAATGCGCGAGCTACGCTTTCTTTTGCTTTCGCCAAGAATTTGGGGGGGCTATTCGGATCCCCTGATTGTCTCGCCATTCGTAACATTATGCGTCTGTATTCAAGGTCATTCTTTCAAAAAGTAATCTTAAATCACAAATCAGCACCCCAGGGATCCCTCTAAATGTTAAATTGTCACGATAACCGAGCATCCTCTCATCGCAACTTTAAGGTCTAGGATTTGTACATAAGCCAAATGGGTTTCTTTGATTTAACCACTCGCTCCGCAAGTTTGGATGCCAAGAATGATCCAGTGCTGACGCTGGATAAAGCCGTTCCATGGGAACGTTTTCGTGATTGCTTAGAAACGGTGATGATGCTTATAGCCATTGTGCTATGTTCCCTTTACAACCTGTCCGGTGATCAAGTGGACGATCAAAGCCGTGATCGTCTTTCATTTATGATATTTTTAGGCCTTGGCCTTAAGGGCAACGTTTCCGACGCCAAAACGGTTTGGCCGTACCGCGATCAATGGGCTGATGCGAGTGTCGGTGAAGACTTGTTTGACGATTTTGAGGGTTACCTCAAAGCCAAAGGTTRKSKYRYTRKKGSARRYSAWGTYRYYAATGNCNNCATSGYGWSCTCAGTGGGTTCAAAAGCATCGTTCGACAAACATTGAAACATTTCTCAAAAGCAAGGGCCTGACCAGCCGTATTCATCGTCAAGGTCGCCGCAATAATTCCCGTTCAAAAGTCCGCATTCGTACGGAGCATATCTTTGGTTGCCCGTTGTGGCTTGGGGCGTGCAAAAAACGTAGGCCTTAAAAACTTGGCCTATAACATGCGCTGTGTTGTTCAGTGAGAGCACATGGGAACGGCACTGCCATAAAAAACCCAAAGGAAGAAGTCTGTCTAATGCGGTGATTTTCAAAGCAATTGCACGGCTCAAACGGACAAAAACCATGAGGCCAAGGAAAAACACCTTCCAAGAAGGTCAAAATATATCTAACTATCTGATAAATATATCATTAATAGAGGTCTCCTGTGATCTAGACAAGCGCAGGCTCATTTCGACAGAGCATCTTTCGAAAACAAAGGGATTTAAAGACGTCTGTCGTATGTGCCTAAGAAATGGACATGCTTTGACCCCTCAACAAAAACATCAAGGGGCCAAAGGAGTCTCGTTGTCAGAGGGCAATACACAAAGTCTAAMRATWWTNTAAGCAAGAGAACGCGAWGCCTCACGCACCTTTGCTGTCGATTCATCAACCATYTTCGTAGACTGMGAAATTTCTTCCATGCTGGCGCTGATGCTGCTRACGCCATCGGCTGCAGTTTGCATGTTGGCCGACATTTCCTGCGTTACGGCMGTCTGTTCTTCGACKGCAGCAGCRATTGCGGAAGAAATTTCATTGATATCTCCAATCGTCGTTCTTACGCCCCCAATGGCGCCAACCGCTTCATCAGTTGCCCCTTGGATATTGGAAATTTGCGCACTAATTTGTTCCGTCGCCTTCGCTGTTTGATTGGCCAAGTTTTTCACTTCCGATGCCACAACSGCRAAGCCYTTVCCMGCCTCACCKGCACGCGCCGCTTCAATGGTGGMGWYWRRSRMMWAGAGGTTGGTTTGATCTGCAATGTCGGTGATCAAAGAAACCACATCCCCAATTTGCTGCGCCGATTCAGCCAAGCTAGAGATAATGTTATTTGTATGTTGAGCCTGGTCTACAGCCTCGCCTGATATGGAGGTTGCCCGGGTGACTTGCTGGCTAATTTCTCTGACTGATGCGGCCAGTTCTTCAGCCCCGGAGGCAACGGTTTGGACATTCATTGAAGTTTGCGAAGACGCTTCAGCTGCACTTGACGCTTGCTGAGTAACGCTGGTAACTTGTTCGCCCACCAGTTTCAGATCTTTATCTATCTCTTGTTGAACATTGGAACGTTGTATACGTTCTTGCACCTGGCTTGTGATATCAGTGGCGTACTTTACAACTTTAAACGGGAGTCCTTTCATATCCAAAATCGGGTTGTATGAGGCTTGAATCCAGACTTCATTTCCAGCTTTGCCGATGCGCATGAATTCCCCAGATTGATATTCACCCTTGTTGAGGGATTCCCAAAACTGCTTGTATTCATAACCAGACTTGTATGCGGGCTCAACAAATATGCTGTGATGTTTGCCTTGAACTTCATCTAAGGTGTAGCCCAGCGCACCAAGAAAATTTTCGTTGGCCGTGATAATCGTGCCGTCCATATTGAATTGAATGACGGCCAAGGATTTTCCAATCGCATCGATTTGCCCTTGGAAGTCAGCATTGATCATTTTTTGTTCGGTCACGTCCGTCGCGAACTTAATCACGCTATAAGGCTTTCCCTTCCGCAAAAGCGGATTGTAAGAGGCCTGAATCCAAATTTCCTTTCCGCCTTTGCCAATACGCTTATATTCAGCGGCCTGAAATTCGCCTCGGTTCAAGCTTGCCCAAAATTCTCTGTATTCCTGACTTTTTTTATATTGAGGCTCAACGAACATGCTGTGATGYTYGCCYTTAACTTCATCTAAGGTATAGCCCATCGCATCGAGAAAGTTTTCGTTGGCATCAAKAATAGTACCGTCCATCTTAAATTCGATGACAGCCTGAGATTTGTTCATTGCATCAAACTTGGCCTGCGCTTCTGAATTTGAACCAAACATATTTATGACTCCCTATTAAGTGAATGCTATATTAAAAATCTCCGTTTAGTTGCGCAAATAAAGGACAGTTAACTTAGTCTTGTAAAAATTATAAGACCACAACCCCAAAGGTTATCACTTTAAATTTTATGTAAAGAAGAATAGACTCATGTTTAATATAATATATTTAAAACAAATACTTAACAAGTACATATGTCAAGATCAACCTCGTCACGGGTAAGCCAAAGATAGAACCTACATACGCCTTACCGACCAAACAACCTCGTGATGCGGGGGTAGAAAAAGAAGAGGACGATTACAGATACAATATTGAAGCGGAGCTAAACGTCGTTTGCAATAGAGGGTAAAGATCATGAGGACGAACGATCACGTTGCCCAAAAAAAGTGTAGTCAGAAACTGGCCCTAATCGAGATTTCCGCACAACTTAAACTGTTGATAAGGTACACTTAAAACACCTTGCAAAATTAACGTCGCATCTTAAGATGTCAGATTTAGTGCCATGCAGAAATCTCTGATATTAGGCTAATACATTTACGTTATTGCCACGTGTAGCGGTGACGGAACCGTCGTCACGATCACCATCGTTTTCACGATCCGCACCATCAGAAACAGCGGCCTGCGGTGAAGGTGTCACCGGGCGTATGTTTTGTGGGCGGGCGGCTTGGACTGAACTTGCAACACTTGAAATATCCATTCTGGATCATCCTTCATAAGGTTTAAATTCAATTAGAATAAATACTTTAAAGAAAATAACCTGAATACAGTCTTAACACAACCTAAAAGTCACCATTATTTGACATACTCTATTTTTAGAATTCTTCGAACATCAACCCTTCGTTTCCCGTCAAAATTTTCAAGGCCTCATCGCTATAGCTTCCATCTAAATTATGTAAAACAAGGCCTTGAGTCAACCGCAGCGGCGTTTTGATGGATTTTCTTGCCCGGACAATGATTCGGCTGGCCGGCGCTTTGGGGTTAGGCCATAGCGGTATGACAATAATTTCCCCGGCTTTACCGTTTAAGGCCACCAAGATATCGGCCAGGCGGTCAGCGCGGTAAATGAAGCTAATGGTGCCTTTGCGGCGGCAAAACTTTAGGGCGGTATTGACCCAGTCATTTAAGGTGGCCGTTCCTTCAACGTGGGCCGTGCGCTTACTTTCATTGGGGGGGACATTCCCGCGACCATCCGWCATATAGGGMGGRTTMGCAAARACTTGRTCATARCTTTCAYAAGGCAAGTCKTTGGGGGGATTTAAGATATCACCTGYGAARGCTYTTACGCGGTCRGCGACTCCATTTGCCTGAATATTTTTTTGCGCCAACAGAGTTAGGTCGAGTTGCAGTTCCAAACCGTCGATCGATGTGTTGGTTGCCCGTGCGGCAAAGCACAACATTGCGGCTCCCACGCCACACCCTAAATCAAGGGCCCGTTCACCCGGCACAGCAGGAACAGCGGCGGCAAGAAATACCGGGTCAATGGCCGCCCGATACCCATCTGTGGGTTGATGAAGGATCACGCGTCCGTCCATAAGCCGATCTTCGCTGCTCTTTATGGTCGTCAAGCCCCCTTCCCCTTTGCCAATTCTTCCGCTTCAGCCAAGATAGATTTTGCGATATCTTGATGAATTTCAGGCACCATGATGCGCCGAGGAATGGCAAGAATCGAGCCATCCATCGCGCTCATATGTTCATCCAGAACCAAAACCTCGACGCCTTCGGCGCTCAAGTTTGCTTTTAACCATGAAATCAACACCGGATTATTGGTCCGAAGCAGTTCAAACATTGCGTTATTCATCTCCAAAGGCCATAACTCTATCAACACTACCGCATTATGATACAATGCACACGATAGACTTAATGGGGAGATAAACCTTGGGCGTTGTCGTAAACTTTGAAGAAGAGCGAAATCCGTCGCCGCTGGAYCGTCTGGCCAAATTGGTTGAGGCGGACCTTAAGGACGCCAATGAAGCGATCGTCAACCGCATGCATTCCCCGGTGTCGCTGATCCCTCAGCTGGCCGGGCATATCATTGCTGCCGGGGGCAAACGGTTACGGCCGATGCTCACCTTGGCGACGTCACGGATGTGTGGCTATACCGGAAACCGGCATATTTTACTTTCGGCCTGCATCGAATTCATCCACACCGCCACGCTTTTGCATGACGATGTGGTGGATGAAAGCGACCTTCGCCGCGGAGAATCTTCTGCCAATGCGCTGTGGGGCAACAAGCCCAGCGTTTTGGTTGGCGATTTTTTGTTTACCCGGTCATTTTCCATGATGGTTGAAGACGGAAATTTGGATGTCCTGCGCGTGTTGTCGCAAGCCTCTGCCACTTTGGCCGAAGGCGAAGTCTTACAACTGGTCACCGCCAACGATACCGAAACCAACGAAACGGCTTATCTTGAAGTGATTAAAGCCAAAACCGCCGAACTATTTGCCGCTGCGGCTGAATTGGGTGCTGTCATTGCCGAACGTCCAAAGGCCGAACAGGAAGCCTTGCGCGCTTACGGCATGAACCTTGGTATCGCGTTCCAACTGATCGACGATGTTTTAGATTTTTCAGCCAAGCAAGAAGCTTTGGGCAAAACGGTTGGCGATGATTTTCGCGAAGGTAAAATCACGCTGCCCATCATTTTAGCCTTTGCCCGTGGCACCGACGACGAACGCGTATTTTGGCGCCGCACGATGGAAAGCTTAGACCAAGTTGATGGGGATATTGCACACGCTCAAGACTTACTCGCCAAACACAAAGCCCTAGACGATACCGTAAAGCGCGCGCGTCACTATGCGGCAATCGCCAAGGATGCTYTGGGCATTTTCCCAGAATCCGATATTAAGATTGCCCTAATCGACACCTTGGATTTTTGCGTCGAACGCGCCTATTAAACTTGATATTCGCTCTTGCCGAACGSGGGTAATCAGTTGACYATATAG
>JAESSB010000027.1:24059-26806 GCA_016764335.1 Magnetovibrio sp.
ANNATGGCGTTGCGGAGATACATCTATGCTTTTGGATTTGCTCTATAAAATTAGAAAAGGTAAGCCGCTTAAYTATGCCGAGGCCAAGGCCCTAGCGCARGACAAAGACGTCAAGGTGCGCCAAGAATTRGCCGAACAAGTTGATGCCCATCCGGAAATTCTATATTACCTTGCCCAAGATCAAGAGGCTTCGGTTCGCGAAGCCATTGCCACCAAYACRTCAACCCCACGCCAAGCTAATTTATTGCTCACCACGGACAATGACGTTAGCGTGCGTCGCATTTTGGCCGCCAAAATTTCAGCCCTGGCCCCCGGGCTTGGTCCCGATGAAGTGGATAAAATCCGCAACACGACCTATCTAGCCCTAGAAGCCTTGGCAAGGGATCAAGCGACCAAAGTCCGCCAAATCGTCGCCGAAACCCTAAGGGATATGGCCGATGCGCCACCAGATGTCATCCGCCATTTGGCCGAAGACAGCGAACTGGTGGTGTGTGCGCCGATATTGGAAAACTCGCCGGTCTTGACCGACTATGACCTGCTGCACATCATCAATCTTAATCCCGTTGAAGGCGCACTGAGCGCCATCGCCAATCGCGGCAGTTTGCCCGATGAAGTGATGGAAGGCATTTTTGCAACAAACGACACTGTTGCCGTATCCGCGTTGCTTGAGAATGCTTCAGCCAACATCAAAGAAGATCTCCTTCAACACATCTGCGATAAATCGCGCCGTGATAAATCGCTGCAACCCCCTCTCGTTCACCGTCCAACCCTACCCAACAGCGTTGCCTTACGCCTAGCCGACTTTGTTGCTGACCACTTGATTGATTCGCTCTTAAACCGTAAAGACCTTGATCCCAAAACTGCTGCTGCCGTACGTGAAGAGGTATCCTTACGCTTGGATATAGCTGCCGAAGAAGAGGCTGGACTCAAGACTGAAACGCCATATGCCAAAGCCAAACGCCTTCATAAACAAGGTCGGCTTGAACCTGACATGGTGGAAYTTGCCCTTAAGGCTGGCCAAAAAGAATATASCWCCGCAGCCCTKGCCGTACTCGCGGGCATAAGYCTCAAGRTCGTGGAAAAAATTTCCGTTGCCGAYAGYSCCAAAGGCATGGTGGCATTATGYTGGAAGGCMAAGCTTTCCCMCAAAAGTTCAATTATGGTGCAAAAACGCCTTGGYCGCATCAAACCMAACAAMGTCATCAAMCCCRACAACGGAAAATACGCTCTGACCCAAGACGAAATGGAGTGGCTGTTGGAATTTTTTGGCAATTAACAACAGCTTTACAGTTGTGAAAAACGTTAGCATTTGCAAAATATCAGACCCATAAATGATGAATTATGGTCGACATGTTCTTATGGGGCCTCTCATCAGCCTTGCCTTAAGGGCCTGCGTGACGTCTTAATCCGCCACAATGACCGTCGAAAAACTCTTTATCACGCATATGACGCTCTTCACGAATAGCAACAGAGACGCCCAGCCCATTATAACCGCGCCAGCCATCAGAATAAACAATGCGATCAGGGACAACCTTACGAGCAACAATCTTCGTGTAGACCTTGTTCCCCGCTGTAAAAGGCCAAATACGGGGACTTTTCAGGCGGCCCCTTGGCCATACTTCCCCTTACGCTTCCTTTTACGCTTGCCGCTAAAATCGATTTCACCGACTTCAATCTCGCCGCTAAAAAACCGTGTCAGCGTTCTGGTTTAATCGATATGAGATGATTTCGCGCAATCTGTGAAAAGTAAGAGGCACTTGTTTTGAAGTTGCCGTTCACAAGTAAGGCGCCACATCTCGCTGTCGTACCTGCAACACAATGTTCACGCTGGCGATCTTGCTTATGCGGGCTCAATCGGCTCTCTCATATAGGCCACGATAACACCTTTTATATGTTCTTTGGTCTAGCCCCATGTTTATTTCAAAGCCTATCTTGCCAAAAAAGGAAAATACCCCGCGTCAAGAATGATACCCTGCCGATCAAAACCCGGCCCATTATCGTGCATGAGGAAGGATATGCAGGTCTATTAACGGGTACCGTTACAAAAGCCCCGCGGCACATGACGAACGCTCAAGATGACGCTGGACATCAACCATGGTCGGTGCTTTGGCAGCTATTTTGCCATCAGACAATCAATGGGCATCTGGGATATTTTTTGTCCCAATGACCTTAAAACCAGCGGAACCTACACCCATTTAGCAACAACAAGGGGCGAAAAGGCATCGGCACAGACAACCAAGGGCGCGTTGTCTCTTGCACCATGAGTGATAAAAAATTAACGCTTATGCTATTTTGCATTAATTTCCAGACGTTTTCGACGAGATTCAGGTCTGGAGGTCTTGATGGTCAAGGCAGGACCGTCATGTTGGACGGAATAACGAGCCTGTTCGTTGTCGGCCAACCAGCCCGTTCCTCAATGAGAACGGCGTGGCTCCCCGGTCGAGACCAGACTTCATCAAGGTGCCATTGGCAGAACCTGTGTGCAAAAATACGGCAGAACGAGACCCGCGCCAACGCCACCTGCGGGGCAGATAGCACCGAATACCCAAGTGGATTTTGTGCATTGATCTGTCAGAGCTCTGGGTCGGGTTTCATGTCGTGCCTATCGCCGCCTTAACTTGGTTTTTTGCCAACTCGACAGGGACGTGAGCGGATTCAGGAGTGAAGTGCAACACCTCCCAACACTATGATAGCGTTGGGGTGACGAAACCAATGAGGTGTTGCCATGACAGAATACGCACCATAGC
>JAESSB010000028.1 GCA_016764335.1 Magnetovibrio sp.
AACAAAACGATCTGGGTTCATCAGTACTTTCTCCTAAAAGAAAGCTTGAATCACATTTTGAGCAGATTGGGAACCCTCTAATTGTCAACAGGCCCTAGTTTCGAAAGGCTGACGATCGTTCCCTTTTCTGTAATAATCGATCGGTTTTAAAGGGTGGACCTCTTCATGAGAAATACGAATGGTGCGTTAGACACCGACACCCCGTGCACCGGCTCAATACGGTTTAATGATCGGCTGATGCTCGATTTTTTGTTTAATACAAATAGGCCCGTAAACCTTGCGTGATTGCACATCGGTACATAATCAGCAAAACAGATCGGGTAACCGTGAAGACAAGACAAAACCACTTCGTATCCGATCTAAACGGACCTAATCTTTGCGGAGAAAGGCATTGTTCGAGGTGCCATTGAGTCGCTTCCCATCTGAAATTTCCATGCCGCCGTATTTGGGGCGCCACTTGTAGAACGTCGCGGCGCTGATCTCGTGTTTGCGGCATAAATCGGCCGCCGTCGTACCAGCCTGCTGCCTCTTCAAAATCTCGATGATCTGTTCTTCGCAGCATGTATTTACTATTTGACAACGTCAACGTTGGAGTTGTATATGGTTGACATTGATCAGGTCTGCGAATCTGGTCAATCAGCTCGAAGGACTGGGTATTCGCCCCGCCCACGTCTCTTCACGTTGCACCTCTCCGGCCTTTTTTACGCGGCCCGTAAACATCCCAGACACTCGTCTGAGAACCGACCTGAAGCCTCTAGCTGACCGAACAGACAAGTACGTTCTAATGAAGATTTTACATCTAAGCGTAATCGAAACATGGAAACTGGACATAAGCACATGACAGATACTCAACACCCTGCAGGAAATGGAGCGATCGTGTTGCTTGTCTTCACGGCTCTGTTCATCCTCACTCAGCTTTATCTCGCCATTCCTCTCGCAGAACCGATCGCCGCCGATCTGAACGGCACCGGCACCGTCTTCGCGCTTGTGACTGTATACAGCCTTTTCTATGCGTTCGGATTCCTGCTCTGGGGCYCGATCTCTGACCATTGGGGCCGTCGGCGCATCATGGTGCCCGGCGTCTTAGTACTTGGGGTCGCCACGGTCGCCTGCGCCATGGCMCMGAGYRTCGGATGGATGGCGGTTCTYCGSGCCGTTCAAGGRYTGGTGGCGTCWAGCTTTSCGCCTRTCTCCCTGGCCTATCTGACTGAAGCGTTGCCCCCACAGAAGCGGGCGATGGCGATCGGGGCCATGACCACATCCTTCCTTGTCGCCGGCGTCTTCGGACAGGTGCTCGCTTCTACAGTGGCGCTTTGGTGGAACTGGCAAATGGTCTTTATCATAACCGGCGTGGTGCTGTTCTGCGCAGGGCTAGTGATACAGGTCACGATTAAGGAACCGGTCAGTGACCGCCCCGCGCTCCATATCGGTGGACGCTTCACTGTGCTCATGAAATTTGCGGCCCAGCCGCGCATCATGCTGCTTTGTTGTGCTCAATTCACGCTGTTGCTGGCTTTTGTGGCCATGTATAGCGCGCTGGGACCGCATTTGGTTCGCTTCAACTTTGACCCATCGCGGATCATTGGCCTGCGCATGGTCGGTCTTCCTGGCATGTTTGCTCCCCTTGCTGTTGGTTGGCTGGCTTCCCGAATGGGCATGGCGGGCGTGGCACGGGCCGGATTCTTGATTGCGGCAATTGGCCTCGTGGTTGAAGCCGGTTTAGCGGATTCTCTGGTCGGAATCGCAATTGGAAGTCTGGTTTTTGTCACCGGCATTGCTCTGACTGCATCTGCAATGATTGCGTTATTTGCTGCTGCCGCTGCTCCCAATCGCGCTGTCGGCATGTCGCTGCAAGGCTTTGTCCTATTTGCCGGTGCCAGCATCGGTCCGCTGACAGTATCCCAAGGACTTGGCTTTTCGGCTTTGCTCGCCGTGCTCGCAATCATCTTCGTCCTGAATGCCTTGTTCGTTACGGTTTTCGCCCGCGCACAACAAAAAGTAGAGGTGATGACTTGAAACGTGTGACTATTTTTGGCGCAACGGGGAGGTCCGGTTCAGCCATTCTCACCGAACTGGCCTCCGACTGTGAGATCGTCGCAGCCGTCCGCCAAGCTGACGACGAGGCGCGCTTGCCTTGCACCAAGCATCGCATACAGGTCATGCCCGTCAATATTGATGACCCAAGGACGATCGCGGCCGCCGTTGAAGGCAGCACGATCATTATCAACGCCGTGCGCCTGCGTGGGGACATAGAGCAAAGTGCGGTCCTCGATTTCCACCAATGCATCATGAAAACCGTGGCGGGCCTCGGGCAAGAACGCTCGACCCATGTGGTGATCGTTGGTGGAGCTGGCACGATGCGATTGTCCGATGGCTCTCGCTTCTGGCAGTCGCCATCCTTTCCGGCTGTCACGGTTCCGCGCGGTCGTGCACACGCCCTGTTGCGCGATCACCTGGAAAGACATGAACATGCTTACGGGTGGACATATCTCGTACCACCCCCACATTTTGATCCTTTGGGACATCGTACAGGGCAATTCACCCGGTGGGCCGCGCAGGGTAACGAAGGCACCTTTCTTCTGTCGGCGATTAGTTATGCCGACTTCGCGGTGGCCGCGCGACAAGCCGCGCYCGCACCCTGGCAGGGCGTCTGGCTGATCGGTCAGAACACCTAGCCCGAACAGTGCTCGCCTCGTCTGGAAGACTAAAAAATACGATCATCTTTGATTTGATACCGCAGCCTGCTGCGATTGACTTGAAAAGTATTGGTCGCCCAGCCTGAGGCTGCAGGACCGTTTTTCATCCGGGCTTGGCGGTAGATTAAGTGTGTCTCGCCCTACAGATCTCTGATGGTACCTCTCCGTGTGACAGAAGGTGTCGAACTTATTTCTTCACAGAGGAAACGGCTTTTTCTGGCCGATCGTGGACTTCGCTGGTAGATGTTTATAGTCTGAGTGCAGCCCAACCATTGGAAAATAGTAAAAAGGGAGAAAAGTTATGGCCTGGGACACCGAAGGCACGCAAAAGAAAATCAAGACCGCGGCGATAACGGAGTTTGCGGCGCATGGTCTAGACGGGACGACGATCGAGCAGATTGCGAGAAGGGCTAGCGTTAACAAGGAGCGGGTGTACAACTACTTCGGCGGCAAGAAAGAACTATTCATCCTCATCTTGCGCGACGAGTTGGCGAAAGTCGCCCAGGCGTTGCCGGTCGAAACGTTTGCTCAGGAAGATATCGGAGAATTCGCGGGTCGAGTATACGATTATCACCGCCAGCGGCCCGAACTCATTCGCCTGCTGCGATGGGAGGCCCTCGCTTTCGATGATGAGGTGCCCGATGAAGAGCAGCGCCAGCAATACTACGGTTACAAATCAGCGGCCGTGGCCAAAGGGCAGAAAGCAGGGACGATCACGCGTGAGTTTCAGGCAGATCACTTGATTCTGATGATATTGTCGATCGCGGGCTGGTGGGCGACGGTCCCGCAAGTCGCTCGAATGCTGTGCGGCTCGCCAACAGAGGAAGATCATGCGAAGCGGCGGGCCGCGGTTGTCATAGCGGCCCGCCGCCTGGCTGCTCCTCACACAGACTGAAACGCATTTGTGATGCGGAGGCGGTGTGAGGAGCACCAGGCGTATCTTGCAACGTGGGAAGAGGCTGGTGTCGTTTGKYSWKRTCWYSYYSWYMWAKYMKYRCTKKMRMMKSMKYKGRTRWGGTTAGCAATCGCAGCATATACGTCCGGATTCTTGAAAAGCAAGACGTGGTCGCCGTCGAAGGGTTCAATTGTCTCCCTAACCCGTGTCCTTATACGCCAAGACAACGTCGCGACGTACTCGGTCTTCATTCGCTCGATTAATTTGTTGAGACTAAGGCCCTTAGGCCGACCGGAAAGATTGACGATTTTATAACGGGGCGGGGTGCGGTAATGGTGGGTGTGCTTTAAAAGGTTGAGTTTGGTTCTTTGAGGAAGGCGACTTCTGCAACTGTGCTGGTYCGGTTGAGCAGCTCATTTCGGTGCGGAAAGCGACCAAACCGGGCAATGATATCGCGATGCGCAATAGCCCACTTTAAGGCTTCAGCGTTCCCTAAGGCATTGAACAAATCGACGGCACAATTTTGCAGCCCTAAGTCTTCGCTGTGCTCATAGGGTAAGTAGAAAAATGAACGCATGACTGGACTTACTTTTAAATCAAAGCCCTGTTGAATCGCCGCGTCAGCAATTTTGATTGCGTAATGATCATTCGAAAACATCCCAGCACTGTCACGGTAAATATTGCGGGTGAACTGATCAAGGAGTACCAACAAAGCCACCGTGCCTTCAGGCGTTTTGGCCATCGGTGCCAATTCACCCCGTCCGGCAGCATTAATGGCTGTTCCAAATTGATCATGAATTTTTTGATCAAAGCCTTGGTCTTTTGCAAACCACTGGGCGTGCTGTTGGTCGAATTCAGGCGAACCGGGAGCCCCAAACCAAAAATCGGTTACCGCCTTCGTAAGTGATTTGGTATCCCAAGACATCATGTATGCCTCTTATGATTCGATTTTAACTAGTCCGAATGTATTATATGGGGATTAATTGATCAAATACGAGCATAAAGTACAAAAGAATTACGATATTTCAGGCGAGGCCGTGAGCTTGGCGAAGACCTCGTTGGGGGCGTGATCCTTAAGGGCTTTACGCGGTCGGTTATTCAGTGAATTTTCCCCGCGCTACATGTCTGTCACGGTCAGCTTAACTAAAGTCCGTGCCTTTGGGACAGTTCGGCCGCACCAGCCCGTTGGTCTTCTGATTCAAATCGCAGTCCCTGCTGTGATCGGGCGGGCAATTATGCTCGCGTTTATGGCGCTTCGCCCCGTTGTCGCACGAGTAAATAGAGCATTCTGCCTGCGCGCTTGTCAGCCCAGATATGCCGATAGAGGCNTTTGTGACGGACTTTTGTGCGRTCAGAACAGGGGCATCACTTGACGGTGCGCCTKCAAAAAAACGATMGCCGTGCAAACCCTTGTTTCGTGTCGGCTCACGGCTAGGCGTGCCTGGGCTGGCACCAATCTCAATGGCAATGTCCGTTTGCGATAAACCGCTTTTCTTAAGGGCGTAAACCTGGCATCGTTGGTCTTGGGTCAGAGGGTGGTCCGTTTTAAACACCTTGGATCTTCTGTGTCGGAAATCCTCAAAACCTCATCTGACCTAAGTGGCTCTTACAATTATGTGCTTGGCTGTTGAAGTTGTGAAAGAAAAAACATGTTAAAATCCACAGTTATTCCGGTTACGCCCCTCGCCCAAAACTGCACTATTTTTTGGTGCGATGAAACGAACAYRGGGGTTGTTATTGATCCCGGYGGCGATGTCYCGRCMMTATTGGAGRCCATCAAAGAGATCGACATCAAAATTGAAAARATCCTTCTGACGCACGGGCATTTTGATCACGTTGGGGGGGCCATGGATTTGGCCGATGCGATCGGCGTGCCGATTATTGGCCCGCACCAAGATGATGCCTTTATCACCCGTGCCGTGGTGGCGACCGGGATCCTGTACAATATTGAGGGTGGCCGCGATGTTGTGGGCAATGCATGGCTGAAGGATGGGGATCAAGTCAGCTTTGGCAACATTACGCTAAACGTCGCGCATACGCCCGGGCACACKCCGGGTCATGTGRTTTTTTACTGCACCGMAGMAAAYCTTGCCCAGGTCGGAGACGTCTTGTTTAAAGGGTCCATCGGACGCACCGACTTTCCACGCGGAGATTTGAAAACCTTAGAAAATTCGATCACCAAGAAGCTTTGGCCCCTGGGCAATGATATGACTTTTATTCCCGGACATGGCCCAACGTCTACCTTTGGGTTTGAGCGTGCCACCAATCCACACGTTGGCGATGCGGTTATCACGTCATAAGGCTTGCAGCAGAGGAAAAGACATGTCGCTTAATCGCCCAACCTTAGAATCTGGCCGTATGCGAACCGTCTATGTGGTGCTGGGTGTGGCCATCGTCTTGGTTGGTGCGGGGTTGCGTGTACAAGGCGCAATGGGTGAATTGTGGTTTGATGAAATCTGGTCGTTCAACATCGCAACGGGCCTTGAATCTTGGCACGAAGCGTTTTGGAGATACCCCAAAGACAACAACCATCCCCTCAATACGTGGTGGCTATACATGATGGGGGTGGATCGTGAAAACTTGGCCTATCACCTTTTTTCCGTGATAACGGGAACGGCCAGCATTGTTGTCGCCGGGTGGATTGCTGCACGCCACCACACGAAGTACGTGGCTCTGCGCATGCTTGCGGCTATGATATTGGTCGCGGTTATGTATCCTTTTGTCAATTATGGATCCGAAGCCCGTGGGTATGCCCCGATGATGCTGTTTTCCCTTTTGGCCTTTGCGTGCATTGAAAACCCAAAGGCCACATCGACCCACGCGCGGTGGGGCTATGGCCTTGGCGGAATTTTAGGTGTCCTTTCACATTTAGCGACGTTGCCCATCCTTTTTGCCCTATCCGTTTGTTTTGGGGTACGACAACTTTTGCAAGGCCGTGGCCTTGTGCACACCGTGCACGCCACCGTGCGCCTGAATGGGCCGTTGGTGGCGGGACTGTTGATTTTTGTGAGCGGTCTTTCATACGGCATACACCTGAATAACAACATCATCGAATTTGGGGGTAGCACCCTAACATGCGCTGGCCAAAATTGCTTTTTGACGGCCTTGGGGGCAATGATTCGCTTTATGATTGGCGGCTTTAATATCGTAAGCCCCGGCCTGTTGAGCGGGTTTTACATCATGTTCAGCATTGTCGGCGTAGCATGGCTGGGGGGTATTGGTAATCGACGCGCCTTGCCTTTGGGCCTTATTTTACTGGGCGTCCCCCTGTTATTTTTTGTCGCCGGACAGCCTGCCATTCCGCATGGTCGATACTTTTTCGCTGTGTTCGCCTTCTTCCCCCTGTTCATCGTCGAAATTATGGGCGAACTGTTCAAACGCGGCACCGTCGCCCGCGTGCTCAGTTGTCTGGCCTTAATTGCCCTAGTCGGAGTCAATGGTTGGGCGGTGAGGCAGTTCCTTCACGTTGGCCGGGGCAACACGACAAGCGCGCTTGAATTCATCCTAGCCAACTTCGGCGATGGCCCAATTCGCATCGGCACAGAAATGACGTATCAACTGCAAACCGTTATGGATTTCACCAAGCGCCACATTGCCCCCGATCGATCCATAGAGATTATCAAATTCAAAAACATCCCCACCRTYAAACCCGCTTGGTTRATCAGCGTCACCATTCATACTGAAAACCTGCCCGCCACAGCCTGTACGGGCGGGCTGCTCTATACGCTTGAAAAGGGCTATGGGCATTGGGGAATGTCTGGATCAACGTGGGGCCTTTACCGTTTAAGCCCCACCCCGGCCCCAAACGGATGCGTGTGGATTACGAAGGGGCGTGAATAGGTATCTTTGTGACAATACCCCTATTGTGGCCCCTATTGTGGCCCCTATTGTGACCCAGAGCCCCCCGCAGTCAGCGTATCATAACGATGGGTATGTGATTATTTTGCTTTAAAATGAGCTTAAATACAGTGTCTATTTGACAAGAGTGTGAACTTCAGCGCAAATCTTGTCATGACCCAAAATATAAAAAACAATCGTGCCGTAATCATTGGTGGAGGCCCCGCCGGATTGATGGCTGCTGAGGCCCTCACATCACGTGGCATTACCGTAGACCTTTATGATGCGATGCCATCGTTGGGCCGCAAATTTCTGATGGCGGGCAAGAGCGGCTTGAACCTCACCCATGGCGAACCTTTTGTCGATTTTTTAGATCGTTTTGGTCATGCTCGTCAAAACCTAAAACCAATTTTAGAAGCATTCACGCCCACTGATATTGAAGCCTGGGCCAATGATCTTGGCGTTGAGACCTATGTTGGCACGTCTAAACGCGTGTTTCCTAAGGATTTCAAAGCCGCGCCATTATTGCGCGCCTGGCTTAGACGGCTCCGCGCAAACGGTCTTACCGTGCATGCACGCCACAAATGGAACGGGTGGGCCGACAACGGTGTCCTTGCCTTCGATACGCCAAAGGGTGACATTTTAATCAACGCCGAAACCACCATATTGGCCCTGGGCGGAGCCAGTTGGCCTAAGCTTGGATCAGATGCGAATTGGGTGCCTTGGCTGGTCAAAAACGGTGTTTCGATTTTACCCTTAAAGGCAGCCAATTGTGGTTTTGACGTGGATTGGAGCGCACATTTTTTGGATCGCTTTGAAGGTAACCCCGTTAAAAATGCCCGCCTAAGCTTTCGAGGCGCCCGTATTCCCGGCGATTTTGTCATCACCGCCAGAGGCATCGAAGGCGGACCTGTTTATGCGCTGGCGTCAAAGCTGATTGAATCCCTCGACAACACGGGTTCAGCAACCCTGGCTGTGGACCTTTTACCCGACCGTTCAGGGGCTGATATCCAAGCGCGATTAAGCCGTCCACGCGGCAAGCAATCCATGGCAACATTCCTTAAAAAGAACCTTAATTTATCGGGCGTTAAGGCGGGTATTTTGTACGAATGCACGGCTAAAAATGCGTTCGATGACCCGATCAACTTGGCCGCGACCATCAAAGCTGTGCCTCTGGCTATCGATAAGCCTCGGCCTATCGAAGAAGCTATCAGCACGTCCGGTGGCGTGGCATGGCACAATTTAGATAAAGGCCTGCACCTCAACGTTCTCCCCAACGTTTTTGTCGCAGGCGAAATGTTAGATTGGGACGCCCCAACGGGCGGTTACTTATTGAGTGCATGCCTGGCCACGGGACGATGGGCCGGACAAATGGCCGCCAAACACCTCATCCCCGCCTAAACACCTCATTCCCGCCTAATACGGCTTTCCATTACGGTTCATTGGTGTATTCGCCGCGTGCCGGGTAATCATTCTTAATCATAAAATCTAGGGCCTGCACCAGTTCGGTGAAGGCTGGACGGACAAACGGCATCGTTTGCACCGAAGCATAATAGAGTGTTTGGTCGGGCTTGATTAAGAAAAGCGCGGGTTCTGAAAATTGCTTAGATTCCTCAATATTGAGTGATGTTTTGCCACGAGATGTCGAAATGGCAAGCCCCCAGGCCTGAGCTTCCAAAATGGAYAAGCCGTAACCGATACGAAGGCCAGAGGCCCCAACCTTCTCGGCCATGTCTTGCGCCCGTTCTTTATCATCGCAACTGATGGCAATCGTTYTGACGCCGCGCGCTTCAAATTCTGGGGTGAGACGGTCCAGTTCTTTGAGATAATTAGCACAAATGGGGCAGTGTAATCCGCGATAAACCGTGATTAAGGTAAAGCATTCAGCAAGGTCGGTGGCAAGGTTGAAGTCACCATGAGATACGGTGGGTAACGTTAGGTCCGGCACGTTCTGACGAGGGATAAGCATGATAAAAAAACCTTTTTAAACAGATCATTAAAAAGCGACTAAAGAACAAACCACATCAACACAGGCAAGGTGGCAAAAGACATCACGGTGGAAAGCACCACCGCACCGGCGACAGTTTCGGGCTCGGTTTTGTAACGTGCGGCGAACAAATAATTAAACACCGCTACAGGCATGGCCGCTTGCAAAATGATAACGCCCTTCATTATGCCTTCAAAACCCATGACTTCAGCTAAGAACAAACCCACGGCAAAGCCCATGACCATGCGCACAGCCGCAATAGATGCGCTTTTTTTGAACTGGCCAATCTTTAGCTGTTGCAAAGAAACGCCCAGAGTAATGAGCATCAGCGGAATGGTGAGGCCGCTCAGGATTTCAATGGTGCTGGCCGCCCATAGGGGCACGGTTACACCGGAAATTTTAAAAATCAGCGCTGCCGCCATTGCGTACAGTGTGGGCACACGCAACAAGGCCTGGACCGAAGTCGCCCCCGCGGCCACTGCCACGCCGATGGTGAATTGGAAAATGATACACACCGTGAAAAAGGCCACCGCCAAGGCCATGCCCTCAGAACCAAAGGCCAACATCGCCAGAGGCAACCCCATGTTGCCGGAATTTGGGAACACCAGCGCGGGTAGAAAAGCCCGCACGGACTGGCCCGTAAGCCTTAAAATAATGTACCCAATTGTGCCCATGATGAGCACTGCAGCAAAAGTTGCACCAGCCATGCGCCCCAAAGCATCAAGCCCAACATCCACATTAACCAAGGTGGTAAATACCAGACTCGGCACCCCGATGGTCGAGACCAAGCGGGTCACCATATCCGTATTGTAAGGATGGTCTGCGCGCGCCCACAGATAACCGATAAGCGCACATATTATAACGGGCGCGATGATAGAGAAGAGTTGTTCAAACACTTAAATATTCCTCTGAAATCTAGATTAACGGTCGTGCTTCAAAAAGATGTAACTCACATAACCACGCCGACCTACCTGGGGTAAAATTCAAGCCCGCCGATGCCGTGGCGTTCACTCTGTGGTTTAAACCCAGCAGCTGTGTCTAAAATCATTTGAAAGATTTCAAGCCCCACCTGTTCCATGGTCTGACCACCCCCTGCAATTGTCCCACAGTTGATATCCATATCGTCGGACATGCGTTCATACATCCTCGTATTCGTCGCCAGTTTGATGGACGGCGTTGGCTTGCCGCCATAAACTGAACCGCGTCCGGTGGTAAAGCAGGTCACGTTGGCTCCCCCCGCCACCATGCCGGGGTCGATGCCGAGTCGTAACCGGGACTATCCATAAAGACAAAGCCTTTAGCCGTTACGGGTTCCGTATATCGATAGATATCAAGCAATGCTGTAATGCCCCTTTCGCTGCAGCTCCAACGATTTTTTAAGGTGCTGGTGAGGCTGCTTTTCTTGTTTCCTGGGCATAGGTTATTGTCCATTTCCGCATTTCCCGCGATGCTTGATTCACCAGTTCCACCCTTTCACGAACAGGGTTGATGGCTGCACGAAATATCGCTGGTCGCAGACACCCACCCATAACACGTGCTCCTTTTTAGTGATCTGCAGCCGCTTTAAAGTGAAATAGGGCGCCGTCTTTTATGCCGGATGGCCAGCGTGAGGTTACGGCTTTCAATTTGGTGTAAAAGCGCACACCTTCCATACCGTGGATGTCGTGGCCTCCAAACAATGACCGTTTCCAGCCGCCAAAGCTGTGATAGGCCACGGGGACTGGGATCGGCACGTTCACGCCGACCATGCCGGCTTGAACCCGTGTCGTAAAGTCACGGGCGGCATCGCCGTCACGGGTGAAGATTGCCGTGCCGTTACCGTACTCATGATCATTGACCATTTGCAAAGCGGTTTCATAATCATCTGCGCGCACCACGGCCAAAACCGGGCCGAAAATTTCGTCGGTATAGATTTTCATGTCGGTGGTGACGTTGTCGAATAAAGTGCCGCCAACAAAATAGCCATTTTCAAAACCTTTAACGCTTACGCCCCGTCCATCAATAATCAGCTTAGCCCCGGCGTCCACGCCGGACTGGA
The DNA here is from genome assembly GCA_016764335.1 of Magnetovibrio sp. GTDB lineage: Bacteria > Pseudomonadota > Alphaproteobacteria > Rhodospirillales > Magnetovibrionaceae > JANLGW01. The sequence continues at coordinate 11,454 of JAESSB010000028.1, forward strand.
TATAGCCTTCGATGCGGGCCTTGGCTTCGGTCGTCACAACGGGTCCCATTTCAGCCTGGGGGTCGGTATATCCGCCAATTTTAAGCGCCTTGATTTTTGGAATAAGTTTTTCGATTAGGGCGTCCGCTGTTTCTGCACCAACGGCAACGGCAACAGAAATCGCCATACAGCGTTCGCCTGCCGAGCCATAAGCAGCACCCATCAAAGCATCAACGGCTTTATTCATGTCGGCGTCCGGTAAAATTACCATGTGATTTTTGGCCCCGCACAAAGCTTGAACGCGTTTGCCATGTCGACAGCCTTCAGCATAAATGTATTCGCCAATTTGCGTGGAACCAACAAAGCTAATGGCCTTCACGTTTGGATTGGACAGCAATTCGTCAACGGCTTCTTTGCCGCCATTGACCAAGTTCATAACACCCTTTGGCAAGCCCGCTTCGTGAAGCAGTTCAACCAAACGAATGGTCGCGGATGGATCGCGTTCGGATGGCTTTATGATAAAGGTATTGCCGCACGCCAAGGCCACGGGGAACATCCACATGGGCACCATGGTCGGAAAGTTAAAGGGTGTAATCCCGGCCACAACGCCTAAGGGTTGACGAAAGGAATGGGTATCAACATTGGTGGCAACGGAGTCTGAAAACTCGCCTTTAAGAATTTGCGGAATCCCACAAGCAAATTCCACGACTTCAACGCCGCGCATCAATTCACCTTTGGCATCGTCCAAAGTCTTGCCATGTTCCTTTGACACCAGCTCTGCCAATTCATCGGCATGGATGTAAAGAAGTTCGCGAAACTTAAACATAACCCGGGCCCGCTTGGCCGGGGCCGTCGCYGCCCAAGCCGGRAACGCYGCATGRGCAGAAGCAAYGGCTGCTTTAACTTCGCTTGCATTTGCCAAGGGAACTTGGTGAATGGCTTGTCCTGTTGCTGGATTGAAAACGTCTTGCGTATTGCCTGACGTTCCTTCAACACGAGTTCCATTGATAAAATGGGTCAGTTGTTGCGTCATTGTCCATATCCTACTTTTAGAGTTTAGGCGGAGGCGGACCACCCGTGGCCCAGTCGAGGAGTTCGACCGAATGCACCACCTGGGTGTCTGCGTATCCATCAATTTGRATCARGCAACCAATGTTGCCCGTTGCTATTATTTTGGCKTCAAGACCRTCRAGACTTTTKGCTTTTCGTTGCCCCAAGTCTTCGGCCAATTTGGGCTGCATGATGTTGTATGTCCCCGCKGAACCACARCATAAATGCGCATCTTTAGGCGTGGACACGTCAAACCCAGCAGCTTTCAACAAAGAGGCTGGCCCGTCCGCATTTTTCTGGCCGTGTTGCAACGAACAGGGCGCATGATAGGCCACCTTGGGCTTGTCAAAATCCAATACACCGTCCAAGCCAAGTTCGGCCACGACCTCACTAATATCTTTGGCGATCGCCGAAATCTTTTTTGCCCGATCTGCCCAAAGCGCATCGTCTTTCAGCATGAAACCGTAATCTTTAACGGTTGACCCACAGCCGGACGCGGTGATCGCGATGACGTCGGGAAGGTCGCGTTCCCAAGCCGCAATATTCTGGCGTGCGGCGTCCAAAGCCGCATCTTCAAGGCCCATATGATGGGTCAGTGCGCCACAACATCCAACGCCTTTGGCTTCAAAGACTTCGCAGCCAAGGCGCACCAACAACCGGGCTGCCGCGCGATTAATCCTTGGGGCTAAAACCTGTTGTGCACAGCCTGGCAAAAGTGCCACCCGCTGGCGAACCGCCCCATCTGGTTTTATGCGCCCAACCAAATCTGCTTTGGGTAAAGACTGCGGCGCCATTGCAACCATGCCCTTAAGCCGCCCCGGCAATAGGGCCGAAAACGGTTTGGCAAGCCGTGCCCCCAACAATGATAGGCGAAATAGGATCGGGTTCGGCAAAACAAGAGCAAGGATTGTCCGCAACATTCGTTCGCCCAGCGGTCGTTTATAGGTCTGTTCGATACGCACCCGCGCGTGATCGACCAGATGCATATAATCGACCCCCGACGGACAGGTGGTCATGCACGAAAGACAGCTCAGACAACGATCAACATGCTTAACCGTATTGGCAGCAGCGGGTTTTTCGGTTTCCAACATTTCGCGAATTTGATAGATCCGCCCACGCGGACTATCAAGTTCGTCCCCCAACACCACATAGGTCGGACAGGTGGCAAGACAAAACCCACAGTGCACGCAGTTGCGCAAAATATCATTGGCAATTTTAAGCGGTGCTTTGTGAAGCTGCTTGTCTGTAAAGTGCGTTTCCATATTTTTCGCCTTACATCCGACCTGGGTTGAGAATACCGTGCGGATCAAATCCAGCACGCACGCGCTTAAGAAGAGCCGCAACACCACCTTGTTGAGGTTGAAATACGGGCACCTGGCCGCGCACCTGTTCATGTGCGCCATCGTTTGTGGGGGTCATCGCCAACCAAATCAGCCCACCGGCCCAATCGAAATAGTGCGTACCCGATAATTTCGATGCAATTTTTGGGCCTTCGCTTGGCGTAACAGATAACCGCCACACTTGGTGAAGGTCAGGGAAAAAGGATACATCACGAATTTCTTGCCAGAGGCTGACGGTGTCGGTGGTCTGTAAATTTTGTACGTCGCCGTGCTTTGATAAGATATTTTTAAGCGCAAGACTGCGCACCTCAACCGATGGTGCAGGGCCTTCAATACGAACGGCTGTGACGCTTGTACCGGCCATATTGACCGCCGAAACCGACGAACGCGCCGCGATTTTTTGAGGCAGGTGCGCCACGCCGGAAACCTCATAGGGGCTATTTTGCGCATCACGCATCGCCTGCCCCGGATCACCTGCGCCAAACACTAAAATCGTGCGCGTCTGTTTTGGTTTAGGCAGCACCTTAAAGGTCACTTCCGTCAGCACCCCAAGGGTTCCCATAGAGCCCGCCATCAGTTTGCTCAGATCGAAACCCGTGACATTTTTAACGACACGCCCACCAGACTTAAACWKTTCMCCGCGTCCACTAAYGGCGTGAAATCCAAGCAAATGATCCCGAGCCGAGCCCGCAAGCGGACGGCGAGATCCAGCGATTGCAGAGGCAAACAGTCCGCCCACCGTACCCCCCATATTGCCATAAAGGGCATGTGGTGACCAAGGCTCAAAAGCAATCATCTGATTGGCATCATCCAATGCGGCTTGAACGTCGGCAAGCGGTGTACCGGCTTTGGCTGTCATGACAAGTTCTTCGGGTTCGTACAGCTCAATGCCCGAAAGTCCCGACATGTTCAAAATTCCTGCGGCTTGCACAGGACGCCCCAGACCACGTTTGGTGCCCTGACCAACAATGTCCAACGCCTTGGGTTGACCTGTCCCGGCCCAGCGGATCACGTCTAAGACTTGGTCTTCGTTTTTCGGTTTGAAGGTATCGACCATYTYAATACCTTGGAAGATCAGGGAAGGGAAGCTGGCCGTCATGGACGTGCATTTTGCCCAGTTCGGCGCAACGGTGCAAAGTCGGATAGACCTTACCAGGGTTTAATAAGCCGGCGGGGTCGAACGCACATTTCAAACGCTGCTGCTGTTTCATGTCCTCTTCCGTGAACATTTCGCCCATCAGGTCGCGCTTTTCRACACCGATTCCATGTTCACCAGACAACACGCCACCCACKTYGACACACAACCGTAAAATGTCATGGCCAAAGGCTTCGGCACGATCAAGTTCGCCTTCGATATTCGCATCATAAAGAATCAAGGGGTGTAAATTTCCATCCCCCGCATGGAAGACGTTGGCGACGCGCAGGCCGTGCTTTTTTGACAATTCGTTCATGCGCGCAAGAACTTCTGCTAAACGACGKCGTGGAATCGTGCCGTCCATGGTTARATAGTCCGGTGAAATTCGTCCCACSGATGGAAAAGCCGACATYCGCCCTTTCCAAAACTGTTCGCGTTCAGCCTCATTTTCGCTRACTCTGATAAARGTTGAKCCCGCAGTYTTRGCGATYTCACAGACCCGTTCCGTCAGGTATTCAACTTCGGCTTTTGGCCCGTCAAGTTCCACCACTAACAATGMRKCCACATCCAAGGGATAACCSGAATCGACAAATTYTTGCATGGCCCCAATCGCGACCTTATCCATCATTTCCATGGCACCGGGAATAATGCCCGCCCCGATGATTTTCGCAACGCACGCGCCACCGGCCTCTACACTGTCAAAGCCAACAAGAAGAGCCTTGGCGGTCGCGGGTTTTTTCAAAATGCGCACGGTGACTTCGGTGATGATGCCCAGCAAACCTTCCGACCCCGTCACCGCCCCTAAGAGGTCTAGGTCTCCCGCCTCCATATGTTTGCCGCCCAGGCGGATGATTTCGCCATCCATCAGGACCATTTCCAAGCCCAAGACATTATTGGTGGTCAGACCGTATTTCAAGCAATGCATACCGCCTGAGTTTTCAGCCACGTTTCCACCGATTGTGCAGGCAATTTTCGATGAGGGATCGGGGGCGTAATAAAAACCCTCGTCCTCAACCCGGTCGGTAATGCCCCTGTTGGTGACGCCAGATTGGGCGACGACGCAACGATTTTCATAATCAACGTCRATGATTTTTTGAAACTTACTCAGCCCCACCGTGACCGCATCGGCCAAGGGTAACGCTCCACCGGAAAGACCGGTACCTGCACCTCGGGGAACAATGTTGACCCCCATTTCATGGCACATTTTAAGAATAGCCGACACCTGCTCTGTCGTATTGGGCAACACCACCACCATGGGCAGTTGCTTATAAGCCATTAAACCATCGCATTCAAAAGCGCGTAATTCGTTTTCGTCTTCGATAACGCCTTCACCGGGTACGATGGCCCGAAGGTGCGCGATGATTTGGGCCCGGCGCGCGATGATATTTAAATTGGGAGCAGGCATTTTCATTGCGTAGGCTCCTCAACATTTTGCAGGGCTTTACGTTCTGCAGACACATTTTTGGCATCGGACAATATGCCCTTAACCGCATCGGTGAGGCGACCACCTTGTTTTCCATTTGCCAAAATAGCCACTGTAATCCAAATCACAGCCGTTAAGACCAGCAACATTTTAAACGCGAAGCTTACCCGGGGTCGAGCCATAACGGCCTTTAACCGGGCACGATTTTTTGTATAGGTTTCCATGACCCACACGATCACGACGAACGGGGCACGAAGATAAGATTTTAGACCTTGCGGCAAGCCTGTCATAGCTGTTCCTTTTGCGCGATCACGGTGTGCATTTAACCACAAGGATACCACCTACACCCCTGTATCCCTAGCCCTTGATCATTCGATAATGATCGCTCGAAAGTCGTTGACGTTGGTCAGCGTCGGGCCGCTCATCACCAAGTCGTTTAGGCCTTCAAAAAAGCTGTAGGCATCGTTATTGGCAAGATAAGTTTTTGCATTCATGCCCAAGGCTTCGGCGCGGGCCAAGGTGTCTGGCCCAATCATAGCCCCTGCATTGTCTTCGGACCCGTCAATACCATCGGTATCACAAGCGATGCCATATATGCCCGTTTGACCGCCCAGGCTAACCGCCATCGCCAACATGAATTCAGCGTTACGGCCCCCGCGCCCACCTTGGGTGCGAATGGTCACCGTTGTCTCGCCACCAGATAGCACCACCGCTGGCCCCTTTAAGGGCTGTCCATGGGCAAGCACTTGGCGTGCAATTGCCCCATGCATTTCAGCAATATCACGCGACTCGCCTTCGATCCGGTCAGACAGAATCATCGGTGTGTACCCGGCTGCGGCGGCGATCTTGGCAGCAGCCTCTAACGATTTTTGCGGTGTTGCAATTAACACGTTCTCTATATTGGCAAAACGGGGGTCACCGGGCTTGGGGGTTTCATCAGGCTCATCATCAAGCAATTGAGCAATCGCAGCCGTGGGCGTGATGGAATATTTTTTCAGCACTTCACGGGCTTGGGCATAGGTACTGGGGTCAGGGACCGTGGCCCCCGAAGCAATGGAAGAAAGATCGTCGCCCGGCACGTCGGAAATAATGAGTGAGACGACGCGCGCCGGGTGGCAAGCCATAGCCAATCGCCCGCCCTTAATGGCCGACAAGTGTTTGCGCACACAATTCATTTCAACGATGGTCGCCCCGGATCGCAATAAGGCACTGGTTAGGGCTTGTTTATCTTTAAGGGCAATGCCCAGGGCCGGCAACGACAACAACGAAGATCCACCACCAGATATTAAGCATAAGACCAGATCGTCTGCGCTTAAGCCTTGAACGGCGGCCAATATACGTTTCGATGCATCGACCCCGGCTTGGTCGGGAACCGGGTGGCTGGCTTCGATGACTTCAATGTGTTTTGTGGGAACACCATGGCCATAGCGGGTGACCACAAGGCCTTCAAGGGAACCATGCCAATGATCTTCGACCGCACGGGCCATAGCCGCAGCAGCCTTGCCCGCACCGATCACGATGGTGCGCCCTTTGGGGGCATCCGGCAAAAAGGCGGGGAYACASTTTTGGGGCAATGCRGCATCGGTTGCKGCATCAAAAAGTTTGCGTAACACGTCTGGTACGGTTGKGACCATCGTTAAGCTTTGCCATATTTCAAAATTTAAACCCCCTCTCTTGTCAAAAACAGCCTCAACAAGAGAGGGAACCTAGGGGAGGTTACTTCTGTAGGCTAGCCAATTTCGTGATCGGCTAGTTTTTCCAATGCACGGATCATGGCGGAATGATCCCAACCCGCGCCGCCCGAAGCTTTACAAGAATTAAACAGTTCTTGTGCCATCGCCGTATTGGGCAAAGACACACCAATTTCACGGGCGGACTGCAAAGCCAGGTTCAAATCTTTTTGGTGCAGTTCGATCCGAAAGCCAGGATCGAACGTGCGTTTAATCATACGTTCGCCGTGAACTTCGAGTATTTTCGAAGAGGCAAAGCCACCCATCAAAGCTTCACGCACTTTTGCCGGATCGGCCCCCGCCTTGGACGCAAACAAGAGGGCTTCGGCCACGGCTTCAATGTTAAGGGCTACGATGATTTGGTTAGCAACCTTACAAGTTTGGCCCGTGCCATTGTCGGTACCGACAAGCGTAATGTTTTTACCCATAAGATCAAACAATGGCTTGGCGGTATCGAAAGCAGCCTTGGGGCCGCCGATCATGATTGTCAAAGCAGCGTTTTGAGCACCAACTTGTCCACCCGATACAGGGGCATCCAAATACAAACAACCTAGATCGTTAATCTTTGCGGCAAACGTTTTGGTCGCGGTGGGTGAGATCGAGCTCATGTCGATCACCAACTTACCTGCACTCAGGCCTTCTGCTACACCGTCAACACCAAAMAGAACGGATTCGACGTCAGGGGTGTCGGGCACCATCGTGATGATGATGTCAGCCTGTTCGGCAACATCCTTGGCCGACGTGCATTCAACAGCACCGCCATCAAGAAGGTCTTGGGGGGTTGGCTTGTTCCGCTTTACAACAAACAATGCGTTGCCGCCATTTTGTAGGTGCGTCGCCATAGGGTAGCCCATGATGCCGAGACCAATAAAACCAATTTTAGCCATAATATTTACTCCTTAGAAATGATTGTCTTGGGATTAGCCCTTCAAGTAAGCTTTTGCCCAACTTAAGCCWTCCGCCGTTGTSGAAAACGGCTTGTATTCACAGCCAATCCAACCCTGGTAACCAATCCCGTCCAAAAACGAGAACAAGAACGGGTAATTGATTTCGCCCGTGCCCGGTTCGTTACGGCCTGGATTATCGGCCAACTGGATGTGCGCGATCTGGGYYAGATGCTTTTCCAGGGTGGGGGCAAGGTCGCCTTCCATGATTTGCATGTGATAAATATCGTATTGAACGGCRATATTATCGGACCCTGTTTCGGCAATAAGGTYCAAGGCTTGYTGGGTCCCACACAGGTAAAAACCGGGAATGTCGCGTGTGTTGATGGGTTCAATCAGCAGCTTGATCCCAGCGGCCTTCAATTTATCTGCAGCGAAGGTTAGATTGTTGATCACCGTTTTACGTTGTGTGGCTTCGTCCACACCTTTGGGAACAATGCCGATCAAGCAGTTCACTTGGGCGCAGCCAAGAACGGTTGCGTATTCAATCGTCTTATCCACGCCGGACTTGAATTCTTCAACACGGTCAGGGTGACACGCGATGCCGCGTTCGCCAGCACCCCARTTTCCKGCAGGCAGGTTGTGCAAYACTTGGGTCAGACCAAACTTGTCYAGWYGMGCTTTMAGCTCATCGGCRCTGTAGTCATAAGGGAAAAGATATTCGACACCTTTAAAGCCCGCGTGGGCAGCGGCTTCAAAGCGGTCCAGAAAATCGACTTCATTAAACATCATCGTTAGATTGGCAGCAAAACGGGGCATCGGCGTTCCTTACAAATAATATATCCAAATGAAACCAATTATACGGTTTTCACTTCGTCCACGGGCAAGTCCAAGACCTCTTCGAATTCGACCAAATTATCAATTTCGGCACCCATAGAGATATTGGTGATGCGCTCTAAAATGAGCTCAACGACCACGGGAACCTGAAATTCTTTCATCCAGGCATCGGCTTGTTTAAAAGCCGCTTGAATTTTATCGGGTTCTGTCACACGGATCGCTTTACAGCCCAAACCTTCAGCGACCTTAATGTGATCAACACCATAGCTTCCGACTTCTGGGGAATTGATGTTCTCGAACGATAATTCAACGCAATAATCCATTTGGAACCCGCGTTGAGCCTGACGGATCAGGCCTAAGTACGAGTTATTAACCACAACATGGACGTAAGGCAGCTTAAACTGAGCCCCAACCGCCAATTCTTCGATCAAGAATTGAAAGTCATAATCYCCKGACAGAGCAACAATTTTACGGTCTGGATCAGCAGCCCGAACCCCCAAAGCGGCGGGTAAGGTCCACCCCAATGGACCGGCTTGACCCGCGTTAATCCAATGGTTTGGCTTGTACACATGCAACATTTGCGCCCCGGCAATTTGGGATAGGCCGATGGTGSTGACATAACAGACGTCTTGACCAAACGCTTCRTTCATTTCTTGGTACACACGATGAGGCTTCATCGGCACGTTATCAAAATTGGTCTTGCGCAACATGGTCCGCTTACGCGTTTGGCATTCACCAACCCAAGCAGAACGGTCCTTCAACGTGCCCGCAGCYTTCATTTCTTTGGCGACAACGATAAACATTTCTAACGCGGCCTTGGCATCGGACACGATCCCTAGGTCAGGGCAAAAAATGCGGCCAAGTTGTGTCGCTTCGATATCGACGTGCACAAATTTACGGCCCTCTGTATACTTATCAATGGACCCCGTATGGCGGTTGGCCCATCGATTGCCAACACCCATAACATAATCAGAGGCCAGCATCGTTGCATTGCCATACCGATGAGAGGTTTGCAGTCCCACCATACCCGCCATCAACGGATGGTCATCMGGAATGGACCCCCAACCCATCAGCGTCGGAATAACCGGAACGCCAACCAATTCGGCAAATTCGACCAGTGCTGCGGAACCGCCCGCATTGATGATGCCGCCACCCGCAACGATCAGCGGGTGTTCGGACGCGTTCATCATTTCAAGGGCTTTCGTCGCCTGAGCATGGGTCGCTTGTGCGGCCACCACAGGCAGCGGCTCATAGGTATCAATATCGAATTCGATTTCAGTCATCTGCACATCAATGGGCAAATCAATCAACACCGGGCCCGGCCGACCTGAACGCATCACCTGGAAGGCCTTTTGAAATGCACGCGGCACCTGAGCGGCTTCRCGCACGGTCACGGCCCACTTGGTGACCGCTTGGGCGATGGTTTCGATATCAACGGCTTGGAAGTCTTCTTTATGCAGCTTCGCAATCGGAGCCTGCCCCGTGATGCATAAAATCGGAATGGAATCCGCTGAAGCTGAATATAGCCCCGTAATCATATCCGTACCGGCAGGACCAGAGGTGCCGATGCACACGCCGATGTTGCCTGAGCTTGCACGCGTATAGCCTTCGGCCATATGCGATGCGCCTTCAACGTGCCGGGCCAGAATATGGCGAATTGAACCAGCCTTGTGCATGGCCGAATAAAATGGGTTAATCGCTGCGCCAGGGACACCAAATGCGGTGTCGATACCTTCTTTTTCAAGAACCTTGATTGCAGCGTCCACAGCCGTCATTCGAGCCATGAGGGGTCTCCTTAAATTATGTTGGGTTGATTTGCTTGCCTTAATGAGTACGCCCCACAGAGCCGTTGAGCAACCAAAATGATACTGTTTTCCATATCCTGGAAGTTATAATATTTATTCATATAAACAATTGTTTAGTCATATTTAATTTTATGATTACTGACGGTTAATGGTTGTTAAAACGCATTGTTTAAATGTTCAATTACGGGTATATGTGAAGCAGCCTCACAATGAATTAAGGAGAATTATTGTGCTGACCATCAAACGCTTTTCCCTTGCGGATGCAAATACGATCATAGAAGGCGCCCTGATCAAAGCCGAGGATTTGGGGTTAGCCTTATGCATCGCAGTCGTTGACGAGTCCGGTTTTTTGATTGCCTTTAAACGTATGGATGGCGGCAAGCCAAATTCGACGACCTTATCCCAAGACAAGGCRCATTCGGCGGCRATTTCAAACCGCACGACGGCCTTTTATAATGAGCGCAACATTCCAGGCGAGCTTCTGTTTGGCATTCACACCTCAGCCCAAGGCCGGTTTAGCACCGTCGGCGGCGGYATMCCCATCGAAATTGACGGYAAARYCGTCGGTGCGATTGGCATTTCAGGGGGCATCCCACACCAAGATATTACCTGTGCGGAGGCCGGCATTTTGAGCTTCCTTAAGCAACAGGCCTAACTCCTTAATCGTAAAATGAACGGCCCAATTGTTTMGGCACCACACCGCCCATCGCGRTGGTAATTTGTGCCGCTGTTTCGGCCACCATCGCGCCAAGTTCGGGAAACCGTTCATCGGTGATCCGCGCGCGTGGGCCTGACAGGGATATGGCCGCTATGGGTTCACCAAATTCATCGAAAACCGCCGATGCAACGCACCTCAAACCAACACAATGTTCTTCATCATCGCGGCCATAGCCCAGAGCACGTGTCGATTTGATCTCTTTACATAAGGCGCGTTGATCTATGACCGTCTTGTCCGTAGCGCGTTCAAATTCGCGCATCTGAATAAATTTCTTCGTTTTTTCTTCTGGCATGGCGGCTAATAAGGCCTTGCCAACGGCTGAACTGTGTATGGGCACTCGTGAACCGGGCTTGGCCTGTACGCGCATCATTTGGCGACATTCAATCTGCGCCAAATAAATACATTCACCATGGTCAGCGACCGCAAGATTGGTTGTTTCGCCACTTTTTTCCATCAGTGTCGCCATGAAAGGACGCGACATCATGATGATATCGCGCGAGCGAACAAAGGCATTGCCGATCACAAAGGCTTGCACCCCCATTTTCCACAGCGACAAAGCCGGGTCATAGCGAACATAACGTTCATGTTGCAAGGTGGTTAGAAGCCTGTGGGTAGTTGATAGAGGTAGGCCCGTGCTTTGTGAGATGTTGGTCATGGTCAGGCCACCATCGTCTTCGGCAATCACATTAAGAATCGACAGTGCCCGACATAAAGATTGCACTTGACCGCTACTGTCATTCTTTTTTTTGGAGACCTTCTTAACACGCGCTTTGCGCTTTGTGTCCATAGCCATCTTCAATTCCCACGCCTTATATTTATATTAACCAATTGTTATCAAGTGATTTATTCTATTACTTCCATATAATAGAATATACTTTCATTATTGTCTTTAGTGAATTTKRASWMKGGMKTYTRKTWKKYTTYRAWSRSYSYWWRKWYMKGRMYKWKKRWTTMTTYTAGGGMSSWTMWKMYSMWYAYWSSGWSMGYCWWKRTGTSGATTAACGATCGCTCTCAAGCCATGGTCGATGGTTTGCTGACGACGGGCCTGTGTTTTTGAAAACACCTGTCGATATGACGCGCCGGTGTAATACCGTTATGTTAATATTACCTAGGCTCAGGACCTCTTAATCTATACTTCAGTTTTCTGTCGGATCATGTCGTTCTTATTTATGGAGGACATCACATGAGCGATGATTTCTGGTTAAGCCCTGAGCAATGACAACGTATTGCGCCCCATTTCCCTTTGTTTCCCGGGGTGCCTCGCGTCGATGACCTTCGGGGTGTACCCGGGATCATTCATGTCTTGAAGCGTGGATGACAGTGGCGTGATGCACCTTCTGAATACAGTCCCGCACAAAACACTTTATAACCGCTTTATGAGAGGGAACCGAAGGAGCGTGTTTGACCGTATATTTTCTGGACTTGTCGGGGCAAAAGGTGTTCCCGATTAGCTCCAAATTAATGCGACACACCTTAAAGCTCACCGCACAGCAGCCAGCCTGCTGTTCTTTGGGTAAATTCATCCCCCAAATTCAAGCGCTAAAGCGTCCAAAAGGGGATCTTCCCCATCGYATTGGGCAACCAAAAGGCGGCTTAAACTCAAAACGTCATGCGGTGTGTGATGGTCATGGTCGCCCCGTTGTCATGCTTTTATCAGAAGGGCAGATGAGCAATTATACGGGTACTAAATTAATGTTGAATGTTTTACCATCAGCCAAGTGCTTCTTGGTAGATCAAGGCTATGATGCAGATTGGTTCCCTAAGGCTTTGATAAAAAAGGGTGTTGAGCCTTTCATCCCGCCCAGAATATGACAAAATACTCTATAAACAGCGCCATAAAATTGAAAACATGTTCGGTAAAATCAAGGACTGGCGGCGCATCGTACTGCGCTATGATCGATGCGCACACACGTTCTTTTCAGCACTATGCAGCGCAGCCATGGCGATCTTTTCTCTCAATTAATGGGTCCTGACCTTAGGGTGTGGACTCAATTGATCCATAGCCGAATGGCAAATATCTGCACCATTTCCAAAAAATTAGAGCTGAGTTTTTCATATCGAGTGGTCAACCGTCTCATGTCCTTCATCGTGCAACAGAACCGCTCAACGATGTTCCGCATGCGATAAAGGCGCTTGTCGTGAGGGATTTGTTTTCGGGCATTTGACTTTGTCAAAATGACGGCAAGAGCACCTTGATCCGCAATATACTAACGAATTGCGGCTGAGTTGTAAGCTTTATCAGCAACAACAGCTTTGGACTTTCCGGCACCGTCCAAAAGATCGACCATCACTTGGCTGTCCTGAACCTGACCGCCCGTTATGATGAGGCAACGAGGCCGTTCACTTTCATCAACAACGGCGTGAACTTTACTTGTGCGGCCAATATCCTGCGCCAGTTCCCCCCTTTTGCGCCGGTTGCCGCGCGGTGAGCCTAGACGATAGAGCTGTCGATAAAAAACAGGCAATTTTCGTTTTGACACGCAAGGACATCGAAGATTGATGTCCAAATGCCACGCCGCGCCCAACGGGCATAACGATTGTAAATGGTGGTGTGAGGGCCGTCGCGTTCTGGTAGATCGCGCCACGGCGCACCCGTGCGTAAAATATAGAAAATACCGTTTAAAACACGGCGGTCATCAACACGTTTGGGGCCTCGTCCACCCCGGGGCAGGTGTGGTTCAATGACGGTTCATTCTTGGTCTGATCAATCAAATCTTATGATGTAAATCCTCCTAAGAAAGATCGAATCACACTTTGCCTTAGCAATTCAATAAGTGAAATTGGGTTCACACCCGAGTTTGAAAAGCCTAGATACTGGAGCCTTGATGAGTACTCATAAACGGATCGAGCCAGAAAACAAATAAATTTCCTGTATTTTCCCTGTTTAACAGAGGTTTTACCAGAGACGTGTTCGCACCTAACTGCATCCGCCGCCATTTGGTTCCCTGAGATAGCGTTAGGGTAATGAAACCTGTGAGGTGTTGCGCTGACAGAATACGCACCATAGCGCTTCCCCTAAGACTTAACAATTCTTAGGAATGGATATATTACGCTTGATGARAGAGAACAAATTGCCTTTTTAGGGGGCAAGGTTTTGGGCCTTGCCTGATTGCACGGGAACTGAAACGAGCGGCCTCGACGATGAGCCGAGGGTTAAAATGGAATTCAAATCAAGCTGGATCAAAACCCAGACCTTGSCGWATNCKTGCGCGAACGTTTGCAAGAAGGTTGGACGCCGGAACAAATTTCGGGCTGGTTGCGAGCGGGAAACGAAGCCTTGCCGAGCCTTTCTTCTGAGACCATTTACGATTGGATATTTTCGCGAAAAGACGAAAAACTTTATCTCTACCTGCCGAGCAAAAGAGGCTCAAAACGAGGCCGTCGCGTTCGTCGAAAAACACGGTCTTCGATTGCAGACCGCGCGTCTATTCATGACAGACCCGCAGAAATCAACGGGCGGGAACACGTTGGTCATTGGGAAGCTGATTTGATCATTTGCCACCGCACACGGCCAGTTTTAGTCTTGAAAGAGCGCAAAACCCGTTATGTGATTGCGGCGAAATTAAGCGGGAAAACAGCGGCTGAAACGGCCAGAGCCATCATCGATATCTTT